>JBKJTJ010000096.1:0-23459 GCA_046590855.1 Actinomycetota bacterium
TTCGACGACGAGCAGCTGTTCTACCTGCAGGCGCGCGGCATCCCCGAGGTCGAGGCCCGGCGCCTGGTCGTGCGCGGCTTCTTCGCCGACGTCGTCGCCCAGATCGGCGTCCCCGACGTGCAGGAGCTGCTGATGGCGGCGATCGAGGACGAGCTGGCCGGTGCGATGCTGCACGGCGCGGCCGGCGAGCAGGTGCCCGCATGAGCCTGCTGCCCGCCGTCAAGGTCGCCGACCTGCCCGAGGTCGGCGCCGTCAAGGTGGAGCTCGAGGGCCGGGCCGTCGCCGTCGTGCGCGCCGAGGACGGCAGCATCCACGCCATCGACGACATCTGCTCGCACGCCAACGTCTCGCTGTCCGAGGGCGAGGTCGAGGACTGCACGGTCGAGTGCTGGCTGCACGGCTCGCAGTTCGACCTGCGCAGCGGCCAGCCGCTCAGCCTGCCCGCCACCACCCCCATCGACGTGTTCACCGTGACCGTCGACGACGGCACCGTCTTCGTCGACGTCGCGGCACCCACCAACGCCCCCCGCAAGGAGTCCTGACCCATGGCCACTCTCGAGATCCGTGACCTGCACGTGAGCGTCGACGTCGAGCAGGGCACGAAGGAGATCCTGCGCGGCGTCGACCTGACGATCCGCTCGGGTGAGACCCACGCCATCATGGGCCCCAACGGGTCGGGCAAGTCGACCCTGGCCTACTCGATCGCCGGGCACCCGAAGTACACCGTCACCCAGGGCACCGTCACCCTCGACGGCGAGGACGTCCTCGCGATGACCGTCGACGCGCGGGCGCGCGCCGGGCTGTTCCTCGCGATGCAGTACCCCGTCGAGGTGCCCGGCGTGACGGTGTCGAACTTCCTGCGCACCGCCAAGACCGCGGTGACCGGCGAGGCGCCCAAGCTGCGCACCTGGGTCAAGGAGGTCAAGTCCGCGATGGCCGACCTGCGGATGGACGCCGCGTTCGCCGAGCGCAACGTCAACGAGGGCTTCAGCGGTGGCGAGAAGAAGCGCCACGAGATCCTCCAGATGGAGCTGCTCAAGCCGCGCTTCGCGATCCTGGACGAGACCGACTCCGGGCTGGACGTCGACGCGCTCAAGGTCGTCAGCGAGGGCGTCAACCGGGTCAAGGCCGCGGGCGACGTGGGTGTGCTGCTGATCACGCACTACACCCGGATCCTGCGGTACATCGCGCCCGACTTCGTGCACGTCTTCGTCGACGGCCGGATCGCCGAGCAGGGCGGCCCCGAGCTCGCGGACCGGCTCGAGAACGAGGGCTACGACCGCTTCGTCCCGGCCAGCGCCTGAGATGACGCTCCTGGCGGACGTCGGCACCGCCCTCGCGGGTGCGGCGCCCTTCAGCGACGCCGAGCTGGCTGCGGTGCGCGCCGACGTCCCGATCCTGGCCCGCACCGTGCGCGGGGGGCGCCCCCTCGTCTACCTCGACTCGGGGGCGACCTCGCAGAAGCCGCGCCAGGTGCTGGACGCCGAGCGCGACTTCTACGAGCAGCGCAACGCCGCCGTGCACCGCGGCGCCCACCAGCTGGCCGAGGAGGCCACCGACGCCTTCGAGGCGGCCCGCGAGGCCGTCGCGCGGTTCGTCGGCGCCACCAGCGACGGGATCGTGTTCACCAAGAACGCCACCGAGGGGATCAACCTCGTGGCGTACGCGATGAGCAACGCTGCGACGGCGGGTGGCGAGGCCGGGCGGTTCGCGCTCGGCCCGGGTGACGAGGTCGTCGTCACCGAGATGGAGCACCACGCCAACCTCGTGCCGTGGCAGGAGCTGTGCCGGCGCACCGGCGCCACGCTGCGCTGGCTGACCGTGGACGACGAGGGCCGGCTCGAGCTCGACGACCTCGACGCGGTCGTCACCGAGCGCACCAGGGTGCTGGCCTTCACCCAGGTCTCGAACGTCCTCGGCACCGTCAACCCGGTGGCCGCGCTGGTGCGTCGCGCCCGCGACGTCGGAGCGCTCGTCCTGCTGGACGCCTGCCAGTCGGTGCCGCACCTGCCGACCGACCTCGCGGCGCTGGACGTCGACTTCGCTGCGTTCTCCGGCCACAAGATGCTCGGCCCCCTCGGGGTCGGAGTGCTGTGGGGCCGGCCCGAGCTGCTGGCGGACATGCCGCCGTTCCTGACCGGCGGGTCGATGATCGAGACGGTGCGGATGGAGTCCTCGACCTACGCGGCCCCGCCGCAGCGGTTCGAGGCGGGGGTGCCGATGGCCGCCCAGGCCGTCGGCCTGCACGCCGCAGTCGACTACCTGACCGCGCTCGGGATGCCCCGCGTCCACGCGCACGAGACCCTGCTGACCCAGGCCCTGCTCGACGGTCTGGCCGAGCTGCCCTGGGTGCGCGTCGTCGGCCCGACCACGACGGTCGACCGCGGTGCCGCCGTCGCGTTCGTCGTCGAGGGTGACGACGGGTCGGTGGTGCACGCCCACGACGTCGGGCAGGTGCTGGACGACCTCGGCATCGCCGTCCGGGTCGGTCACCACTGCGCCGCGCCGCTGCACCGCCGGTTCGGGCTGACGGCGACGACCCGCGCGTCGTTCGGGCCCTACAACGGGCTCGACGACGTCCAGGCTCTGCTGACCGGGCTGCACCGGGTGCGCGAGGTGATGGCCTGATGGACCTGTACCAGGAGCTGATCCTCGAGCACAGCAAGCGCCCGCACGGCATCGGCCTGCGCGAGCCGTTCGGCGCGCACGTCCACCACGTCAACCCGACCTGCGGCGACGAGGTGACCCTGCGGGTGGCGCTGACCGGTGCGGGCGCGGACGCCGTCGTGGCTGACGTGTCGTACGACGCGGTGGGCTGCGCGATCAGCCGCGCGTCGACGTCCGTGCTGCACGACCTGGTGGCCGGGCAGCCCGTGGACGAGGTGCGCTCGACCGTGGAGGCGATGCGGACCATGCTGACCAGCCGCGGAGCCCAGACGGGCGACGAGGACGTGCTCGGCGACGGGATCGCCCTGGCCGGCGTCGCCAAGTACCCCGCCCGCGTGAAGTGCGCGCTGCTGGGATGGATGGCCCTGACCGACGCGTTGACCCAGGCCGGCGCCCTGCCGCTGGACCCCTCGAAGGAGACCGTTCGATGACCGACACCACCACCAGCCCCACCCCGCCGACCGTGGCCGACGTCGAGGAGGCGCTGCACGACGTCGTCGACCCCGAGCTCGGCATCAACGTCGTCGACCTGGGCCTGATCTACGGCGTCACCGTCGACCAGCACGCCCACGCGGTCATCGACATGACCCTCACCAGCGCGGCCTGCCCGCTCACCGACGTCATCGAGGACCAGACCGGTCAGGCCCTCGCCGGCCTCACCGCGGGCTTTCGGATCAACTGGGTCTGGATGCCGCCGTGGGGCCCGGACAAGATCACCGACGACGGACGCGAGCAGCTGCGGGCGCTGGGCTTCAACCTCTGAACCACCGGCTGCTGGAGGTCGCACCCGAGCGGCTCGTGCGCTGGGTCGAGGGCTTCGGCGAGCGGCACGGGGTCGTGTCCGCCGAGGTCACGGCCGACACGGTCGTCCTGGCAGCGGACGACGGCGCGCGGGCGGTGCTGGACGTGCCGTGGCCGCCGTGGTCGCCGTCCACCACCACCGAGCCCTCGTTCGTCGCCGGGGTCCTGGCACGGCACGCGGCGCGACCACGCACCCTCGGCCTGCTGCTGGTGCGCCGTGGGGGGTGGGCGCTCGGCACCTGCCGTGACGGGGCCCTGCTGGTGCACAAGACCGGCACGCGCTACGTCCAGGGCCAGACCGCCGCGGGCGGCACCTCGCAGCACCGGTACGCGCGACGGCGCTCCAACCAGGCGGACGCCCTGGTGCTGGCGGTCGCCGAGGCGGCGTCGTCGCGGCTGGTCGGGCTCGAGCTCGACGGGTTCGTGGGCGCCGGTGACCGCGCCCTGGTCGAGTCGGTGCTCGCCGACCCACGTCTGACGGCTCTGGCGGCCCTCCCGCGCGGGCCGGTGCTCGACGTCGCCGACCCCAGGTCCGACGTGCTGGCTGCGGCGGCTCAGCGGGTGCGCGCCGTCCGGGTGCACCTGACCCAGCCTGACTGACCTCGGCGCCGCGGCGAGGCACCCGGCCTCGGCGGCTGCACCCACGCTGTGGTGGTCCGGGGACGCACGATGTCACTGCGGCGCAGCCCAGTCGGGTCGCCGATAACCTGACCACCGTGACCGCACCGCGAAGCGCCGGCCTGCTGGTCTTTCGGCGGACGCCGACCGGGATCGAGCTGCTGCTCGGGCACATGGGTGGGCCGTTCTGGGCCCGCAAGGACGCCGCTGCCTGGTCGGTGCCCAAGGGTCTGGTCGAACCCGGCGAGTCCGACGTGGCGGCGGCCCGCCGCGAGTTCGCCGAGGAGCTGGGCCTGCCCGCACCGGCAGGGGGGTGGCTGGACCTGGGCGAAGCCCGTCAGCCCGGCGGCAAGACGGTGACGATCTGGGCGGTCGAGGGGGACGTCGACCCCGGGGCCGTCGTTCCCGGCACCTTCGAGATGGAGTGGCCACGCGGGTCGGGACGGGTGCAGCAGTTCCCCGAGATCGACCGGGTGGGGTGGTTCGAGCCCACCACTGCCGTGGTCAAGCTGGTGAAGGGGCAGGGCGTCTTCGTCGAACGGTTGGTCATCGCCGTCGGCGCCTGAACCGCCGTCAGGAGGCCCGGGGGACGGTCAGCCGCGCCACACCGACCAGGCCCAGTCGGTAGCGCGTGTGGTCGGGGTAGCGGCGCAGCGCCTGCCACAGCGTCCGGTGAGCAGCCCACGGCAGCGGCTCGTCGCCGTCGTACCAGGTGTCGCCGAACGAGATCCACACCGGGACCCAGTCCGCCGCGTGGTCCCAGGCGCCGCGCCGCGCGACGATCATCCGGCGCCGGATCTGGGTGGCGGTGCGCGGCCCGTCCACGCAGTTCGGTGCCGCCGCGACCGGCCAGACCCGAAGGTCCAGGCCCATCAGCATCAGCTCGAGGTCAGGCAGCACCGCCGGGTCGACCAGGACGGTCGCCACGTTCTCGTGCCGCAGGCGCCTCACCCCCAGCACGCTACCCAGCGACCACGCGCACGTCATCCCGTCCCGCCCCAACCCCCGTCGCGCGGGGCTAGGGTCCGGCCATGCAGATGAAGCTCGAGCTGGTCCTCCTGCCCATCACCGACGTCGACCGGAGCATCGCGTTCTACCGCGACCAGGTCGGCTTCGCGCTCGACCACGACGTCGAGCCGGGCAACGGGATGCGCGTGGTCCAGCTGACGCCCCCCGGTTCGGCCTGCTCGATCGCCTTCGGCGTGGGCCTGGGTGACCCGTCCATCGCGCCCGGGTCGGTGCGCAACCTGCACCTCGTCGTGGACGACGTCGTCGAAGCGCGCCGCGACCTCACCGACCGGGACGTCCAGGTGAGCGACGTCCACGACATGGGCGGGGTCAAGTACGCCTACTTCGCCGACCCGGACGGAAACTCGTGGGCGCTGCAGGAGATCGGCGTCCGGACGCCGTAGCCGCCCCTCGACCGCACCTTCGCCACAAGGTGCCCGCAGGAGACCCCGAGACGTGCACCTTCGCCACAAGGTGCGGTTGGTCAGTCGTCCACCCCGCGCGCGGCGAGCGCCTCACCGAGCCGGTCCGCGTGCCGCAGGGTGCGGACGACGAGCGGCACCAGCAGGGCCCGGGGGCTGCGTTCGAGTCCGCGGGCTCTGCGGGCGTCGCGCACCTCGTCCAGGGTCGACGCGAGGACGGGCACGGCGCGGATGGTCAGCGCGAGCACCAGCGCGACGCGCTCGGGGTCGACGCCGAAGCGGCGCAGCGGCGCGGTCAGGCGCTCGACCACGTCGAGGATCGCGGTGACGCGGGTGGTGAGCGTGACCACGGCCGCTGCCGCCACGGTGACGAGCAGGGTGCCGACGCTGACGACGGCCGCCCGCCAACCTCCGGCCCACAGCTGCAGGGGCACCAGCGCCACCACGAACCACCGCAGGGGTCGCAGCTGCTGCCACATCACCAGCGGCGGCAGGGCGGCGGCGGTGCCGACGCCTGCCACGACGACCGCACCCACGGCGACGGCGAGTGGCGAGCGCACCAGCACCAGGGCCGTCGTCCCGACCAGCAGCGCCAGCAGCTTGGGCCCGGCGCCCAGCTCGTGCAGCGGCGTGGTGCCGGCACGGTAGAGGCCGATCACGTCTGCATCAGCCGCAGGTACGCCGGCACCGCGGTGGCCGCCGCCCCGTCGTGCACGACGGCGCCCTCGTCGACGACGAGGACCCGCTCGTAGTCCGATACCAGGTCGAGGTGGTGGGTGACGAGCACCACCTGCTGCGGTAGGTCGGCCAGCAGCGTCGCCACCCGCCGGCTGTTGCGCAGGTCGAGCAGCGTGGTGGGCTCGTCGCAGACCAGCACCTTCGGGTCGGTCACCAGCACCGACGCCAGCGCCAGCAGCTGCTTCTGGCCACCGGACAGCAGGTGGGCTGGATGGTCAGCGTGTGCCTCGAGGCCGAACCGGGCGAGGACGTCAGTCACCCGCTGCTCGCGTTCCTGCCGGCTGATCCCGCTGCGCCGCAACGAGAAGGCGACGTCCTCACCGACTGTTGGCATGACGATCTGAGCGTCCGGGTCGGTGAAGACGAACCCCACGTCGCGGCGGACGGCCGCGCCGTCCGTGCGCGTGTCGTGCCCGTTGACCCTCACCGTGCCCTCGCTGGGGACGACGAGGCCGTTCAGGGTGCGCGCAAGCGTCGACTTGCCCGAGCCGTTGGCCCCGACGACGGCGATGCGTCGCTCGGTGAGGGTCAGGGTGACGTCCCGCAGGACGGTGCGGTGGCCGTACCGGTGGGTCACGCCGTCGAGCTCGATCACCCGACACGCTCGACGAGCATGGCCACGCCCTGGCCGCCGCCGACGGCACAGGTCGCGACGCCCCAGCGCGGCCCGCCGACGCGCACCAGCTGGGAGAACAGGCGGACGACGAGCAGTGCGCCACTGGCACCCCACGGGTGGCCGAGGGCGATGGCGCCGCCCTCGGGGCAGACGACGTCGCCCGTCGCGTCGAGGCCGAGCTCGTCGGTGCACGCGAGCACCTGAGCGGCGAACGCCTCGGTGATCTCGAAGGCGCCCACGTCCGCGACCGTCAGGCCGGCCGCGTCGAGGACCGCCCGGACCGCGGGCACCGGGCCCCTGCCCGGCAGCCGAGGGTCGACACCGGCGCTGGCGTAGGCGCGGATCGCGAGACCGGGCAGTCCCAGCCGCCGCCGGGTGGCTTCGCTGACGACCGCGACGGCCGCCGCCCCGTCGTTGATGCCGCAGGAGTTGCCCACGGTGACCGTCCCGCCGTCGGCGAACGCCGGTCGGAAGCGCGCCAGCTGGTCGAGCCGCAGACCCCGCCGCGGGCGCTCGTCAGAGCTGATCCCGCCCAGCGGCACGAGCTCGGCGTCGAACCCGCCCCGGTCGGCGGTGCTCAGCGCCAGCTGGTGCGAGCGCAGGGCGTACTGGTCCTGGCGTTCCCGGGTGACACCCGCTGCCGCAGCGAGCGCCTCGGCGGCCGGCCCCATGTCGGGGTCGCCGAAGGCCGAGGGGGCGAAGGGCGCCCGCGAGTACGGGCTGCGGCTGCCGTCCGGTTGCAGCGCGTGACGCAGCGGGGCGGTGCTCGCGCTCTCGACCCCGCCGGCGACGACGAAGGTCGCCCCCAGCGCAACCCGTTGCGCCGCAACGGCGATGGCCTCCAGACCGCTGCCGCACTGCCGGTCGACCGTGAGGGCGGGCACGTCGACGCCGAGGCCCGCGGCGAGCGACGCCACCCGCGCGGGGTCACCCCCCGGGCCGGTGCAGTTGCCGAGCACCACCTCGTCGACCGGCTCACCCACGTCGTCCGCGATGCGCTGCAGCACCGGCCCGGCGAGGGCGATGACGTCGAGCGCCGACAGCGAACCCCCAGCGCGACCAAGGGCTGTCCGCCGGGCAGCCACGACGACCGGCGTGCGGTCGTCCCGAGGGTCGAGGGTGAGCAGCGCGACGGGTCGGGGCATGGCGCGCTCAGCGTAGAGGGGGCAGCGCGTCGGCTCGCGCCTCGACCTCGCTGCGAGACACCTTGCCGGCCGGGGTGAGCGGCAGCCGGTCGGCGGAGAACCACCGACGGGGCCGCGCCGCTGGCGGCAGGGCACGCACGGCGTCGACCGCCCCGGCGCGGACCGGTCGGTCGCTGACCACGACGGCGACGACGTACCGGCCCAGCACGGCGTGGGGCAGCCCCACCACGGCCACCGCGACCACCCCCGGCACCGCGGCGATGACCGCCTCGACCTCGGCGACCACGACGGTGTTCCCTCCGGTCACGACGGCCGCGTCGCCGCGGCCGGTCACCACCCAGCCGTCGCCCTCGAGCCGGCCGAGGTCACCGACACCGGCCCAGACGCCGTCGCGCATGAACGGGCCCTCATCGTCGGGCGCGAGATAACCGTTGCAGCAGTACGGGGAGCACACCCACACCTGGCCGTCCTGCACCCACACGCGCGCACCGGGGAAGTCGTGGAACGGCCCGGGGGAGTCACGCCACCCGACGAACGACAGCTCGGCGGCACCGTAGTACTCGACCACCCGCCAGCCCAGGGCGACCGCGCGTCGGCGCAGGCTGTCGGGCAGGACGTCGCCCGCCACCACGACGGTGCGTAGCTCCGGAAAGGAGTCAGCGAGATCGAGAGCCCGCGCCAGCCCGCTGGGGACGAGGTGCGCGGCCGTGACGGCGGAACAGGGGCGGGCCACCACCTGGGCGCCGACGGTTCGCGCGTGGAACGCGCCGTACAGGTACAGCGACGACGTCAGCGGGCCCGGGACCCACACCACGTCGTCCGCACCGATGCCGGTGAGCTCGCTCAGCGGGTCGAGGCTGAGCTGCCACGACGCGAGCGAGCGCACGACACCCCGCGGGTGCCCGGTCGAGCCGGACGTGAACAGCACCAGGTCGTCGGGGCCGACCCGCCCCGACGCCACGCCCGCGGCGACGCCGGCCGCTGCGGTCTCGCGCTGGGCGGCCGGCCACGTCGGGTCGAGGACGACCAGCGGACGTCGGCGCCCGGCGTCCAGCAGCTCGGCGACCGGGTCCACGGGCTAGCTGACGCGGGTGCGCGAGCGCTCGGCCGGGGTGACCGCGGTGGGGTAGCCCTTGTGCACCCCTGCCGCCACGACCGTCGCCACGATCACCTTGACCGAGTCGCCCGGCAGGTAGATGCCCGACGCGATGGCCGTCGCGACGACCGAGGACGTGCCGAGCACAGCCGCCTGCGCGGGGATGCCGATCAGGTAGACCACGCCGATGCCCCCGACGGCGTTGGCGAGGACGCCCCACCACACGGGGTACGCCGGCAGGCGGCGCTCGACCAGCCAGCCGGTGACGGCGGCGCCGATCGGCCACCCGATGAGGTAGCCGACGCTCGGGCCGGCGAACACGCCGAGGCCGCCGCGTCCCCCGGCGAGCAGTGGCAGGCCCGCGGCCACGAGCACGAGGAAGACGAGCAGCGCCAGGAACCCGCGCCGCCAGCCCAGGATCGAGCCGGCGAGCATGACACCCAGCGACTGCAGGGTGATCGGCACCGCGTTGCCGAAGAGCGACAGCGAGCCCGGCAGCCCGAGCACCGCCACGAGGGCGGCGAACGAGGCGATCAGCGCGAGGTCGCGGACGGCGAGTCGGCGGGACGTCGGCACGGGGGCTCCATCGGAGTCGGCAGCGGCCGCCGGACCGCGGCCGGGGTGAAGATACCGCCTGAGCGACGGGTGGCCGCAGGACGTATCAGGAACGGCGCCGCCGCCTCTTCACAGACATGAGCCCCGTCTCCTGCCGCGAGCCCTGTCGCCCGCTCGCCGCCTGCGCCACACTGGAGCCCCCGACGTCCGCGCTCCCGGAGCTGCCCATGCCCACGAGGGACCCTCAGCGCACCACGCGCGTGCCAGCGCAGCAGACCGTCGACTCCGTGCCGGTCGAGCAGGTCGAGCAGGACGACGACGTCACGGCGCTCGTGCTGGCCGCCGCAGCCGGCGACCAGGTGGCCTGGGACGGCGTCGTCGAGCGCTACCACCGCCTCGTGTGGGCGGTCGTGCGGTCCTACCGGCTCTCGTCGTCCGACGCCGCCGACGTCACCCAGATCACCTGGCTGAGGCTGGTGGAGCACCTGGGGTCGATCCGTGACCCCGCCCGGGTCGGGGCGTGGCTGGCCACCACCGCCCGCCGCGAGGCGCTGCGTCTGTCGAGGCAACGACGAGCCGACCTCGGGCGCACGACCGAGGTCGACCTGGTGGTGCTGCCCTCGGCCGGCCCGTCGGTCGAGGACGCGCTGCTGCGCGACGAGGCTGACGCCGCCCTGCACCGTGCCCTTCGCGAACTGGGCGACCGGTGCCAGCAGCTGCTGCGGGCGCTGGCCTGCTCGCCGCCCGCGCACTACGACGAGATCTCGAAGGCCCTCGGCATGCCCGTGGGCAGCATCGGCCCGACGCGCGGCCGGTGCCTGGACCGGTTGCGCGCCGTACTGACAGAGCAGGGGTGGTCGCTGTGAACACCGAGGACGAAGCACTGCTGCGGCGCCTCGGCGCCGTCCTCGACCAGGTCGACCCGCCGCCCCCGATCTCGTTCGAGCTGGCCCGGGCCGCCTTCGCCGTCCGCGACCTCGACGCCGAGCTGATCCCGCTCGTCGAGCAGTCCGCACTGGCGGTGCGCGGGGCACCGCACCACTCCTTCACCTTCGCCGTCGACGGTGTCGAGGTCGAGATGGACGCCAGTCACGACCGGTTCGGCTGGGCCCTCGTGGGCCAGCTGGTCGTGCCGGAAGATCGGCAGCTGCCGTCGGTGACGGTGCACACGCTGACCTCGCAGGACACGGTGCAGCTGGACGAGCTCGGCCGGTTCCGCACCATGGTCGCGGCGGGTCCGGTGATGCTGCGGCTGCACGCCACGGACCGTGCGCTGCGCACCGACTGGGTCACCCTTTGAACGGTTCGCTCACACGCCCCACACGCTGAACGAGCCGGCCGTCGCCACCGCCAGCGGGTCGTCGCCGGCCGCCACCCGACCGGTCAGCGCAGCCTCGGCGAGCGGCCGGCCGGCGGCGAGGGCCCGGTGGACGGCCACCATGAACGGCCCCGACGCCTCGTCGTTGACCGGCACGACGCTGGCGAGCACGCCCGCTGAGCCCAGCCGCAGCAGCGAGCTGACCAGCCCGAGCAGCTCGTCCGCGCCGACCGGTGCCGCCACCCCGGTGTCGCACGCGGACAGCACCACGCGGTGCGGCAGGCGGCGGACCCGCTCGAGGTCGTGGACGAACAGCGGACCGTCGTCCAGCGCGAGGCTGGAGAACAGCGGGCTGTCGGCGCGGAACGTGCCGTGCGCGGCGATGTGCGCGAGGCGCGCTCCCTCGAGCCCGGCGACCACGTCGTCGACGGTGCACGGCGGCGCGCCGGCGTCCACCCCGAGCACAGACGCCGACGGGTGCACCCGGGCGAGACGGGCGATCTCAGCGGCGCCCGCCTGCAGACCGGGTCCGAGCACCAGCAGCACCTTCCTCCCGGACCACGCGCGGTCGTCCGCCTCGGCTGCGCGCAACCACGACGCCGCCGACGGCGCGACCGAGACCGACCGCTGCGCCAAGGCAGGGAGCACGGCCCAGGGGACGGCGTGCAGGCTCGCAGGCGGCACGATGACGACCGGGTCGTGCCCGAGCCGGTTGGCGACCGGCCCGAGGACGGCCTCCTGCAGCATCTGACGCCACCGCAGTGACCCGCGGGCAGCGCCGCCGCGAGCGGCTCGCTGCAGCTCGAACCGGGCGAACTCCAGCTCGCGCTCGGCGACGGCGACCGGCCCCACGACGTGTCGGGTGCAGCGCCCGCCGGCGGCGACGACGGCGTGCAGCACCCCCCGGGACGGCACCAGCACCACCAGCCTCGTGGTGCCGAGGCGGGCGAGCAACCGGCTCAGGTCCAGTCGCGCCCGGCTCGCCTGGGCGCCGGGCACTTGCAGTCGCGCGCGCACCAGGTCGGACTCGCGCGCGGCCGGCGCAGGGGTCGGCGCGGCGCGCGATGGCGTCGGGGGTTCGTGCGGTGCCCGGGTCGCCGGCTCGAGCAGGGCCGTGGCGCGCCATCGCTCGCTCCACAGCAGCATCGCCCGCGGTGCGCCCCGCCGGACCACCGCGTCGACGGCCAGGTCGGCTAGCTCGCTGCCGTGGGCGGTGGCGGTGGCGCGGAACTCGGCGGCGCCGAACACGTTCCGGTGCGCGTCGAGTGCGTCGAGCCCCCGGCCGCAGGCGAGCAGCAGCGCCCGGTCGTCGTCCGCCACCTGCAGCGCGGCACCCAGCCACCCGGTTGCTCGGGCCAGCGGCGCACCACGACGGCGGTGCCGGGCCGTCGCGACGAGGTGCTCCCTCGCGACGGCCTCGTCGCCGCGGTAGCGCGCAAGCTGCCCGGCCAGCAGGTGCGCCGTGGCAGCCTCGGCCGACCCGGCGGTCTCCAGGGCGGCGCTCACCATGATCAGCGCTCTGAGCAGGCGGGCGCTGCGGTCGCCGGATCGGAACCGGGCCCGGCAGCCGAGCAGCTGGGACCGGGCGTCCCAGGTGGGTCGTTGCTGGGCGGCGAACATGCGGTGAGCCTGCGCAGCCCAGAGCCGAGCGCGATCCAGCTGGTCGTCGGCCAGTGCCGCGGTCGCGGCGAACAGCAGCAGCTCGGCCTGCTGGGTCGGCTGACGTCGCCCGGCGGCGAGAGCTGCGCCCGCGGTGTCGACGGCCTCTGCGGCCAGGCCAGCCGCCAGCAGCGCGTGACCGGTGTCGATGACCAGGTCGGGTTCCACGAAGCCGAGCGCGGCATACCGCTGCCGGGCCAGATCAAGGGCCTGCAGGGCCGCGGGGATGTCGCCACTGAGCGCGGCGACGATCCCGGCGTTGTGCCGCGCGCGCGCGGACTCCAGTGGATGCCCGAGCTCGTCGTACAGGCGCTCCGCGGCGGCGGCATCGTCCGCTGCCTGGGACAGGGCACCGACGAGCACGTGGATAAAGCCCCGGTTGTTCAGGATCCGGGCTTGCCACAGGCGGTCGCCACTGCGGCGGACGAGCACGAGAGCCCTCCGCAGGTCCTCCAGGGCCTCGTCGTGACGGCCCAGCGTCCCGAGCGCGTTGGCTCGGCGCACGCGGATGCGCGCCAACGGTGCACCGTGTGCCTGGTGAAGCGCGGTGTCCAGCTCAACCAGCCCGTCCCGGGGCCGGCCGGCCAGTACGAGGGTCAGGCCAAGGGTGGCGCGCACATCCGCTTCCCGCTCTCGGTTGGCAGCCTGCTGGGCACAACGAAGGGCGGCGCGCAGCTCGCGCAGGGCCGTTGGCACGTCGCCCCGGTCACGAACGACGATCGCGGCCGCCTGGTGCGCGTACGAGGCGTCCGAGGGGTTAGGTCGCCCGTCGAGCACCGCTCGCGCGCGCGCTAGCGCCGTCGTGGGAGCGACGAGGGCGTCGTTCAGGAGGTCGGCACCCGTGAGGTCGTCCACCAGCCGCCCCCTGTTGATCTTCGCGCGGGCTCTTTCCTGGGCGCGCCCGGCCATGCTAGACAAGGCCATCGCCGAGGGGGGAGTGCGACGTGGTGGAGCCCAGCGAGACCGTGAACGGGCCTGGACGCCCCTTTCGATCCTGGCTCGCCGACCCCGACCTGCAGGCCGAGCGCTCAAAGCTGCAGCGCCAGCTCATCCTGAGCTCTCTGCCCGGATCGGCGGTCGCGTACGACACACGGCCGGACGGGTCAGGGACGGGCGAGCCGCTGTACCTGTACCGCGCCGGGCGCATCCTCGTCCGAGACGCTGACGTCGACAGGGTGCGAGCCGCCCTTGCGCGCGTGGGCGAGTCGAATGAGATCGAGGACGCGCTGATCGACGGCGTCACCGCGCTCACGGTCAAGGACGCCATCACGGCCCTGGCCGCCGTGGACGCCGCAGAGGGCACGGGCGTGGCCCGCCCCGACCACGTTCTGTACGTGACCCCGTTCAGCCACTGCCCGGCCACCGAACCGGTGGTAGCGGTGCAGGACAACCCGGACCCCGACGTCCGTCGCGATCCCGCGTCGACCGGTGAGGGCGCCCTGGTCGCGGTCGTCGACACAGGCTTCATCAGCGGGCTGGTCGACCAGCGGCACCCCTGGCTCGAGGGGGTGACCGGCGACGAGGAGGCTTACGACGCGGGCGACATCCGCCCGTACGTCGGGCACGGCACCTTCATCGCCGGTGTCGTTCGCTGCGTGGCCCCTCAGGCCCAGGTGCACGTCGAGGGTTTCCTCGACCTGGCGGGTGCCATCTTCGAGTCCGACTTCGTCGACCAGCTCGACCAGGCGCTGCAGACCATGCCGGACGTCGTGAGCCTGTCAGCGGGGTGCACCAGCCACGACGACCTGCCGCCCCTGGCCATCGAGGCGTTGTACGAGAAGCGGTTGCGGCACATGAAGGGCACGGTGCTGGTCTGCGCCGCCGGCAACGACGGCACGCGCCGCCCGTTCTGGCCCGCCGCGAGCCCGTGGACGGTGTCGGTGGGGGCGCTGGACCGGGACGGCACGCGCGCCGGGTTCTCGAACTTCGGCAGCTGGGTCGACGTCTACGCCTTGGGCTGCGACCTGGTGAACGCCTATCCGGACGGCACGTACGCGTACAAGGAACCGCCCGCGGTGAAGAACGGCGAGAAGGCGAAGTTCACCAACGGGACGGCCATGTGGAGCGGCACCTCGTTCGCGACGCCGCTGTTCGCCGGCATGATCGCGGCGCGGATGTCGCGCAACGGGCAGAGCGCACGCCACGCGGCGGACTCGCTGCTGCGCATCGCGCGCGCGCACGCCCAACCGGGAATCGGACCGGTCGCCGAGGCCGACATGATCGGGGACGTCGACCCGGGTCACTGAGCGTGCGCGGTGGGGCGTGAGCGAGCCGGGGTGGTGCCGCCCCCGGCACCGCACCACCCCGACCCACGTTCTCGTGCTTCCCGGCGTCGCCGGGACTCAGCCGCCCAGCGAGATGAGCTGGGTGCCGGTCACCTCGACGTCCACGGGCCGTCGCTCGAGCCGGGCCCGACAGCACCGGGCGACCAGCCCCGGCAGGCTCTGCGCGTCGTCGGCTCGCAGCCGTCGCCAGCCCAGCCCGTCGAGGTAGACCCACGCCCGACCCCGGCCCGGAGCGACCACGCGCAGCACCGTGGTCCGCACCTGGACCACCGGCCTTGCGACCGGACCCTCCCAGCCACCCATCGACCACCTGCGCCGTCGACGCGCTCATCTGCGCTCCTCGCTCCGCTGGTCCGACGCCGAGGAGGGCGCCGTCACCAGGGGAGAGGTACCCCGAGCCGTGTTTGATACACCAACCGCGCAGAAGAGTTCAGAGCGTGCGGGCCGCGAACGTGTCGCAGGCCTTGAGGCTGCCCTTGGTGTAGCCGGTGGTGAACCATCGCTGCCGCTGGGCGGCCGAACCGTGGGTCCACGACTCGGGGTTCACGCCCCCCTGCGACTTCTGCTGGATCCGGTCGTCACCGACGGCGGACGCCGCCGACAGTGCGGACGCGATGTCCTTCTCGGTCAACGGCTTGAGGAGCGAGCGGCCCTGCGCGTCCTTGGTCGATGCGGCGCCGTTGGCCCACATGCCCGCCAGGCAGTCCGCCTGCAGCTCGGTGCGAACCGCACCGGACGTCGCGCCCTGCGGGTCGCGCTGGGCGTTGTCGAGCAGACCGAGGATGTCCTGCACGTGGTGGCCGTACTCGTGCGCCACGACGTACTCCTGGGCCAGCGCCCCGTCGTCCGCCCCGAACCGGCTGGTCAGCTCGGCGAAGAACGAGGTGTCGATGTAGACCAACTGGTCGGTGGGGCAGTAGAACGGGCCGACCGCGTTGGATGCGGTGCCGCAGGCCGACTCGGTCTGGCCTTCGTACTTGACCGTGTTGACCTGTGCGTACGTCGCCCCGGCCCGAGGCAGTGCCGTCGCCCAGTAGTCCTGCACGCTGTTGACCGTGCCGACGAGGCGGCAGTCCACGTTGGTGTTGGCGTCTGCGCCGGTGCGGCACTCCTGCGACAGGGTGCTCGAGGAGTCGGGCGTTGTCGTCCCCGGGTCGGTGCCGCCGGTGACCCCGCTGAGGTCGACCCCGAAGAACAGGCCCACCACGACGATGAGCAGCCCACCGATGCCGCCGCCGACCGCGAGGCCACCGCGCCCTCGGCCACCACCGGACACCTGGCTGGTGTCGAGGCCGGCGTTGTCGTTGAAGCTCATCGGGTCCTCCGAGCGGCGCAGGCGCGGGTGCGCCCCATCTGTCCCGGTAGACTAGTGGCGGTTCTGGCTGAGCGCCCTGCCGACGCCGCCGCCCACCCCGCCACCGTCGGCACCCCTCGAGAGGCCCGTCCCCTGTGATCACCGCGACCGATGTCGAGCTGCGCGTGGGTGCCCGCGTCCTCATCGGCCACGCCACGTTCCGCGTGTCGGACGGCGACCGCGTGGGCCTGGTCGGCCGCAACGGCGCCGGCAAGACGACGCTGACCAAGGTGCTCGCGGGCGAGGGCGCGCCGTCGTCCGGCACCATCACCCGCTCGGACGACGTGGGCTACCTGCCGCAGGACCCGCGCACCGGCGACCTGGACGTCCTGGCCCGAGACCGGATCCTGTCGGCGCGCGGGCTGGACGGCGTGATCCGCGACCTGCGCGAGACCGAGGGCTCTATGGCCAGCGCCGACCCGGACACCCAGGAGCGCGCGATGGAGCGCTACGGGCGGCTCGACACCGAGTTCCAGTCCCGTGGCGGGTACGCCGCCGAGAGCGAGGCGGCCAGCTTCGCGAGCAGCCTGGGGCTGCCCGACCGCGTGCTGGGCCAGCCGCTGCACACCCTGTCGGGCGGTCAGCGCCGCCGGGTCGAGCTGGCCCGGATCCTGTTCAGCGGCGCCAGCACGCTGCTGCTGGACGAGCCCACCAACCACCTGGACGCCGACTCAGTGGTCTGGCTGCGTGACTACCTGAAGGCGTTCAAGGGTGGGCTGATCATCATCAGCCACGACGTGACGCTGATCGAGACGGTCGTCAACCGGGTGTTCTACCTGGACGCCAACCGGGCTGAGCTCGACCAGTACAACGTCGGCTGGCGGGCGTACGTCCAGCAGCGCGAGACCGACGAGCGGCGGCGCCGGCGCGAGCGCGCCAACGCGGAGAAGAAGGCCGCGACGCTGTTCACCCAGGCCGACAAGATGCGCGCCAAGGCCAGCAAGGCCGTCGCCGCGCAGAACATGGCCAAGCGGGCCGAGAAGCTGCTCTCGGGTCTGGACGCGGTGCGGGTCAACGACAAGGTCGCCAAGCTGCGCTTCCCCGATCCTGCCCCCTGCGGCCGCACCCCGCTGACCGCCACCGGCCTGTCGCGCTCGTACGGCTCGCTCGAGGTGTTCACCGACGTCGACCTCGCCGTCGACCGCGGAACCCGCGTGGTGGTGCTGGGGCTCAACGGCGCCGGC
The DNA here is from genome assembly GCA_046590855.1 of Actinomycetota bacterium. Taxonomy (GTDB): domain Bacteria; phylum Actinomycetota; class Actinomycetes; order Actinomycetales; family Angustibacteraceae; genus JACMOY01. The sequence goes on from JBKJTJ010000096.1 coordinate 17,467, forward strand.
AAGACCACCCTGCTGCGGATGCTCGCCGGCGTGGACGCCCCCGACACCGGCGAGGTGCACCCCGGCCACGGGCTGCGCCTGGGCTACTACGCCCAGGAGCACGACACGCTCGACACCTCGCGAACCGTGCTCGAGAACATGCGCTCGGCCGCGCCCGACCTGGACGACACCGAGGTGCGCAAGGTGCTCGGCTCGTTCCTGTTCACCGGCGACGACGCCGGCAAGCCCGTGGCCGTGCTCTCCGGCGGCGAGAAGACCCGGCTGGCGCTGGCCACCCTCGTGGTGTCGGCGGCCAACGTCCTGCTGCTCGACGAGCCGACGAACAACCTCGACCCGGCCAGCCGCGACGAGGTGCTCGGCGCCCTGCGCACCTACCGTGGCGCCGTCGTCCTGGTGACCCACGACGAGGGCGCCGTCGAGGCCCTGGAGCCCGACAAGGTGCTGCTGCTGCCCGACGGTGACGAGGACCTGTGGAGCGTGGACTACCGCGACCTGGTCTCGCTCGCCTGAGCACGATTGCCCGGTGCGGTTCGGGGTATGTACCCACCATGACGCCCACCCCCACCGCCAAGAAGGGCGCCCGCATCGTGGGCGCCGACCGCGAGCGGCTCGCCTCGCTCGTCAAGCGCAGCTACGACGGCGGAGACAGCATCCGCGACATCGCCGCGGCGACCGGCCGCTCGTACGGCTTCGTGCACCGCGTCCTCGTCGAGAGCGGCGCCCCGTTGCGCTCGCGTGGGGGATCGGTGCGCCGCACCACCAGCTGACGGCTCGACCCTGGTCGCGCGGCCGTACCCTGCGGATGTGCCCGTCGATCCGCAGGTCCTGACCGACGGCTGCCTGCGGGTCGACGTCCCGGACGGGCAGGACGGGGCGGTGATGGTGGTGACGCTCGACCGGCCGGCGGCGCGCAACGCCCAGACGCCGGCCACCTGGCGAGCCTTGGCCGCCATCGGGGCGTCGCTGACTCCGCGGACGCGGGTCGTGGTCCTGTGTGGTGTGGGCCAGTCGTTCAGCGCGGGCCTCGACAGGGCCATGCTCAGCCCGGGTGGCCTGCCCGGTGAGCCGTCGTTCGCTGTGATGGCGGGATGGTCGGCCGAGCGGCTCGACCAGGCCATCGAGGGGTTCCAGGCGGCGTTCACCTGGTGGTCGCGGCCCGAGGTCCTCACCGTCGCCGCGGTACAGGGCCACGCGATCGGCGCCGGGCTCCAGCTGGCCTTGGCCTGCGACCTGCGGGTGCTGGCGGACGACGCGCAGCTGTCGATGCGCGAGACCGCGCTCGGGCTCGTCCCCGACCTCGGGGGCATCAGCCACCTGGTGAGGGCGGTCGGGTACTCGCGGGCGCTGGAGATCTGCGTCACCGGACGAGCCGTCGGCGCCGAGGAGGCCCTGCGGCTCGGGCTCGCGCACTCCGTCGTCCCGCGCAAGGGACTGGACCGCGCTGTCGACGAGCTGGTCGCGAGCCTGCTGGTCGCCGACCCCGGGGCGGTCCGAGAGACGACGGCACTGCTCGACGGGGCCCTGGACCGCACGCCGCAGCAGCAGCTCGCGGCCGAGCGCGCCGCGCAGGCGCGACGCCTGCGCGCGCTGGCCGGGGAAGCAGCGCCGCCCGGCTCGCGTTGAGAGGGAGCCGGGCCCGGTCGGGTGCGGCAGCGAGAGGGTGTGGTGGCGGGTGTCGATGGGTGGTGGCCGGATGAGTCCGGCGGCGGGGGCGATGCTGCGGTCGATGCACCGCGACCCCTCGGTGTCGCAGCACAAGCTGACCCGGGGGACGGCGCGGCGCATCGTGACGTTCGCGCAGCCGTTCCGTCGCCAGATCGCGCTGTTCCTGGTCACCGTCGTCATCGACTCGCTGCTCGTCGTCGCCACCCCGCTGCTCGTCAAGCGGATCATCGACGTGGGGCTGCCCAACCGTGACCGCGGCGTGGTCGTGACGGCGGCGCTGATCATGGCCGGGCTGGCCGTCTTCGACGCCCTGCTCGGACTGATCCAGCGTTTCCTGTCCTCACGCATCGGGGAGGGCCTGATCTTCCTGCTGCGCACCAAGGTGTTCTCGCACGTGCAGCGCATGCCGATCGCCTTCTTCACCCGCACCCAGACCGGTGCGCTGGTGAGCCGCCTGAACAGCGACGTGATCGGCGCGCAGCAGGCGTTCACCTCGACCCTGTCGTCGGTGGTGTCCAACGTGGTCAGCCTCGCCGTGGTGCTCACGACGATGCTGATCCTGTCGTGGCAGATCACCGTCGTCGCGCTCGTGATGCTGCCGCTGTTCGTCCTGCCGGCCCGCCTGCTCGGCCGGCGCCTGGCCGTCATCAGCCGCGAGGCGATGACGCTCAACGCCGAGATGGGCCAGACGATGACCGAGCGGTTCAACGTCTCGGGCGCCCTGCTGGTCAAGATCTTCGGCCGGCTGCCCGACGAGTCGGCTGCGTTCAGCAGCAAGGCGTCGAGGGTGCGCGACATCGGCATCACCTCCGCCATGTACGGGCGGCTGCTGTTCACCGCGCTCGCCCTGGTCGCCTCGCTCGCGACCGCGCTGGTGTACGGCGCCGGCGGCTGGCTGGTCATCGCCGGCTCGCTGCCGCTCGGCACGCTCGTGGCGCTGGCCGCGCTGCTCGGGCGCCTCTACGGACCGCTCACCGCGCTGTCCAACGTGCAGGTCGACGTGATGACCGCGCTGGTCAGCTTCGAGCGGGTGTTCGAGGTGCTCGACCTGCAGCCACTGGTCGACGACAAGCCGGACGCGCTGGTGCTGCCCGCGGGGGCGGCCGGTGTGCAGCTGGAGCACGTCGGCTTCCGCTACCCCAGTGCGGCCGAGGTGTCGCTGGCGTCGCTGGAGTCGGTCGCCAAGCTCGACCTGTCCGAGCCCCAGCAGGTGCTGCGCGACATCAGCTTCGACGTCCAGCCGGGTCAGATGGTCGCCCTGGTCGGCCCCTCGGGTGCCGGCAAGACGACGATCACCAGCCTGGTGTCGCGGCTGTACGACGTGCAGTCCGGGTCGGTGCGGGTGGGTGGCCACGACGTCCGCGACGTCACCCTCGAGTCGCTGCAGCGCGTCGTCGGCGTCGTGACGCAGGACGCCCACATGTTCCACGACACCATCCGCGGGAACCTGCTGTACGCCCGCCCGACCGCCACCGAGGCCGAGCTCGTGCAGGCCTGCCGAGACGCGCACATCTGGGACCTGGTGACCTCGCTGTCCGACGGCCTCGACACCGTCGTCGGCGACCGCGGCTACCGCCTGTCAGGCGGCGAGAAGCAGCGTCTCGCGATCGCCCGACTGCTCCTGAAGGCGCCGGCGGTCGTCGTCCTGGACGAGGCCACCGCCCACCTGGACTCCGAGAGCGAGGTGGCCGTCCAGCGGGCCCTCGCGACCGCGCTGGCCGGGCGCACCTCGATCGTCATCGCCCACCGGCTCTCGACCGTGCGCGACGCCGACCAGATCCTGGTCATCGACGACGGTCGGGTGGTCGAGCGCGGCCACCACGACGAGCTGCTGGCCGCGCAGGGGTTGTACGCCGACCTCTACCGCACCCAGTTCGCCAGCCAGGACGACGCGGGCGTGACCGTCGTCTGAGGCGCGCCTACAGCGCGCGGGTGGCGCCACCGTCGACCGGGATCACCGTCCCGGTGAGGTAGGAGGCGGCCGGTGACAGGACGAAGGCCGCCACGCGACCGAACTCCTCCGGCTGGCCGTAGCGGCGCAGCGGGATCTGGGCCTCGTTCAGGGCGCGGGCGTCGGCCACCCCGCTCGCGTCGTCCAGCTCGCGCACCCGTCCGGTGTCGATCCGCCCGGGCAGCAGGGCGTTCACCCGGACCCCCTGGCTACCCGACTCGTCGGCGATGGTCTTGGCCAGCATGGCCAGGCCCGGGCGCAGGCCGTTGGACGTCGCGAGCCCGGCCACGGGGGAGCGCACCGAGGTCGAGAGCACGAACAGGATCGAGGAGCCCTCGATCGTGGTGGCGTCGACCACAGCGCGCGCGAGCCGCAGCGGGCCCAGGAACACCGAGTCGAACGCGCTGCGCCACTGCTCGTCCGTCACGTCGCCGGTGCCGCCCGCGGGTGGACCCCCGACGCTGATGACGGTGCCGTCCAGCCGGCCGTACCGGCCGATCGCGGCGCCGCACAGCCGCGAGGGCAGGCTGTCGTCCGCGAGGTCGCCAGGCACCACGATGACCCGCTCGGTGTCGCCGATCTGCTCGGCCATGGCGCGCAGCCCCGACTCGTCACGGCTGCACAGCACCAGACGCGCGCCCTCGGCGGCCAGGGTCAGCGCCGTCGCAGCGCCGAGTCCCCTCGACGCGCCGGTGACGATGTAGACGCGGTCGTCGAGTCCGAGGTCCATGCGGGTCAGTGTGGCAGGGGCCGGCGGGCGTCCGGCGCTACTCCCCGTCGGCGTCCCAGATGCGCGGCCGGCGGACGCGAGCCGGCTGCGGCGCTGCAGCTGGGGAGGGCGCCCCGGCGGCCGCGTCCTCGGCCAGTGCAGCCCTTCGGCGTCGTCCCACCCAGACCGGGAACCCCAGGCCCAGCAGGGCGAACAGCACCCACTGCACGGCGTACGACGCGTTGATGCCCTCGCCGCCGTCGACGACCGGGCGGTCCAGCGGCAGCGGAGTCGTTGCAGCAGAAGGGGTCTCGCTCACCAGGACGGCGTAGGCCGGCGCCACGCGCAGCCCGCTCAGGGCGCCGATCCGCCCGACGGCGACGCTGCCCACCTGCCCCCGGGGTAGGTCGGCGCTCCGCTCGGGTTCAGGGGCCTTGAGCCGCGCGACCACCTCGACCCGTCCGGTCGCGGGCGCCGGGACGGCATCCGGAGCCTGACCCGGTGTGCTGCCGAGCGAGCCGTTCGGCAGCCAGCCGCGGTCGACGAGCAGCGCGCTGCCGTCGTCCAGCACCAGCGGCACCACGACCTCGTAGCCGTAGACCGCGTCGGCCCCACCACCGGTGCGCGGCCGGTTGCGCACCAGCACCGTGCCCGCCACGTCGTAGGTGCCGCCCACCCGCACCGGACGCCACTGGTCGCCCGGGTCGAAGCTGGTGGCCGCCGGGGGCAGCAGCGCCGCCAGCTCGACCGGTGCGGCGTCGTAGTTGCGGGCCACCAGCGCGGCGCGGCCGTGCTTGTCCTGGTAGCGGTGCAGCTGCCACCTGCCGAGCAGGACGCAGGCCGCGGCGAAGGTGACTGCGAGCAGCCACAGGCCGATCGTCTCGCGATGGCGTCGCAGCAGGCCCAGCACCTGGTCGACGGTAGTCGACGCCGTCCGCACGCCCCCGCCCACCGGTGTGCCGCGCCCGACTGACGAAGGGCCCGTAGGATGACGTAGTGACTCCCACCGCGACGACAGGCCTGACCTCGGGCGCCCTCGTCGACGCGTTCGGCCGGGTCGCCACCGACCTGCGGGTCTCGCTGACCGACCGCTGCAACCTGCGCTGCACCTACTGCATGCCGGCGGAGGGCCTTGCCTGGTTGCCCAAGCCCGAGCTGCTCACCGACGACGAGCTCGTGCGGCTGGTGCGGATCGGCGTCGACCTGGGGGTCACCGACGTGCGCCTGACCGGCGGCGAGCCGCTGCTGCGCCGCGGGATCACCGACCTGGTGGCCAGGTTCGCCGCCCTTTCACCGCGTCCGCGCCTCGCGCTGACCACCAACGGGCTGGGTCTGGACAAGCTGGCAGGCCCGCTGGCCGCAGCCGGGCTCGACCGGGTCAACGTCAGCCTCGACACCGTCGATCGCGCCGCCTTCACCGCACTGACCCGCCGTGACCGGCTGGACGACGTCGTCGCCGGCCTGGCCGCGGCAGCCGCGGCCGGGCTGACCCCGGTCAAGGTCAACGCCGTCGCGATGCGCGAGGTCAACCTGCAGACCGCTCCCGACCTGCTCGCCTGGTGCCTCGAGCGGGGCTACGAGCTGCGCTTCATCGAGCAGATGCCGCTGGACGCCCAGCACCAGTGGGACCGCGACGCGATGGTGACCCAGAGCGAGCTGCTCGACCGG
>JBKJTJ010000156.1:0-3667 GCA_046590855.1 Actinomycetota bacterium
CCGAGCACCAGTGGCTGACCAACCAGTTGTTGACCGACCAACAGGGCGTCGCGTCGGTGCGGACGACGGCCGAGATCGCCCACACCCTCAGCTGCCAGACGCGCGAGGCTGCGCTCAACCACAGCGTCAGCACCACCGCGCCGCTCGATCTGCCCGAGGGTGAGCTCTTGGTGCAGCCATACACGTTGGGCGCCTGGTTGGGCGCCGGTGCCGGCACCGGCGCCTCATCGACCCTCGCCAGTGCCGACCCCGAGATCGTGATGAGGCTGGAGGCCGACGAGCTCGTCGGCGACGCTCACCTAGGGACCATTGGCGTGCTTGGCGACGAGCACATCCCCGCGGCGTACCTGCGCGGCAGCCACCGTCAGCGTCGCGACCTGCTCGCCGGCCTGCTCGACACCGCCGGCGCGCTCACCCCGACCGGCTTGGTGCAGTTCACCAGCACCAACTTCCGGTTGGCTGACGACGTGCGCGAGCTCGTGGTCAGTCTGGGTCACCGGTGCCGGGTCAGCCACCGGCGCGGCCGCGGTGCGCCGTTGACGTCCCCAACAGCGATCACCATCTCGTTCAGCACCGACGATGAGGTGTTCTGGCTGGAACGAAAGCGGCTGGCGCACAAAGAATGTGGCCAACTGAGTGTGGCCGACCATGGCTCGCGCTTCATCACCGAGGTCCGGCCGGTCGACTCAGTGCCCGTGCGGTGCATTCAGGTGGACGCCGACGATCACCTGTACCTCGCGGGTGCCTCGATGATCCCCACGCACAACTCCACACTGGGGCTAGACATCGCACGGTCGGCGTCGATCAGGCACGGACTGACATCGGTGATCTTCTCGCTCGAGATGAGCCGCACCGAGATCACCATGCGGATGCTCAGCGCCGAGGCCAAGATCCCGCTGCAGAAGCTGCGCCAGGGCCGGCTCGAAGACACCGACTGGACCAAGATGGCGCGCACGATGGGCGAGCTCAGCGACGCGCCGCTGTTCATCGACGACAGCCCGAACATGTCGCTGATGGAGATCCGGGCCAAGTGCCGCCGGCTCAAGCAGCGCCACGACCTCAAGATCGTGATCATCGACTACCTGCAGCTGATGAGCAGCGGCAAGCGCGTCGAGTCCCGCCAGCAGGAGGTTTCCGAATTCTCCCGCGCGCTCAAGCTGCTTGCCAAGGAGCTCGAGGTGCCGGTCATCGCCATCTCGCAGCTCAACCGCGGTCCCGAGCAGCGCACGGACAAGAAGCCCCAGATGTCCGATCTGCGCGAAAGTGGGTCAATTGAGCAGGACGCGGACATGGTGATCCTGCTGCACCGCGAGGACGCCTACGAGCGCGAGTCCCCGCGCGCGGGTGAAGCCGACTTCATCGTCGCCAAGCACCGCAACGGTCCGACCGACACCATCACCGTCGCGTTCCAGGGCCACTACTCGCGCTTCGTCGACATGGCCCAGTCCTGACCCGCCCGGTCCTCGAGCCCGCTGATCCTGCGGGCGTTCTGGCCGCACCGGTGCTGCGGGAGTACTTCGCCGAGATGGTCAGCAGGTACCAGGGGCGGCCGGCGACGCCGTCCGAGGTCGACGAGGTGCTGGCCGCCGAACCCAGCGACGCCCTGGCCCCGCCGTCCGGTGCGTTCCTGGTGGCCCGCGCCGGTGACGCCGTCCTGGGGTGCGCAGGGCTGCTGCTGATGGGCGAGGGCGTCGGTGAGGTCAAGCGGGTGTTCGTGACGCCCGCCGCCCGCCGTACGGGGCTGGGCACCCGCCTGATGCTCGAGCTCGAGGCTGTGGCGCGCCGGCTCGACGTCCGGACGCTGCGACTCGACACCCGCCGCGACCTGGTCGAGGCCCGCAGTCTGTACGTCGCACTGGGCTACCAGGAGGTGCCGGCCTTCAACGCCGGCCCGTACGCCGAGCACTGGTTCGCCAAGCCCCTGACCTGACCCCCACCCCTTCCTCCCCCCGCCCGGTTTCCTCCCGTCAACCGGGTGCGAATCGGTCATATCGACCAGGCGACACCGGTTCGGTGGAGGAAAGCGGGGTGTGGGAGGAAGGGGGATGATCGGGGGCGTGCAGGTGCGACGGGCGGGGGTCGGGGATGCGGCGGGCATCGCCGCGGTGCACGTGGCGTCCTGGCAGCGGGCCTACAGCGGGCTGATGCCGGCCGAGCTGCTCGACTCGCTGTCGGTGCCGGCCCGCGCGCAGCGGTGGGCGCAGAACCTGGGTAGCACCGCGCCCGGCGTCGCGACGTTCGTGGCCGAGCAGGACGGCGAGGTGATCGGGTTCGCGAGCATCGGCCCCTGCCGGGACGAGGCGGCCGAGACCGCCGCGGAGCTGTGGGCGCTGTACCTGCACCCCCGGCACTGGGACGCCGGGCACGGTCACGTCCTGCACGCCCACGCCGTCCGGGCGCTGGCCGCCACCGGCGCGGCGGAGGCCACCCTGTGGGTGCTCACCACGAACGAGCGGGCGCGCCGGTTCTACGAGCGGCACGGCTGGGCGGCGGACGGCGCCACGAAGGTCGTGGCGCTCGGTGACGCCGAGCTGGCCGAGTCCCGCTACCGGTTGCCCGGGCTGGCCGGCGCCGCGGGCGTTACGGTTCTCTCCTGATGATCACGCTGCTCTCGCCCGCCAAGTCCCTCGACACCGCGTCCCGGCTGCCGACCCGCAAGGCAAGCCAGCCGCGCCTGCTCGACCGCTCGGTCGAGCTGATCGAGGTGATGCGCCGCAAGTCACCCGACGAGGTCGCCGAGCTGATGGACATCTCGGCCGACCTGGCCGAGCTGAACGTCGAGCGCTACCGCGACTTCGCGGTCCCGTTCACCAAGCGCAACGCGCGGCCCGCCGTCCTGCTGTTCAACGGCGACGTCTACCAGGGCATGGACGTGCGCAACCGCTTCGACGAGCGAGACTTCACCGAGGCGCAGAAGACGGTGCGCATCCTGTCCGGTCTGTACGGCCTGCTGCGCCCGCTGGACCTGATCCAGCCCTACCGGCTCGAGATGGGCACCCGCGTCGCCACCGACCACGGCGCGTCGCTGTACGACTACTGGGGCGCGACGATCACCGAGCAGGTCAACGCCGACCTCGCCGAGTCGCCCGGCCCGGACGTCGTCGTCAACCTCGCCTCGGACGAGTACTTCCGGTCGGTGCGCCCCGACGAGGTCGCGGGTCGGGTGGTCTCGCCGAGGTTCCTGGACGCCGACCCCGCCGGCCGCTACCGGGTGGTCTCGTTCTTCGCCAAGCGGGCCCGCGGCGACCTCGCCGCCTGGATGGTGCTCAACCGGGTGCGCAGCGTCCGCGCACTGCGCGGGTTCGACGGCGGCGGGTACCGGTACGACGCCAGGCAGTCGACCCCGGACGCGCCGGCCTTCGTCCGCGGCGCCTGACCGTCGGCCGGCTCATCCGTCGAACAGGCCGCGGAGGTCGTCGGCGCTGAGCTGGGTGCCGAGCATCGCGCCCTCGTCGACGACGCGCGCGAACAGGTCGCGCTTGCGCTGCTGCAGCGCGACGACCTTCTCCTCGATGGTGTCCTTGGCGACCAGGCGGTAGACCATCACCGTCTTGTCCTGCCCGATCCGGTGGGTGCGGTCGACCGCCTGCGCCTCGGCCGCGGGGTTCCACCAGGGGTCCAGGACGAAGACGTAGTCGGCCTCGGTGAGGGTCAGGCCCACGCCGCC
>JBKJTJ010000027.1:0-11478 GCA_046590855.1 Actinomycetota bacterium
CGCGATGGCCGCCAGCAGCGCAAGGAACCCCGCTAGGAACCACGGGAGTCGCTCCACCGCACGCAGCCGCTCCACCTCACCGGGTGGAGTGGGCACCTCGACGGTCACCTGGTTCGCCGGGTCGTCGTACCGCTTGACGATGTCGGCGAGGTGAACCCCGGGCGCCAGTCGCAGCGCCAGGTTCGTGACGCAGGAGCGACTCCCGTGGTTCCTAGCGGGGTTCCTTGCGCTGCTGGCGGCCATCGCGGTCATCTACGCGGCGGGAACCATGGTCCGTCGCCGGCGCCGCGACTTGGCGCTGCTCCGGGTGATTGGGATGTCGGCCGCGCAGCTCCGAAGCGTGGTGGCCGTGCAGGTGCTCGCGCTCACCCTCGTTGGCGCCGTTGCCGGCGACCTGGTCGGGGTGATGCTCGGTCGCCAGGTATGGCGGTGGGTGACGAGCAGCGTCTCGCTCCGGTTCTCCCCGGCGGTGCCCATCGCCGCCCTGCTGCTCATCCCTGTGGCGGCCCTGATGATCACGCAAGTGGCCGCCACGGTCAGCCGTAGATCCGCCGGCCGCACCCACGCCGCCCTCGCCCTTCGGACTGAGTGATGACCACCTCTCGCTGCCCCCTGTATGCACCTCGCCCGGACGGAGCCTCGCTGTGACCACTGTGCCGACCTCCATCGATCGCACGCTCGAACGGCCGGCTGGGATGGACTGGCTGCGACCCGTCGCCATCGTTGTCGCGCTTGGGGCAGTGGCTCTCGCCGCCGCGAGCCTCACGGAAGACCACCTCGTCGCTGGCGACGGCGTGCGGGCGGCCCTGGTCAGCCTCTGGGCCCTCAGCGGCCTGGTGCTCGCCCTGAGGAACGCTCCACGGTTGGGGGTGGTCGCCGCAGTGGCGGCCGCCGTCGGCGGTGTCTGCGCGGCGACGGCCTCGTCCAGCGACTTCGCGTTGCTGCACGCGGTCGCGTCGTCGCTGATCCCGGCCGCAGCGCTCCACCTTGAGGTCGTGGTGCCCACCGGGGAGCTCGTGCGGCCATCGCATCGCAACCTCGTCATCGTCAGCTACGCGATCGCCGGCGGGATCGGCCTTGCGCTGGGAGCCGCCGATCGGGTGCCGGCCGTCGCCGCCGTGGCCGCCAGCGTCGTCGTTGCCCTCCTCATCGGCCTACCCGTCGCCCACCAGCGCTACCGGGCGTCAACCGGCGTCGCCCGTCAGCGCCTGCAGCTCGTCGGGTGTGCCACGGCGATCATCGTCGAGGTCGCTCTTGTGGTCGCTGCCCTGCGGCTCCTCGTCGACTGGCCGAGCCACGCTGGCGAGGTCGCGGCCGGGGCGACGGTCCTCGTGCCACTGGCCCTCGCGGGGGGCACGAGCACGAAGATCTCCCGCAACGTCGACCGGGTACTGGTCCACACCGTGTCGGCGACGGGCCTGACGGCTGTGGTTGTGCTCGTCTACCTGGTCATCGTCATCGGCCTTGGTCGGGCCCCGGCGGACAGCGAGCGCACGCTGCTGGTGCTCTCGATGCTGGCGGCCGCAGTGGCCTCCATCGCCTACGTGCCGGCCCGGGAGCGGCTCGCCGAGAGCGCCAACCGGCTCGTGTACGGCGAACGTCACCCACCGGACGAGGTCCTGCGCACCTGGGGCAGCCGCCTCAGCCGCTCCATCCCGATGGACGAGCTGCTGCTGCAGCTGGCCGAATCGCTGCGCAAGGTGCTCTCACTGCGCCGAGCTGAGATCTGGACGGGAACACCCGACCGACTCGAGCTGGTGGTGTCCGTGCCCGACCGTTCGGCTCCCCCACTGCTCCTGAGCGCGAAGGAGCAACCCGTGATCGCCCGGGCTGGCGTCACGGGCAACGCCTGGTTGGAGGTGTGGCTCCCGTCGATGCTCGAGGGGCGTGACGCCGCCCAGCTTCGGGTCGCTCCCGCGGCGCACAGCGGCACGCTCCTCGGGCTCCTGGTCGTGGAGCGGGCCGCCGACGGCGACACCTTCACCGACGAGGACGACCGCGTCCTCACCGAGCTGGCCCGCCAGGTGGGCCTTGCGCTGCACAACGTGCAGCTCGACTCGGCCCTCCAGGAGAGCCTCGAGAACCTTCGCCTGGCCAACGACGACCTCCAGGCGTCGCGTGCCCGCATCGTCGCCACCGGTGATGCCGAGCGCCGCAAGATCGAGCGCAACCTCCATGACGGCGCCCAACAGCACCTCGTCGCCCTGGCGGTCAACCTGCGGCTCACCAAGGACATGCTCTCCGACGACCCCGAGGGTGCCGCCGAGATGCTCGACGCCCTGGCCGACGCCGTGAAGGAGACGATCCAAGAGCTCCGCAACCTCGCGCACGGCATCTACCCGCCGTTGCTCATGGACAGCGGCTTGCCCGAGGCGCTTCGGGCGGCGGCCAACCGCAGCCCCCTGGGAGTCGGCGTCGAGATCGAGGGCGTCGGGCGCTACCCGAGCGAGGTGGAGGCGGCGGTGTACTTCTGCTGCCTCGAGGCGCTGCAGAACGCCGGCAAGCACGCCCCCGAGTCCGAGGTGCGGATCAGCGTGCGCGACCAGGACGGCACGCTCGCCTTCGAGGTGACCGACGACGGCCCCGGCTTCGACGTCACCGCCGCCCGCAGCGGCCACGGCTTCATGAACATGAGCGACCGCCTCGGCGCCATCGGCGGCACCGTCGACTGGCGGTCCACCCCCGGCGAAGGCACCACGATCGCCGGCACCATCCCACTCGCCTGACGCCGAACCCGACGCCGAACCCGCGACGAGCGGGCCACAGAACCGTGCCCGAGCCGTCGCGGGTTCGGGGATCGGGGGGGGCGAGGGCGGATCGTGTGGGGGGCGGCGCGATCGCTCCGGTCGACTGTCACAGCCCGGCGACAGACTCGCGCGATGCGAATCGAACCAGCGGCGCTCTCGCTGAGCGCCACGCAGCACGGACTGATCGCCACGTGGCAGCTGCGCGCCCTCGGGGCCACGGCCTCGGAGGTGGACCGCATGCGCCGAGCATCGATGCAGTGGACGCCGATCACGAACCGGGTGCTGGCCCGCGCGGGCTGCGCCGGAACCGACGACCGTGCGCTCATGGCGGCGGTCCTCGACGCGAGCCCCGGCGCCGCCATCTCGCTCCGGTCGGCGGCGGCCGTCTGGGGAGCACCGGGATTCCGCATCCAACCGATCCACGTCGTGCGCCACCGAGGCATCTCTCGCCGATCCTCCACGCTGGGGGTCGTCCACGAGGTCGTCGACCTGTTGCCGCAGCACATCAAGCTCGTCCGCGGGATCCCGGTGATCAGCCCGGCGCGCACCGTCTGCGAGCTGGCAGCGATCCTGCACCCCGACCACGTGGCCCGCGTCCTCGATCGCCTTTGGAGTAAGGGGCTGCTCGACGGCGCCACCTTCGACCGGACGGTTCGCGAGCTGGCGGGTCGAGGCCGGACGGGGAGCACGGTGCTCCGGGAGCTGAACGCGGCCCGCGGGCCCGACTACCGGCCACCCGACAGCGGCCAAGAGCGGCGCTTCGAGCAGATCATGGAGCACCACGGCGAGCCGCCCATGCGCCGGCAGGTCGACGTCGGCGACGAGGAGTGGACGGGCCGCGTCGACTTCGTGGACAGCGAACTTCCGCTCATCGCCGAGGTCCAGAGCGAGCAGCACCACACCTCGCTCGTCGATCGGACCGACGACGCCCGGCGGCTCGCCGCGCTGCGGGCCGCCGGATTCCACGTCCTCGAGGTCTGGGACACGCAGCTCTGGCACGAGCCCGAGGTCGTCGTCGAGCAGGTGCGCCAAGCCCGCCGCGCCCTGCGCGCACTGCGGACGGCCCAGCGAGCCTGAGCCCCGCCAACCCGCGACGAACGAGCCACAGAACCGTGGCCGAGCCGTCGCGGGTTCGGCGAAGCCCGCCAACCAACGACGAACGAGCCACGGTGCCGTGGCCCCGCCATCGCGAGTTCGGCTGTGGGGCGGCTCAGGCCGACGGGCGGTCTTCCCAGAGCTGGCGGATGAGGTCCGCGGTCAGCTCCTCCTTGTTGACGTAGGCCGCCGCCCCGGAGGTCTCCGCCTCCGGGGGGAGGTCCGATCGCTGGTAGGTGGAGCACAGGAACACCGTGGTCGTTGGCGTCGACTCGACGATTCGGCGGGTCGCCTCGATGCCGTTCATGCTCGGCATGTTGATGTCCATGAGCACGAGATCGGGCTGCAGCTCGGCCACCTTGGCCACGGCCTCGACCCCGTCAGCGGCCTCCCCCACGAGCTGGAACCCTGCGGCGCGGCGGAGCACCGCCCGCGCCGCGAGGCGGAAGGGCACCTGATCGTCGCCGATCAGGACGCACACCTCGCGTTCACCGTCCATGTCACCGTCATCATCACCGACCAGGAGGGCGCCTCCCAGGGTGGGGCCTTGCCTACTGGGGGTGTGGCTACCCCCCCCCTCCCGATGCCTCGGCCAGGTAGAGCAGCACAGCTTTGACCCGGCGATTGAGGTCCATCTCCTCTGACAGACCGAGCTTGGAGAAGATCGAGTTGGTGTGCTTCTCCACCGCCCGTGTGGACAGCACGAGCGCGGAGGCGATGGCGGCGTTGCTCTTGCCCTGGGCCATCTCGCTCAGGATCTCGCGCTCGCGGGGCGTGAGCCGATCAAGGTCGGAGCTCGCCGGGCGCTTCGTCGACACGAGCGACTCCACCACCTTGGAGTCGATCACCGACCCCCCGGCCGCCACCTCACGGATGGCCACGAGCAGCTCGTCGACCTCGCTGACACGCTCCTTGAGCAGGTAGGCGCGGCCCTCGGAGCCACCGTCGAGGAGGGCGAGGGCGTAGCCGGGGTCGGCGTACTGGCTGAGCACGACCACGCCGACCTCGGGGCGCTCTCGGCGCAGCTGGGCGGCGATCTGGATGCCCTCGTCGGTACCCGTCGGCGGCATGCGGATGTCGGTGACGACGAGGTCAGGCGACGTCTTCTCGATGAGCGCCTCCAGCTCAGGGCGGTCGCAGGCGACGCCGACGAGCTCGATGTCGTCGGCTCGCTCGAGGAGCCTGGCGATCCCCTCGCGCAGCAGCGTGTTGTCCTCCGCCAACACCACTCGAATCGTCACGAAGCCGACACTAGAGGGCGCGGCGCCCCCGACTGGCGACTCGCCCCGTCACCGCAGCACGTGCGCGAGGGCGTCCCGTGCCGCGTGCATCCCGCACATGCCGTGCACGCCGCCGCCGGGCGGCGTCGACGCCGAGCAGAGGTACAGCCGAGGGTTGGGCGTGCGATACGGGCGCAGCCCCGGGCGAGGGCGCAGCACGAGCTGCAGACCGGTGTTGGCGCCGCCGGCGATGTCCCCACCGATGATGTTGGGGTTGTGGGCCTCGTACCAGGCATTGTCCGCCACGTGGCGGGCGAGGACGACGTCGCTGAACCCGGGGGCGAACCGCTCGATCTGCCGCTCGATGGCATCGGTCATGTCGACGGCGGATCCGTTGGGCACGTGGCAGTACGTCCACAGCGTGTGCTGGCCGTCGGGGGCCCGGGAGGGATCGGCCAAGCTCTGCTGACCCACCAGCACGAAGGGCCGGTCGGGGTGGCGCCCGCGGGCCACCTCCGCCTCGGCGGCTGCCGTCTGCGCCATCGTCCCGCCGACGTGCACGGTGCCGGCCCGCCGGCAATCGGCGTTGGCCCACGGCACCGGCTCCGACAGCGCGTAGTCGACCTTGAACACGCCGGGGCCGTAGCGGAACCGGCCCAGGCGCTTGCGGTAGGCGGCCGGCAGCCCGTCGCCGCAGATGTCGAGGAGCTGACGAGGGGTGACATCGAAGAGCACCGCGGTCGACGCCGGGATGTCGGCCAGCGTGCGGACCGGCCGACCCGTCTCGATGGTGCCGCCGAGCTCGGCGAGGCGCTTCGCCATGGCGTCGACGATCGTCTGCGATCCGCCCCGCGCCACCGGCCAACCGGCCACGTGGGCGGACGCCGCCAGCATGAGCCCCACCGACGTGGTCAGCGGCCGTGACAGCGGCAGGAAGCCGTGCGCCGCGCACCCGGCGAACAGCGCCGCGGCCTCCTCGTTGCGAAAGGCCCGACCGAACACCGTCGCCGGCAGCAGCGCGCGGCCACCGAAGCCCGCCAACGTGAGCGGGTGGCGCGGCAGCTTGAGCAGCGGACCCAGCGTGGCGGGCGCCAGCGCGTCCCAGCGGCGGGCGACCCAGCCGACGTGTCGATCCCAGGTGCGCCCGTCCGCTCCCAACGCGGTGACCATGTCGTCCACGGAGCGGTGCAGCACACCGGCGCGGCCTCCATCGAGCGGGTGCGCGAGGGGCACCTCCGGGTGCATCAGCTCGAGGCCATGGCGCTCCAGACCGGCAGCCGCGAAGAAGGGCGACACCGCGGCGAGCGGGTGAACTGCCGAGCACACGTCGTGCGCGAAGCCGGGGAGGGTGAGCTCGGCGGTGCGCGCTCCCCCACCGATCGTGTCCATCGCCTCGAGCACGAGCACCGAGCGCCCGGCCTCGGCACAGGTGAGGGCGGCCGCCAACCCGTTCGGGCCTGCTCCCACCACGACGACGTCCGGCACGGTTTGAGCCTATGCGGCGACTGGATAGGGTCCCGCACCATGGCCGTGACGATCGACGAGATCCTGGTGGGCGATCCGCCTTCCGCCTGGGAGGCGGCCGGCTTCGCCGTTGACGACGACGGCACGTGTCGGATCGGCACGGTGCGCGTGCGACTCGTGGGGCGCGACGGCGGCAAGCGCATCCTCGGCTGGTCGCTGCGCGATGCGCCCGCCGCTCGCCTCGCTGATGGCCGCCTCGACGGCCTCCCCACCACGTCGTCAACGTCCACTCCCGCGGCGCCGGCCACGCACCCCAACGGTGCCACCCACATCGACCACGTGGTGCTGCTCTCCCCCAACCTCGCCCGCACCACGGCGGCTCTCGCCACCCTCGGCATCGAGCCCCGCGGCGAGCGGGAGACCGAGAGCTACGGCGCGCCGATGCGGCAAGTCTTCTTCCGCCTCGACGAGGTGATCCTCGAGCTCGTGGGCGGCACCGAGGCCGGCGAGGGCGACCCGGGGTTCTTCGGCCTCGCCATCACCGTTGCGGATCTCGACGCTGCGACGGCACTGCTCGGCGAGCACCTCGGTGACGCCAAGGACGCCGTGCAGGACGGTCGCCGCATCGCAACGCTGCGCCATCGCGACCTCGGCATGTCCGTAGCCACCGCGCTGATGTCGCCCGAACCGCGCGACCAGTAGCGTCGGCCCCAGATGCTCGACCACGTCTTCACCGATGCCATCGGTGCGCTGCGAGACACCTTTGAGAAGGCCTTTCTCGAGCGGCAGGCGTTCGAGGAGCGCTTCCAAGTCGACGTGCTCCTCGGCGACACCACCTGGGAGACGTCCTACGGCCTCCCGGGCGAGGGGCTGCCACCCCGCGTGCAGGCCGACATCACGCTCGACTGGCCCACGTGGGCGCAGAGCGCGTACCGCTCCTGGTACATCGGGGAGCCGTCGAACGAGGCACCCCGCATCGAGATCGAGATCGTGATGCGCATCCAGCGCCTCGCGTCGATGCCCGACGTGAAGCCAGTGCTAGCGGTGCTACCCGAGACGAGCCCGCCGATCGGCGCTGAGCGCCTGGAGCGCTCCGCGCCCACCGTGGAGATCAGCTTCAACAACGACCTCGAAGCCGAGGACTGGGCCCTCGAAGTGTCCTACGAGGGCAGCTACGAGCTCGACGAAGCCACGCTGGCCGACGGCTCGATCCTCGACGACCACTTCTCGGCGATGGGCGGTTGGATCGCCGGAACCTTGATCCGCTTGGGCGATCTCAAGCTCGACTTCCTGCCCGCTGACGAAGAGGGATGACCGTGTCCGACCTCGTGCTCGTGGAGGTGGCCGATCAGGTCGCCACCGTCACGCTCAACCGACCTGACGCCCGCAACGCGCTCAACCGAGAGCTGCGCAAGGCGCTGCCCACCGCACTGCGCGAGCTCGATCAGCGCGACGACGTCGCCGCCATCGTGCTCACCGGCGCCGACCCGGCGTTCTGCGCGGGGCTCGACCTGAAGGAGCTGGCCGGCGGCGGCAACGCGCTGCAGGAGACCGGGGCGGCGGGGGGCACTGCTCGTCACCAGCGCGGGCCGTTCCCACAGATGGCCACCCCCGTGATCGGCGCCGTCAACGGCGTGGCCATCACGGGCGGCTTCGAGCTGGCGCTGGCGTGCGACTACCTGGTTGCGTCCGAGCGGGCCCGCTTCGCCGACACCCATGCCCGGGTGGGGATCATGCCGGGCTGGGGGCTCACGGTCCTGCTTCCCGAAGCCATCGGGATCCGCCGCGCCAAGGAGATGTCCACCACGGGCAACTTCCTCGACGCACAGACTGCCCTCGCGTGGGGACTGGTCAACCACGTCGTGCCCCACGACGAGCTGCTGCCGTTCGCGCAGAAGCTGGCAGCCGACATCACCACCATCGACCGCACGGCGGTGCGCCAGATGCTCCAGACCTACGACGAGGGCGCCCTCCTCGACGGCGCCGGCGCATGGGAGCTGGAGACGCAGGTGGCCGGTCGATGGCAGGGGCAGGGCCTCGACCCGGCCGCCATCGAGGCCAGCCGCCAGGCCGTCATCGCCCGGGGTCGCACGCAGCTCTGAGCTGCGGGCGCGCTAGGCCTGTTGGCCGAGGGCGGCCTCCACCTCAGCCTTGGTGCCGGCGGGAAGCGTCGTGACGGCCACCCGCCCGATCCCCTCGAAGCGTCCCAGCTCCTCGATGACAGCCGGATCGAGCCCGGAGTCGACGAGCAGCAGCAGCGCTGAGGTGTCCGCATCGATCCATGCCGCCATGTCCTTCACCCACTGATCCTCGAGCCCGCGGTCGACGAGCTTGCCGTAGAGCGCGCCAGCGGCGGCGCCACCGATCGCGGCGCCCAGGAACACCGGACCGCCGATCAGCAGCCCGGCCAGCATCCCCCACCAGGTGCCCGACAGCGCTCCTCTCGCCGGGGTGACATCCACCGTCTCGACGATCTTCGTGTGGCCCTCACCGTCTTTGGCGACGATGACCGCGTCGTGCATGGCCAGCTTCCCCTCGCCGGCCAGGTTGGCCATGGCTAGGAGCAGCTCGGAGGCCCGGCTCGGCTTGTCGAGCACGATGGCCAGGATCTCGTGACCGGCGGAGCCAGCGGGAGCAGGGAGGTTCGTCACCCGATCGACGCTATCGGCGGCCAGGGCAGCCCGGGCGGCGCGCGCCGGTGCAGCGGTAGCGTGAGCCGATGCGGCACGCCCCCACGGTCGACCAGATCCGACGGGCGCCGAAGGTCCTCCTCCACGATCACCTCGACGGTGGCCTGCGACCAGCCACCGTGATCGAGCTGGCCCGCGAGATCGGCTACGACGCCCTGCCCACCTTCGATGAAGGCGAGCTGGCGGCCTGGTTCAGCACCGGTGCGGCCCGACAGGATCTGGTGCTGTACCTCGAGACGTTCACCCACACCGTGGCGGTGATGCAGACCAAGGACGCGCTGATCCGCGTCGCCGCCGAGTGCGCGCAGGACCTGGCCGACGACGGTGTCGTCTACGCCGAGGTGCGCTTCGCTCCGGAGCTCCACCTCGAGGCCGGGCTCACGCTCGACGAGGTGGTCGAGGCCGTGCTCGAGGGGTTCCGCCTCGGCACGGCCGGCACCCGTCTCACGATCGGCACGCTGGTGACGGCCATGCGCCACGCCGCGCACTCACGCGAGATCGCCGAGCTGGCCGTGCGCCATCGAGACGGTGGCGTCGTCGGGTTCGACATCGCCGGCAGCGAGGCGGGCAACCCGCCCACGCGCCACCTCGACGCCTTCCAGTACGTGGCGGCCGAGAACTTCCACATCACGATTCACGCCGGGGAGGCGTTCGGACTGCCCTCGATCTGGGAGGCCGTGCAGCTGTGCGGGGCCGAGCGCCTCGGTCACGGCGTGCGGATCATGGACGACATCACCGTCGATGCCGACGGGCGCGCCACGCTCGGACGGCTGGCCAGCTTCGTCCGCGATCGACGCGTCCCGCTGGAGATGTGCCCGACCTCCAACGTGAACACCGGCGTGTCCGCCTCGATCGCCGACCACCCGATCGGCCTGCTCGCCCGCCTGCGCTTCCGCGTCACGGTGAACACCGACAACCGGTTGATGAGCGCCGTGTCGCTCACCTCGGAGATGGCGGCCCTCGTCGATGCCTTCGACTACGGGTGGGACGAGATCGAGTGGTTCACCCTCAACGCGATGAAGAGCTCGTTCTGGCCGTTCGACCAGCGCCTCCGGATCATCAACGAGCAGATCAAGCCGGGCTACGCCGCCCTGCGAGCCAGCCACCTCTGAGCACCCGCACCCCACGGCTTCTGTGTGCACTCAGCCACGCCATGCGTGGCTGAGTGCACACAGAAGCAGTGAGTAGTTGGTTAGAGGCCGTCGAGGATGGCGCGGCTGGCTGAGCAGCCCAGCCTCGTCGCGCCGGCGTCGACCATCGCCAGCGCCGTCGCTGCGTCGCGGATGCCGCCACTGGCCTTGACGCCGAGCCGTCCGCCCACGGTGGTGGCCATGAGTCGCACGGCGGCCACCGACGCGCCCCCGGCCGGATGGAAGCCCGTCGACGTCTTGACGTAGTCAGCGCCGGCGCGCTCGGCCGCCTCACACGCGGCGACGATCTGCTCGTCGGTGAGCGCAGCCGACTCGATGATCACCTTGAGCAGCACCGAGTCGGGCGCGGAGGCACGCACGGCCGCGATGTCATCGCCGACCGCCTGCCAGTGCCCGGCCACAGCCAGGCCGAGGTTGATCACCATGTCGACCTCGGTGGCGCCGGCGTCGATCGCCACCTCCGCCTCATGGGCCTTCACGGCCGGCTGGTGGGCGCCGCTCGGGAACCCGATCACCGTGCAGATGTCGATCCCCACGCCGAGGCCTTCCGTGATCGGGAGCTGCGACGGCGACACGCACACGGCCGCCACGCCGAGATCGGTCGCCTCCTCGCACAGCGCGATGACGTCCTCGGCGCTGGCCTCGGGCTTGAGCAGCGTGTGATCGATCATGGCGGCGAGCGTGGCGCGGTCCATCGGCTGCCATCATGCCCCCATGCAGGTCACCGTTGTCGACCATCCGCTCGCTGCTCAGCTGCTCACCCGCCTGCGCGACGAGGCCACCGACCGCGCCGGCTTCCGGCGCGCCATGGACGACCTGTCGGGGATCCTCGTCTACGAGGCCACGCGCGACGCCGCCGTGGAGGTCATCGAGGTGCGCACACCGCTCGGCGTCACGACCGGCACGCGGCTGCAGCAGCCGCCGCTGGTCGTGCCCGTGCTGCGGGCCGGCCTCGGGCTGCTGGGCGGAGTGCTCCGGTACCTGCCCGAGACCGACACCGGCTTCATCGGGCTGGCTCGCAACGAGGAGACCTACCTGCCTGAGGCATACATGAACAGCGTGCCCGATGAGCTCGACGGGCGAGCCGTGCTCGTGCTCGACCCGATGCTCG
>JBKJTJ010000139.1:0-2990 GCA_046590855.1 Actinomycetota bacterium
GCCCCGGCGCCGGTGCGGATCGGGCTGCTCGGGTACGGCGCCATCGGCCACGAGCACAGCCGCGCGGTGCAGGCGGTGGCCGGCCTCGAGCTGGCGGCGGTGTGCGACATCAACCCCGACCGGGTGGCGTACGCCGTCGCCACCGCCACCCGATCGGGGTTGGTGTCGCACACCGCCGCCAGCTCGAGGCCGGCCACGGCCTGCACGGCGCGGCTGTGCTCGTGGCCGATGGCGCCGTACCCGAGCAGCCCGACCCGTACCGGCGCCGGCGCGGCGGCGTCCGTCACGTGCCGCAGCGCCAGCACGAGCAGGCGGCGGACCGCGCGCGCGCCGAGCGCCTCGGGCGTACCACCCAGGGTGAACGCGAGGACGCCGGTCGAGCCCCGCCAGGTGGCCACCGGCTGGGCCAGCAGGCCGACGCTGGCGAGCAGCAGCGGCTCGACGTCGTCGGCGACCTTGTCGACCAGCAGGACGCGGTCGTGGACGTGGGTGTGCTCGCCGAGGTGGGCCGAGCCGCCGTGGACGTGGTCGAGCAGCCGGGTGGCCAGCGGGCTGCCGGTCGCCGCCCGCACGCGGACGTCGTGCGGGGGGGTCAGCTGGGCCGTGAGCAGACCCGCGGCGTCGGCCAGCACGCCGTCGGCGTCACCGGCGGCCAGCGTGGGCCCGATGAGCAGCACCGGGCGACCGAGCGCGAGCAGGGCGTCCGCGCCGCGGACGGGACGGTCGGCGACGACGGCCACGACGTCGCCGGTCGGGACGTCGCCCCAGCCGGCGTCGGCCCAGCCGGCGCGGGCGAGGTCGGCGCGCAGGTCGTCGACGGAACGCGTGAGGGCGGGGTCGGACAGGTCGACCTGCCAGCTGATCGTGGGCACGGGACGACAGTAGGTGCCGGGTCCGACAGGCGCTATGCCGAGGCGCGGATCGTGCGGACCTGCTCGGCGAGCCGGGTGGCTGCGGGCTGGATCGCCTCGGACCACGCCGGGAAGGCGTGCACGTGGTCGCTGAGCAGGTCCACGCCCAGTCCGGCGCGCACGGCGAGGGCGAGCTCGCCGGCCCAGCTGTCCGCGTCCGGGCCGACGGCGCTCGCGCCGATCAGGCGTCCCGTCGCGGCGTCGACGACCAGCTCGACCCGACCCGCGCCGACGCCGGCGATGAACCCCCGGCCGGTGTCGGCGACGTCGGTGCCCTCCACGAGGGCGTGGACGCCGCGTGCCCGCGCCTGCTCCGCCAGCTCGCCGACCCCGAACACGGCCGGGTCGGTGTAGACCGCGCGGGGGACGCCGCTGTAGTCCGCGTCGCGACCGGTGCCCTGCAGGTGCGCGGCCACGATCCGGGCCTGGTAGTTCGCCGTGTGGGTGTACGGCGCGATGCCCGTCACGTCACCGACGGCGAACAGCCCGGCGACCGGGTCGCCGTCCGCGCCGAGCACCCGGCAGCGTGCGTCGACCGTGATCGAGCCGTCGTCGGCGGGGGCGCAGCCCACGGTGCCCAGGCCGAGGTCGGCACTGCGGGGCCGACGTCCGCCGGCGACCAGCAGCCGGTCGGCGTCCACCCCCGCGCCGTCCTCGACGACCAGCCGCAGGCCCTCGCCGCGGGGTGTCGCACCGGTGATCCGCACGCCGAGCCGGACGTCGACCCCGAGGTCGCGCAGGGCGCCGGCCAGGACGTCGCCGACCCAGGCGGGCTCGCTGCTCAGCAGGTGCTCGCCGGACTCCATCAGGACCACGTGGGTGCCGAACGAGGCGTAGACCTGAGCCAGCTCGCAGCCCACGGCGCCGCCGCCGAGGATGGCGAGCCGCCCCGGGAGGTCGGGACTGCTCAGGGCCTGGTCGCTGGTCCAGGTCGGGACGTCGTCCAGCCCCTCGAGCGGGGGGACGGCAGGCTCGCTGCCGGTGCCGAGGACGACGGTGCGGGCCCGCAGGCGCCGCCCGCCGACCTCGACGAGCAGGTCGTCCCCGGCGCGCCCGGCGAGCACGCCGCGGCCACGCACCACCTCGATGCCGTCGTCGGCCAGACCCTTGACGGCACCGTCGTCGTGGCGGTGCTCGGCCGCCTCGTCCCGACGGCTGATGGCGCGGCGGAAGGCCTCGGCGTGGTCGCCCCCGACGAGCACGTGCTCGCGGGCGGCCAGCAGCATCGCCTTGCTGGGGACGCACGCGACGTAGGGGCACTCGCCGCCGAACAGCCCGGCGTCCACCGCGGCGACCGTGCCGCCCGCGCGGGCCACCTCACCGGCCACCACCTCGCCCCCCGAGCCGGTGCCCAGCACCACGAGGTCGTACGTCACGTCGGGACTGCTGTCGGGGGTCATGTCCCGACCGTAGGTGAGGCCGAGACGCCCCCGCCCGCCGGGTGGCGGTCCTAGGGTGGTCGAGATGGTGACCGGCGCGGGGTGCCGCGACCTGGCCGAGGCGGCGTGGTCGTGGGTGCTGGCCCAGGTGCGCGAGGACGACGGGCCCTGGCTGCCCGAGTGGGTGGACGCCGAACGAGCCGCGACCGGGCCGGCAGCCGACCGCGACTCCTGGTACTCCGGGATCGGCGGCCTGGCGCCGGTGCTCGCCGAGATCGCCCAGCACCGCGACCTGAGCGACGCCGAGCGTGACCTCGCCCACGCCGTCGTGCGCCGGCTGGGGGCGCAGGTGCCCGGGTGCGTCGAGCCCTCGTTCTTCGACGGCCTGGCCGGCCACGTGACCGCGCTGCGCCTGCTCGAGCCGGGCAGCGGGGCACCGGCCCTGCGCCGCCTCGCGCGGCTGGCGACGCCGGACGGGTGGCCCACCACCACCCAGGTCGCCCCGGGGTACCAGGGGCCGCTGACTGATCTCTCGCTCGGTTCTGCGGGCGTGGTGCTGGCGGCGGTCTGGGCCGGGGGCGCGCAGTGGCGCCAGGTCGCGGTCACCGGCTGCGAGGCACTGCTGCGCGCCGCTGACCGGACGCCGGCTGGCCTGGACTGGGGGATGGTGCCGGGTCAGCGGTCGAGGGGCCCGAACTAC
>JBKJTJ010000202.1:0-10166 GCA_046590855.1 Actinomycetota bacterium
ACGGCGACGTCTATCGGCTCACCGACGCCCGGGTCCCGTCGATGCGAACCAAACCTCCTCGGCGAGAAGCCAGGTACCTCGCGTCAGCTAGAGCGGGCCCAGGCGCCGTACAGCGGATCGCGGCCCAGTCGCCGCGTGGTCCGCCTCGCGGTCGACACGGCCTGGAAGCCGGCTTGCTCCAGGTAGGCGCGGACGATCGCGACCCGTCCGTCCTCGTCGTTGGCCAGCCACCCGCGGACCGCCTTGGTCGGGAAGCACCGGTTGCTGAAGGTGAGCACCACGACCCCACCCGGGCGCAGTACCCGCGCCGCCTCTCGTAGCACCTCGACCGGATGAATGAGGTAGTCGATCGACACGCAGCACACCACCGCATCGAACGACGCGTCATGGAACGGCAGCCGCGGGTCGACGTTGAGATCGTGGACGACGACCTGGTCGGCCAGCGGGTTCGCCCCCAGCTCGACGGCGTTCATGCCCAGCGCGACCAGCCCATCGTTCGGCTTGCGGGACAGGTGTGACACCCAGGACGACATCAGGTCCAGGACCCTGCCGTCGGGCACCCCCAGCTCGTCGTACAGGTCGCTGACCGCTGCGACCGCGCCGTCGTCGATGTGGGTGACCAGACGCGTCGGTACGTAGAATTCGGCATCGTCGCCACCGTCGTGCCGGTCGAAAAAGCCGGGTGGCCAGTCGTCGTCCGCCATAACGGCATCCTGCCCCAGTCGGTCCAGCGCGCCCCCACCCCGTGACCCGCTGCCCCCGCCGACCGAGAGCCGGTCAACGAGGTCGGGGTGAATGCAGCTCGGCTCGCCGCCCAGCCAGGACACGTGAGCACCAGTCCGTTTCAGTACCCCGCATCTACTCACCGCTTGCCGCACTGATGGACTTGACGACCGACCCGGCAAGCAGAGGGCTGTCCCGGCACGGGCTACCGCGAATTGGTGTCGCGGCGTAGTCAGTCCGCTGAGCAGTACACGTCGGCGTGTTGGCGATGGGGAACGAGGCTGCCAATGAATACCTGCTGCTTCGCAATCACCCTGCGCACCGACCCCGAGGACCTCGACCTGTACGAGCGCACCAAGCGTGCATTGATGGAGCAGGACTAGTCGGACATGATTGCTGACGCCGAGACGAAGGCCGAGGTCATAGCCGAGATCAAGGCTCGCGCCCGAACAGCCGCATGCGTAGCCGCTCGTTCGATGCGGGACCACGAGGATGTGCGGCGCTGCCTCAGGGAGAGTGAGGCTTCGGGGTGTCCGGATCTGCCGCGGTCAGCGAGGTCAGTCTTCAGAATATCTCGTGGCACGTTGCGGTGGGCGACCAGGACCAGGCGAGCGACGCGGCCGCGAGGGCCCCCGGTGTGTGCTCGTGGACGCGCCCGGCCAGGGCGAGATCTACCAGGTGCGTGGCGCCGAGGTGAGCCGCGCCGAGGTCGCAGATATCAAGCGACAGGTCGGGGTCGTCACGGGTGGGCCTGGCGACGCCTGGTTTCCCCGCCACGTCCACGCTCACGCGCCACCGCCCAGCGTTGGCGGGCAGCACGGCGTCGGTGACCTCCAGGACCAGGTCGATGGGGGCCGCGAAGGCACGCTGTGCGAGAGCACGGGGTAGGTCGACGAGTCGAACCCAGATGGCGTCGTCGATCGTGGCGTGCAGGTGCCGCAGGTCGACGAGCAGGTGCGCAAGCGGATCGGGTAGGGGCCTGTGAGCCGACACGGTCCGCATCAGGTCAAGGCCGAGCAGGTGGCGCCACAGCTGTGCGTGCGTAGCCGGGTCTGCTGCGCTGATCTCCTGGACCTCCACCTCGCCGCCCGGTGTGTCGGAGGACTGCCCGGTCCGGATCCGGTAGGCGAGGTATCCGACCGGTCCCTGGGGACCCAGGGCGACCACGACCTGCGGCTCGCCGTCCTCCAGGCGCATCAGGAAGTTCCAGCGGCTCGCCGAGCGCGACAGCACACCCGGCCTCGACCCAATGATCTTCTCGTGGACGACAGCGAGGTGTGGCAGCGCATCGCCCACGGACATGTACCTCAACCGCGCGCAGGACGACGACGCCAGTGCCTCCGCACGCGGCGAGAACCTCGCCCGTGCCAGGTCGAGCTTGATGCGCGAGCGCCACGTCGCGAGCCCGTACCCGAAGCGCTGGTAGATGGCGGGGTCGGTGGTCCACAGGGCAGCAACGGCCTCTCCACCGTCCACGAGCCCCTCCAGCTGATGACGCATCATCGAAGACATCACGCCGCGCCTGCGGTGAGTGGGCTCGACAGCCACCAGGTACACACCAGCGACGGGCACCAGAGCTCCGCCCGGCATGGTCATCGTCAGGGAGTAGACACTGGTCGTCCCCACGATCTCGTCCGAGTCGGTGTGCAGGGTCACGAAGGTGCGTTCCAGCTCGATGGCGCGATCGGCGAACACCGCGTCCGTGTCCTCGGTGCGGGCTCCCCACCCGAAAGCACGCCAGAACATGTCCAAGGCGGGTCCACGATCCCCAAGGTCCATCGGCCGCAGGGCATAGGACGACTCAGCACCTGAAGACATGAACCCTGCCTACCAGACCCGTCCAGCGCATAACGGTACGAAGCGCCGTCGGGGCGATCAGGCCCGCCGACGGCCGATCTTCGACCCCAGCCAGACCAGCGGGTCGTATCGCCGGTCGACGACGCGCTCTTTGAGGGGGATCAGGGCGTTGTCCGTGATCTTGATGTGCTCGGGGCAGACCTCGGTGCAGCACTTGGTGATGTTGCACATGCCCAGACCGAAGTCCTCTTGCGCTTCACGCTTGCGGTCACGGGCGTCCAGGGGGTGCATGTCGAGCTCGGCGATGCGCATCAAGAACCGAGGCCCCGCGAAGGCGCTCTTGTTCTCTTCATGGTCGCGCACGACGTGGCAGGTGTCCTGGCACAAGAAGCACTCGATGCACTTGCGGAACTCCTGGGACCGCTCGACGTCAACCTGGTGCATGCGATAGTCACCCGGCGCCAGACCGGCGGGCGGCTCGAAGGCCGGGATCGCCCGGGCCTTCTCGTAGTTGAATGACACGTCGGTCACCAGGTCACGGATGACCGGGAACGCGCGCATCGGCGTCACCGTGACGGTTTCAGCCTGCTCGAAGGTGTTCATCCGCGTCATGCACAGCAACCGCGGTCGGCCGTTGATCTCAGCGCTGCATGACCCGCACTTGCCCGCCTTGCAGTTCCAGCGCACGGCCAGATCGGGAGCCTGGGTGGCCTGCAGGCGATGGATGACGTCGAGCACCACCTCGCCCTCATTCACCTCGACCGTGTAGTCGGCCAGGTCGCCCCCGTCACCGTCCCCCCGCCACACCCGAAGCTGGGCGTCGTACGTCATGGCGCTGGCCTTTCGTCGGTGCCGGGCGAGACGGCGGCCGCGGGCTCATCGAGCACCGTGAGCTCGTCCGCAGTGAAGTACTTCTCGAGCTCGCCGCGGTCGAACAGGCCTAGCATGTGTGCGGGCACCGTCGGAACGGGCTGGCGGGTCAGCGCAACCGAGTCCCCCTGGCGCTGGCAGACCAGATTCACGCCGCGCCACTGCGGGTCCATCCCGGGATGGTCCTCGCGGGTGTGGCCACCGCGGCTCTCTTGCCGCTCGAGCGCGGCCAGGGCGACGCACTCACTGACGTCGAGCATGTTGAACAGGTCGAGCGCGAGGTGCCAGCCGGGGTTGAACTGCCGGTGGCCCTCGACCGCTACCCGACCGGCACGGGCGCGCAGCGACCGCAGTCGCTCGAGTGCCTCGGTCATCTCAGCCTCGCGGCGGATGATGCCCACCAGGTCGTTCATGGTCTGCTGCAGCTCTTGGTGGATCGTGTATGGGTTCTCGGGCGTCGCGCCCAGCTCATCGGCTCGGAACGGAGCGAGGGCGGCCAGACCTGCGGCGTCGAGGTCACTCTCGGCGGCTGCAGTGCGCCGTCCACCCAGGCTCTCGACGTATGCCGCAGCGCCAGCACCCGCTCGACGACCGAAGACCAACAGGTCCGACAGCGAGTTGCCCCCCAGCCGGTTCGACCCGTGCATCCCGCCCGCAACCTCGCCGGCGGCGAACAGTCCGGGGACGACGGTCGCCGCGGTATCTGGGTCGACCTCGACGCCGCCCATGACGTAGTGGCAGGTCGGCCCGACCTCCATCGGCTCGGCCGTGATGTCGACGTCCGCGAGCTCCTTGAACTGGTGGTGCATCGACGGGAGCCGCCGGATGATCTCGTCTGCCGGCAGGCGCGTCGACACGTCAAGGAACACGCCGCCGTGTGGAGAACCGCGTCCCTCTTTGACCTCGGTGTTGATCGCGCGCGCGACCTCATCGCGGGGCAGGAGCTCTGGGGGGCGCTTGTTGTTCTCCGGGTCGGCGTACCAGCCGTCCGCCTCCTGCTCGGTGGTGGCGTACTGGGTGCGGAAGACGTCCGGTACGTAGTCGAACATGAACCGCTTGCCCTCGCTGTTGCGCAGGACTCCGCCGTCGCCGCGCACCGACTCGGTGACCAGGATGCCTTTGACGGATGGCGGCCAGACCATGCCGGTGGGGTGGAACTGAACGAACTCCATATTGATCAACGTCGCTCCGGCGCGCAGGGCCAACGAGTGGCCGTCACCGGTGTACTCCCAGGAGTTCGAGGTCACCTTGTATGACTTGCCGATGCCGCCGGTCGCCAGGATGACCGCCGGTGCCTGCAGCACAGCGAAGCGCCCTGACTCGCGCCAGTACGCAAATGCCCCGCTGACAGCTCCATCAGCGTCGTGCAACAACTGAGTGACGGTCAGCTCGGCGAAGACCTTCAACCGGGCCTCGGCGTCACCGTGCTCACGCTGGTCCTGCTGCTGCAGCGAGACGATCTTCTGCTGCAGGGTGCGAATCAGCTCCAAGCCGGTGCGGTCACCGACGTGGGCCAGTCGGGGGTACTCGTGACCACCGAAGTTTCGCTGACTGATCCGACCGTCCTTCGTGCGGTCGAACAGGGCGCCGTAGGTCTCCAGCTCCCACACCCGGTCGGGCGCCTCCCTGGCGTGCAACTCGGCCATCCGCGGGTTGTTGAGGAACTTGCCGCCGCGCATGGTGTCGCGGAAGTGCACCTGCCACGAATCCTTCTCGTTCGCGTTGCCCATGGACGCCGCGATACCGCCCTCGGCCATGACGGTATGGGCCTTACCGAACAGGGACTTGCAGACGATGGCGGTGCGCAAGCCCTGTTCGCGGGCCTCGATCGCAGCACGCAGTCCCGCGCCGCCCGCGCCGATGACCACGACGTCGTAGTCGTGCCGCTCGAGCCCGGTCATGAGTGTGCTCCCTGTGGGTTGAGGATCCTCATGCTCAGTTGACCAGGCGGGGGTCGAGGATCCTGCCCGAGGCAACCAGCGCGACGTACAGGTCGGTGATGACCAGCGAGGCCAGGGTCGCCCAGGCGAACTGCATATGGCGTCGGTTGAGGCGGGTGAGCTGTTGCCAGATCTGGTACCGGATCGGGTGGCGCGAGAAGTGGTTGATCCGGCCAGCAGTCAGGTGTCGGCACGAGTGGCAGGACAACGTGTAGCACCACAGCAGGACGACGTTGATGATCAGGACGATGTTGCCGAGGCCCAGCCCGAAGCCGCCGTCCGGCCCCTGGAAGGCCACGAGGGCGTCGTAGGTGTTGATCAACGAGATCAGGGTGGCGGCGTAGAAGAAGTACCGGTGCGCGTTCTGCAGGATCAGCGGGAAGCGGGTTTCGCCGCTGTAGCGGGTGTGCGGTTCGGCGACTGCGCAGGCGGGGGGAGAGAGCCAGAACGCCCGGTAGTACGCCTTGCGGTAGTAGTAGCACGTCAAGCGGAACAACAGCAGGAACGGCAGGGTCAGTACGGCGAAGGGGATCAGTGGCGGGAAGTCGCCGAACGGCGTCCCGAAGTGGCTGGATCCGGGCTCGCACGACGTGGACAGGCACGGCGAGGCGAACGGTGTGAGGT
The DNA here is from genome assembly GCA_046590855.1 of Actinomycetota bacterium. Classification (GTDB taxonomy): domain Bacteria; phylum Actinomycetota; class Actinomycetes; order Actinomycetales; family Angustibacteraceae; genus JACMOY01. The sequence continues at coordinate 5,955 of JBKJTJ010000202.1, forward strand.
AGTGGTAGTCGGGAACCCAGTAGTACTTCTGGCTAGCCGCGCGGACCAGGCCGTAGAGCAACCAGGCGCTCAGCGCGAGGAACGTGAGCAGCGGTGAGACCCACCAGCGGTCGGTGCGCAGGGTGCGTGCGTCGATGCGGGCCCTCTCACGGCCCCCGACTCCCTCACCCAGGGTTCTGGTCGCCACCTCAACGGGCCCGACCGCGGGCGCCGAGGCCTTCGTCCTCGGCGTCGGTCCAGAACGAGGGGTCGTAGTCGCCGTCGGGGATGTAGATCTTCTCGGCCTCCTGCGCCGGCAGGTGCTCGCGGGCAGCCCTCGCCAGCAACGCCAGGTCGGCGTTGACTCGAGCCACGTCGTCCCGCAGCCGCTGCGCGTCGACCGTGTCGCCGAGGCGACCCTGAAGGCGCTGGACACTGGCCCGCAAGGTGGCGACGTCGCGCGCCACTGCTGCCACGTCATCGCTGACCGTCATGGACAACCCCTCTCAGGCCCACCCGCGACGCTGCGGATGCTGGCTGCAGTCTGTCGTCCCCTGCGGTCGGCGTAAAGGATGTCCGGCCGCGCCACCACCGTCCCGCTGCGACACCGCCGGTCGCGCCGGCCAGAGCGATGTTCAGTCACCCCTCCACCATGGGCGACGGCGACCTGCTCGTCGTCGATGATGCCCACCCTGGGCCACCAGACCTTGCCGGCCACCCGCGCGGCGTTGCGCACTCGGGCGCTGCCGTGCAAGCCACACCCTCGGACGCTGCCGTTCTGGCGACCATCCCACTCGATCTGCTGGTAGGTGGCAGCTGCCACGGTCGAGGTCTCCGGCTCGGGCGCGGTCAGGATCCGGCACATCCGCTCGGGCGCCGCTAACGACCTACACCGCCGCTCCTTCGATGAGCAGCGTCCGCATCGTGACCCTGAGGACTGCCGCGCTAGTGTTGCCGACGTGCCACAGCCGCAGTTTCACCCGGACGGCGAGGTTGCATCTGATGCGACTCTGCCGTCGGATCTGAGTGGGGGGCCGTTCGTCTTCGACGGCGGTGACCTCGCCTGCGGCGAGCTCCTCCTGGGGTTGTTGCGCGCGCTGTCGCGGGTCGCGGACGGGACTGCGGTCCGGGTCATAGCCACCGACCCCGCAGCGCCAATCGACATCCCGGCCTGGTGCCACCTCACCGGGCACCAGTATCTCGGCGCCGGATCCCATAGCGACGGCCGAGCGTGCTATCACCTGCGCTACGTCGAGGGCGCTCGCCGCACCCGACCTGGTCGTCCTTGGCACCTCGACGACGCCGAACCCGGCGTTGGCCACGACCCTGCTCCACCCGTCACGAAAGGAACCGCCGCGTCATGAACGGTCTGGTCATCAATCTCACTCATTCCTCCGACGACGTGGACCGCACCAGCGTCGCCATGGTGGTCGCGGGGGCGGCCGTCGCGTCGGCCCAGCAGACATCAGTCTTCCTGTCCTCCGAAGGGGTCCGGCTGGCGAGCAAGGGCGTGGCCGAGACCCTGCACGAAGAGGGATTCGCACCATTGGGCGAGCTGGTGTCCAGTTACGTCGAGGCAGGCGGCACGTTCCTTGTCTGCAGCCCCTGCGCCAAGAAGCGCGGCATCAGTGAGGACGACCTGATCGAGGGCGCAACCGTCGTCGGGGGCGCCACCCTGGTCGGCTTGTTGGCCAAAGGTGCATCGTCCCTGTCGTTCTGACACTCCCTGCCCACAAACCCCGTCATGCCGGAAGGTCACCTGAGAGTCGACCCCGGCCGCGGATCTCGACAGGACGGCTGGCCGAACACCTTCCGTAGCGGTCACGACCGCCATGCTCTTTCCGCCCTGGATCCACTTTCCCCTCGCGGCCCGCGGAGGCACGCTTCTCATGAACTCTGACCCCGGTCCGGCCACGGGCACCAACTCGGTCGCAGCTGGTCCCCTGGCTGGGTCGTCGCGCCATGGCTGGCGGTGGGTCCCGGTCCTGATCGGAGCCCTCGTCGAGACCGTGGCGGTGGCACCGGTCGGCCCGCTGCCGTTCTACCTGACCCCGCTGGTCCTCGGCCTGACCTACCTTGCTGCTGCCGCCGTAGGCGGGCGGGGCGCGACCCTGTGGGCGCCGGGGCTGGTGATCAGCGCTTGGGGCGTTGCGGTGGCGCTGGTGTTCAGCCAGACACTGCACGCGGACTTCGCATCGGTTGCGGTCACCGCCTTGGGCATCGGGGCTACGGCCGCCGCGCTGCTGGGCAGGGCCGGGTTTCGGGTCGACACGCTCGCTGTCGGCTTGTCAGTGATGTTTGCGGGTCTTACCGAACTCGCCGCCTCCCTCGGTGCCGACGTGCTGGGCCTCGGCTGGTTCTACGGTGCTCTGCTGGGGGTCTGGGTTCTGGCCGACCTGACCGGTCTGTCGCCGCTGCTGCGGCAAGGAGGGCGTCGAGACGCGGAACGTAGGAGGCGTCCGTCAGGGACGAAGGGCTGACCGGAGTCGTCGCCCGAGCAGTTCGCTGGCCACGCTGAGGGCGAACGAGGCCGCGAGCAACGTGGTCAAGGCGGGGAACCGGAAGACGGCCACGTTCTCGGCGAACAACCGGCCCAGACCCGCCGCCCCGACGACCCCCACGACGGCGGTGTCCCGGACGCAGATCTCGAACCGGTACAGCGTGTACGCCACCAGGTGAGCGCCTGAGGGCGGAACCGTGGAGGCGATCCCGGCCAGCCAGCGGGGTGTCCCGGTGGTGACCAGGGTCTCGCGCGCCTTGGTGTCGACGCTCTCCCAGGCCTCGGCGACCAGCCGACCCAGGATGCCGCCGGTGTAGATCCCGAGGGCCAGCGCGCCTGGCAGCACGCCGGGGAACAGGGCCAGCAGGGCGATGACCGCCCACACGGTCGGGGGCACCGAGCGAAGCACCAGCAGGATCAGCCGGGCGAGCACCCAGGCCGTTCGGCGCGGAAGTGCGACCAGCCACGGCAAGGGCCGGTCCGACGACACCCGGCGGCGCCGCGCCGCCCAGGGCCCGACCACCATGGTGATCGCGACAGCGATCGCCATCGCCAGCACCGCCATCGCGACGGTGTCCAGCACAGCGGTCAGCAGCGCACGCCAGCCGCCGGGGGGGACCTGAGGTGGCCACAAGTCGTCCAGCAGCCGACCGGTGAGCTGCCGGGTCCGGTCCGAGGTCAGACCCGACCAGGACGCGCCGGACGCCACCCAGGCCACCACCAGCCCGGGGCCGGCGAGCACGGCGGACCACCGCGCCCAGCGGGTCGTATCCCGCGCCCCGGAACGCAGCCGGCTGGAGCCCGATCGGCCGGTTTGGGCTGTCCCGCTCGACCAGTCCGAGCAGCTCACCACGGCGAGGTCGGCCCGCAGCAGGCTGCTCCACAGGTCCGTGGCGGCCGACAGCAGCAGGACGGCCGCGATCAGGGTCCACACCTCGTCCCAGTTCCGCGAGGACAGGCTGACCACGAGCTCTTGACCCAGACCACCCACACCCACCGCCCCCAGCACCACCACGGACCGGATGGCGCACTCGAAGCGGTAGAACGTGTACGACAGCAGCAGCGGTGCGGCGGCCGGGAGGAGCGCATAGCCCATCGCCGTCGCCGGTCGTGCTCCGGTCAGGCGCAACGTGGCCAGCGGCCCAGGCGGCACCGCGTCGAGGGTCTCGGCGAACACCTTGGCGGTCTGCGCACCGAACGGCAGCGCGATCGCCAGGACCGCGACCAACGGGTCCAGTCCGAGGACGCTGACCAGCAGCAGGGCCCAGATCAGCTCGTGGATCGACCGGATCGCCACGAGGATCGCGCGCAGGGCCAGCCGCACCGCCCGGACCGGCCAGGACGGTCGCCCACCCCAGGCCACGTCGCTGAGGACCAGCCCACCGACCACCCCGATCAGCAGGGCGCCGGCCGTCCCCAGGGCCGCGAAGACGAGGGTGACGCCGACACCGTGCAGCACGAGCAGGAGGAAGTCGCTGGAGTAGGCGGGGTGCAGGGCGGAGCCGAGCAGACCGGCGAGCAGCGAGAGCCCACCGGTGTTGACGACGTCGCCGGACGCCGGCAGGGCCCGGGTCATCGCCCACACCAGCGGGCCGATGACCAGCGCCAGCCCGACCGCCCGTCGGGTCAGCACCGAGCCGAGCGTGGTGCGGCGCCGTCGCGCAGCGGGCGCGAGTACCGGCGCCGAGCCTGGATGCTCCAGCTGCTGCAGGGTCATGCCGACTGGTACAGCT
>JBKJTJ010000097.1:0-8100 GCA_046590855.1 Actinomycetota bacterium
TCGGCGACGGTCCTGCTGCGCCGCAACGCGATCGTCGTGTTCATGGGCGTCGAGCTGATGCTCAACGCGACGAACCTGGCTTTCGTCACCTTCGCCCGCATCCAGGGCACGCTGGACGGCCAGGTCGTCGCGCTCTTCGTGATGCTCGTCGCCGCGGCCGAGGTCGTCGTCGGCCTGGCCATCATCATGAGCATCTTCCGCGCTCGCCGATCGGCGTCGGTGGACGACGCCAACCTGCTCAGGCTCTAGCCTCTGACGTGCCCTGCCCGCGCAGTACGCACGCCGCGCACCGAGATCGAACGGAACAGATACCCAGATGACCAGCACATGGGCACTCGCCGCACCGGGCGCGATGGCCACCCAGGCGTCGTCAGGGGTGTTCTCCCTGACCTGGCTGCTGATCGGGCTCCCCCTGGCCGGTGCCGCCGTCCTGCTGCTCGGCGGCCGTCGCACTAACCGGGTGGGCCATCTGGTCGGGGCGGGGCTGTCGTGGGCGTCCTTCGTCGTCGCGGCGATCTTGTTCCTCGCCCTGCTGGCCAAGCCCGGCGAGGAGCGGGCGATCTCGCAGCACCTGTTCTCGTGGATCGCGGCTGGGTCGTTCAGGGTCGACGCCGGTCTGCTGCTCGACCCGCTGTCGCTGGCCTTCGTGCTGCTCGTGACGTTCGTCGGGTCGCTGATCCACGTCTACTCGATCGCGTACATGGAGCACGACCTCGACCGCCGTCGGTTCTTCGCCTACCTCAACCTGTTCGTCGCCGCGATGCTGCTGCTGGTGCTGGCCGACAGCTACCTGCTGCTGTACGTCGGGTGGGAGGGCGTGGGTCTCGCGTCGTACCTGCTGATCGGGTTCTGGAACCACAACTCCGCGTACGCCGCGGCGTCGAAGAAGGCGTTCGTCGCCAACCGGGTCGGCGACTTCGGCCTGTCGGTAGCGATCATGATCATGTTCGTCCAGTTCGGTGCCGTCGACTTCACGACCGTGTTCGCCGGCGCCTCGGGCGCCTCGACCGCGGCCCTGACGGCGATGGGGCTGATGCTGCTGCTCGGGGCGTGCGGCAAGTCGGCCCAGTTCCCGCTGCAGTCCTGGCTCGGTGACGCGATGGCCGGCCCGACCCCGGTCTCGGCGCTGATCCACGCAGCCACGATGGTCACTGCTGGCGTCTACCTCGTCGTCCGCTCGCACCCGATCTTCGACCTCGCCCCGGATGCGCGGCTGGTGGTCGTGATCGTGGGCGCGATCACCCTGGTCTTCGGTGCCGTGGTCGGCTGCGCGAAGGACGACATCAAGAAGGCGTTGGCCGCCTCGACGATGAGCCAGATCGGCTACATGATGCTCGCCGCCGGCCTCGGGCCGGTGGGGTACGTCTTCGCGATCTTCCACCTGCTGACCCACGGCTTCTTCAAGGCCGGCATGTTCCTCGGTGCCGGCTCGGTGATGCACGGCATGGGCGACCAGGTGAACATGCGCCGCTTCGGTGGCCTCAGCGCCGTCATGAAGATCACCTGGGTGACGTTCATGCTGGGCTGGCTGGCGATCATCGGTTTCCCACTCCTGTCGGGGTTCTGGAGCAAGGACAAGATCATCGAGGCCGCCTTCGTCGGCGACGGCTGGCGGCCCTGGGTGTTCGGCCTCACCGCCATGCTGGCTGCCGGGCTGACCGCGTTCTACATGTCGCGGCTGTTCCTGCTGACGTTCCACGGCAAGCGGCGCTGGACCGACGACGTCCACCCGCACGAGTCGCCGCTGCTGATGACCGTGCCGATGATGGTGCTGTCCGTGGGTTCGGCGTTCCTCGGGCTGCTGCTCGGCCCGACCGGCGCCATCGAGTCTTGGCTGTCGCCCGTGGTCGGCGAGCACCCCGAGGAGAGCCCGGTGCTGCCCGCCGTCGCGATCACGGTGCTGACGCTCGTCCTCGTCGCCGCCGGGGTCGGACTGGCCTACGTCCGCTACGTGCGCGAGCAGGTGCCCGCGCTGGTGCCGGTGGGCTCGCTGGCCACCCGGGCGGCCCGGCGCGACCTGTTCCAGGACGACGTCAACGAGGCGATCCTCATGCGCCCGGGCCAGCACCTGACCCGGTCGCTGGTCTACGTCGACAACGAGGGCGTGGACGGCGGGGTGCGCGGCCTCGCAGCGCTGATCGGCGGGACGTCGGGCCGGGTGCGACGTCTGCAGACCGGGTTCGTGCGCTCCTACGCCCTCACCATGCTCGGCGGGGTCGTCGTCGTCGCCGCCGCCCTGGCGGTCGCCCGATGAGCCCCGCTGACCTCGCCCGCCCCACCCGATCGGACATCTGATGCAGAGCTTCCCCTGGCTGACCGTGACGGGCGTCGTCCCGCTCGCCGGCGCCGTGGTCGTGGCGCTGCTGCCTCGCGCCCTGGCCCCCCGCGCCAAGGTCGTGGCCCTCGCCGCGTCGCTGGTGACCTTGGCACTGACCATCGCGCTCGCGCTGCGGTTCGACACCGGCGCCGCCCAGCAGTTCCAGCTCGCCGAGCAGCACCAGTGGATCCCGCAGTTCGGGGTCAGCTACGCGGTCGGGGTCGACGGCATCGCGCTGGTGCTCGTCGCGCTGGCGGCGGTGCTGACGCCGATCTGCCTGCTCGCCGCGTGGCACGACGTCCCCGAGGTCGGTCGCCGCGAGCAGAACTACATGGCGCTGATCCTCGTGCTCGAGACGATGATGATCGGGGTCTTCTCGGCCACCGACGTGTTCCTGTTCTACGTGTTCTTCGAGGCCATGCTCATCCCGGTCTACTTCCTGATCGGCTCGTTCGGCGGCCCCCGCCGCCAGTACGCGGCTGTGAAGTTCCTGCTGTACTCCCTGCTCGGCGGCCTGGTCATGCTGGTGGCCGTCATCGCGCTGTACGTCGCCGGCCCGGGCGGCCCCGACGGCTTCTTGCTGTCCAACCTCACGGGGCTCGACATCGGGGTCGGCGCCGAACGACTGATGTTCCTCGGCTTCTTCTTCGCGTTCGCCGTCAAGGCACCGATGTTCCCGGTGCACACCTGGCTGCCCGACGCCGCGGCCGAGGCGCCGCCGCCGGTCGCCGTCCTGCTCGTCGGGGTGCTCGACAAGGTCGGCACGTTCGGGATGATCCGGTTCTGCCTGCCGCTGTTCCCCGGCGCCGCCAAGTGGGCGACGCCGGTCGTGCTCGTCCTCGCTGTGGTCTCGATCGTGTACGGCGCGCTGCTCGCGATCGGGCAGACCGACGTCATGCGCCTGATCGCGTACACGTCGGTGTCGCACTTCGGGTTCATCGTGCTGGGCATCTTCGCGATGACCTCGACCGGTCAGAGCGGCTCGATGCTGTATATGGTCAACCACGGCTTCTCGACGGCGGCTCTGTTCCTCGTCGCGGCGATGTTGGCCGTCCGGCGCGGATCCAGCCGGATCCCGGACTTCGGCGGCTGGCAGCGGGTGACCCCGCTGATCGCCGGCGTCTTCCTCATCGCCGGACTGTCCAGCCTCGCGCTGCCGGGCCTGTCGACCTTCGTCAGCGAGTTCCTCGTGCTCGTGGGGACGTTCCAGCGCTACCCGGTGGCCGGCGTCGTCGCGACGGTGGGCATCATCCTGGCCGCGATCTACATCCTGCTGGCCTACCAGCGGATGATGACCGGGCCGCGACCCGAGGCGGTCGGCGTCACCCGCGACCTGACCCGCCGCGAGGCGTGGGTGGTGGCGCCGGTCCTGGCCGCGATCATCGGTCTGGGTGTGTTCCCGGGGCCGGTCCTCGACGTCATCAACCCCGCCGTCAAGCGCACGATGACCTCGGTCGGCATGACCGACCCGGCCGCTCGCGCCGGTGTGCCCGCAGCCGAAGGGACGGCCAAGTGAACGCGCTGGGCGCCGCCTCCGTCCACGTCGCCTCGATCTCGGCGCCGTCGATCAGCTACCACCTGCTGGCGCCCGTGCTCGTCGTGTTCGGCGCCGCGCTCGTCGGCGTGCTCGTCGAGGCGTTCGCACCGCGTCGCGGCCGGCACGAGGTGCAGGTGGGCGTCGCCCTGGTCGGGCTCATCGCGTCCTTCGTGACCGTCGTCCTCGCCGCTGACCGCACCAAGGCGGCGACGGCCGCGCGCGCAGTGGTCGTCGACAACCCCACCCTGTTTTTGCAGGGCACGATCCTGGTGCTCGCGGCGCTCGGCGTGCTGACGATGGCCGAGCGCTTCGCCGGCAACGAGGGCGACGCCTTCACCTCGACGGCGGCCAGCGTGCCCGGGTCGGCGTACGAGGCGGCCACCGCCCGCGCCGGCTGGACGCAGACCGAGGTCTTCCCGCTGACCATGCTCGCCATCGGCGGCATGCTGCTGTTCCCCGCCGCGGGCGACCTGCTGACGATGTTCGTCGCCCTCGAGGTGCTCTCGCTGCCGCTGTACCTGCTCAGCGGGCTGGCCCGGCGCCGGCGGCTGCTGTCGCAGGAGGCTGCGCTGAAGTACTTCCTGCTCGGGTCGTTCTCGTCCGCGTTCTTCCTGTTCGGCGCGGCGATGCTGTTCGGCTTCTCGGGTTCGCTGTACCTCGGCGATATCGCCGCGGCGGTCGCGACCCGCGGCGGCCAGGACGGCATGCTGCTGCTCGGCATCGGGCTGGTGTCGATCGGCCTGCTCTTCAAGGTCGGTGCCGTCCCGTTCCATGCCTGGACGCCGGACGTCTACCAGGGCGCACCCACCCCCATCACCGGGTTCATGGCCGCCTGCACCAAGGTCGCGGCGTTCGGTGCGCTGCTGCGGTTCCTGTACGTCGCGGTGGCCGGCGCGCGCTGGGACTACACGCCGGTGCTGTGGACCGTCGCGATCTTGACCATGGTGGTGGGCTCGGTCCTCGCCATCACGCAGACCGACGTCAAGCGGATGCTCGCCTACTCCTCGATCGCCCACGCCGGGTTCATCCTCACCGGGGTGCTGGCGTTCGACCGAACCGGGTTGTCCGGTGCGCTGTTCTACCTGGTCGCCTACGGGTTCACCACGATCGGCGCCTTCGCGGTCGTCACCCTGGTGCGCGACAGCGCGGGTGAGGCCACCCACCTGACCCAGTGGGCCGGGCTGGCACGTCGCTCGCCGATCGTCGCCGCGGTGTTCGCGCTGTTCCTGCTCGCGTTCGCCGGCATCCCGCTGACCTCGGGATTCACCGGCAAGTACGCGGTGTTCTCGGCGGCGATCGCCCACGGAGGCACCTGGCTGGCCGTCGTCGGCGTGCTGTCCAGCGCCATCGCGGCGTTCTTCTACGTCCGCGTGATCGTCCTGATGTACTTCTCCGACCCGGACGGTGACGCGGTCAGCGTCGCCTCGCCCAGCGCCTACACGATCATCGCCATCGGGGTCGGCGCTGCGGCGACCGTGCTGCTGGGTGTCGTGCCCAGCCTGCTGCTCGATCTCGCCGACCGCTCCGCGCTGTTCCTGCCGTGACCTCCGGTGCGCTGGTGGCGCCGGCGGACGACGCCGTCGCGCAGCTCCTGGACCAGGGGCTCGAGCGGGTCGAGGCCGAGCTGCGCGAGGCCACCAAGCACGCCGACGCGTTCATCGACGGCGCCTCGACCCACCTGGTCCTGGCCGGCGGCAAGCGGCTGCGCCCGCTGCTCACCCTGCTGGCCGGCCAGCTCGGGCCCCGAGGTGGTGCGGACGGTGCCGTGCCGGCGTCCGACGACGTGGTCAAGGCGGCGGTGGTCGTCGAGCTGACCCACCTCGCCTCGCTGTACCACGACGACGTCATGGACGAGGCCGTGCTTCGGCGCGGGGTCGACAGCGCGAACACGCGGTACGGCAACACGGTCGCCATCCTCACCGGCGACCTGCTCTTCAGCCGCGCGTCGCAGGTGGTCGCCGACCTCGGCACCGACGCCGTGCGGATCCAGGCGCAGACGTTCGAGCGGCTGTGCGCCGGCCAGATCGCCGAGACCGTAGGGCCGAGCGACGGCCGTGACGAGGTCGAGCACTACCTGCAGGTGCTGGCCGACAAGACCGGGTCGCTGATCGCCACCGCCGGCCTGTTCGGGGCCCGTTTCGGCGGCGCCGACGACGCGACCGTCGACGTCCTGCGTCGGTACGGCGAGCGCCTGGGCGTGGCCTTCCAGCTGGCCGACGACCTGCTCGACCTCTCGTCGCAGGCGAGCGACCTCGGCAAGACCCCGGGCACCGACCTGCGCGAGGGCGTTCCGACCCTGCCCGTGCTGCTGGCCCGGCGCTCGAGCGACCCGTCGGACGCCCGCCTGCTCGCGCTGCTCGGCGGCGACCTGAGCGACGACGCCGACCACGCCGAGGCGCTGGCCCTGCTGCAGGCCCACCCGGCGCTGCACGATGCCAGGATCGAGACCCGTCGCTGGGCGGACGAGGCGCGGGACGTGCTGGGTCCGCTGCCCACGAGCCCGGTGAAGGACGCTCTCGTCTCGCTGGCCCAGGGCGTCGTCGACCGCACGACCTGACCCGACCGCTCACCCCGGCTCGACCGCACGGCCCGGCCCGACCGCGCGGCCAGTCCCGAGCGCACGACCCGGCCCGCACAGGTGAGCCGCCGCATGGTCGACGCACGACCTGATGGACTGGACCGCCGGGCCAGTCGCGGCTCGACGCGCGGGGCCGCGGTGGTCCTCACCCGGTGTCGTCCTCAACTGGGCCTGGGCCTGTGCCTGCGATCGCGGTCCGGAGCTTGCGCGCGGCCGCTGGGGATCGCTGTCGTCGGTACCAGCGGGTGGCGAGGGCGGTGATGGCTGCTGGAGTTGACCCGCTTTCGCGGACACCTCGTGACTGCGGGCCTGGTTAGGCCGCAGCTGTTGATGCAGTGTGTCGTTCCTCGAACACCGTTGGCGAGACCTGGCCGAGGGCAGAGTGCCGGCGGCGCGGGTTGTAGAACGTCTCGAGATAGTCGAAGACGGCGAGCTTGGCCTCGCGGCGGCTGGTGAAGCGACCGCCGGGTTGTTGGTCGAACAGCTCGCACTCGATGGTGGCGAAGACACTTTCGGCCAGGGCGTTGTCGTAGCAGTCGGCGACGCTTCCCATGCTCGCGAGGGCGCCGTGGCGGCGTAGTTCTCGCTCGAGCTGGTGAGAGCTGTACTCACCGCCGCGGTCGCTGTGGTGGATGACGCCGGGGACGTGACCGCCGCGGCGGGTGACGGCCATCGTGACGGCGTCGACGACCAGGTCGGTCTTGCGGTGGCTGGCCATCGACCAGCCCAGAACCATGCGGCTGAACACGTCGGTGACACACGCCAGGTAGAGCCAGCCCTGCACGGTCGGGACGTAGGTGACGTCCGCGACCCACAGCTGATTGGGCGCGGTCGCGGTGAACTGGCGGTCGACCAGGTCGGGAGCGACGTCAGCCCTTGGATCCTGCTTGGTGATCGCAAACGAGCGCTTGCGCCGGTGACAACCCGCGATCTGGGCCTGGCGCATCAGCCGCGCAACGCGTTTGCGGCCGACCCGGATCCCGGCCTCCGCGAGCTCGGCGTGGATGCGCGGTGCACCGTAGACCTTGCGGTTGTCATCGAAAGCGGTCCGGATCTGCTCAGTCAGCACGCCGTCGGCGACCGCCCGGGTCGACTTCGGTCGGGTCAGCCACGCGTAGAAGCCTGATCGGCTGACCTTGAGCAGCCGACACAGCACGGTGACGTCGTACAGCGCCTTCTCCCGGTCGACGAACGCGAACCGCGTCACCTCATCGACTCCGTCACGAAGAAGGCCGCCGCTTTTTTCAAGATCTCCCGCTCGACCTTGAGCGTGGCGTTCTCCCTGCGCAGCTTGGTCAGCTCTGCCCGCTCCGCAGCCGTCAGCGGCAACAGCCCGGTCTTGTCCGGTACGCCGCGCTCAGCGTCGTCGGCGTGGACCCAGTTACCCAGGGTCGTGTCGTTCATCGACAGCTCGCGGGCAACCTCCGCGATCGTCTTGCCAGTCGCTCGGACCAGCTCCACAGCCTGCTCCCGAAACTCTGGGGAGTACTTACTCGCTCGGCCCATCAGGACCCCTTCCTCGGGAGCTACCTCCCAAGATCAGGGTGTCCACCGGGGCTGTGGATCAAACGGTGTTTCCGGCCTGACGCGCCGGGCGTGAGCCCGGCGGGGAAGGTGCCGTGATGACCACGACGCCAGATGAGATGACACTGGGCCAGATGAGCCCGA
>JBKJTJ010000104.1:0-9794 GCA_046590855.1 Actinomycetota bacterium
CGCGGCCTGGGCGTCGGCGACCACGGCGCGCGGCGCCAGCACCACCCGACGTCCGGCCAGGTGGGCGCGCCAGCACAGGTCGATGTCGTCGCGCAGCAGCGGCAGCGCGGGGTCCAGCCCGCCGAGGAGGTCCCACAGGGCCCGGTCGACGAGCATCCCCGCGGTGCCGACCGCCAGGACGTCGGTGCGGTGGTCGTGCTGGCCCTGGTCGCGCTCGTCGTCCGCGATGCCGGTGACCCGCCGTCCGCCGCGGCTGACGGTCAGGCCCGCCTCGAGCAGCCGGGTGGGGTCGTCCCAGGCCACGAGCTTGGGCCCGACCACGCCGACCTGGGACGACGCGGCGGCCGCGTCCAGCAGGTGCTCGAGCGCTCGGGGGTGGGCCGCGCTGTCGTCGTGCAGCAGCCAGACCCAGTCCGCACCGGGTGACTCACCGGCGTCGGTCGGGGCGCCCTGCAGGTGCTCGAGCCCGGCCCGGACGGCGGCGCCGAAGCCGGTGCGGCGTCCGACCTCGACGACCCGGCCGGCCCCCAGGTGCTGGCGCAGCAGGTCTGCCGACCCGTCGCGGGAGCCGGTGTCGACACCCACGACCGCGTCGACCTCACGGGACTGCTCGGCGATCGCGGCAAGGGTGCGCGGCAGCCAACGGGCGCCGTCGTGGGCGACGACGACCGCCTCCACGCGCGGTCGCTGCGTCCGGGCGCGGCGCAGTGGTGAGACCGAGAGCCCATGCGGCGCAGGCGTCGTGAGGGTCATCGGTCTGCTCCGGAGATCCGGCTCAGACCGCCAGCTTCTTCAGCCGGCGTCGCTCGCGCTCGGACAGCCCGCCCCAGATGCCGAACCGCTCGTCGTGCTCGAGCGCGTACTCCAGGCACTGCGACCGGACGTCGCACGAGACGCAGACCTTCTTGGCCTCGCGGGTCGAGCCGCCCTTCTCGGGAAAGAACGCCTCGGGATCGGTCTGTGCGCACAGGGAACGCTCCTGCCAGGACAGCTCGGGGTCGTCCCGGCCGGCGGCGAGCTCGATCGCGGCGCTGGTGGCCGGCGCCGGCTCGACGTAGGACCACGACGTGACGCCGTCGATCTGGTCGAGCTCGCTGACCTGCTGGTGTCCGGTGCGTGCGCTGCTGCGGGTGGTGTGCTCGTGCACGACCCCTCCTCGACCCTCGGTGCCCGCGTTCCGTCCTCCCCAGGACGGGCGTGACATGAAGGGAATTACACGCGTGTCATGCACCTCACGTCAAGCCGATCGGTGATAGCCACGCTGAGCCACCACGCCGGCGATCCGATCACCATCGGTGATCAACTCCGTACGGACCGTCGAGATGAGGCGTCTCAGGCCGCTTCGAAGGACCGGCGCGACAGACCCATCCGGTAGCCGTCGATGGTGGTGCGGCTCGGGGCCTCGGGGTCGGCAGCGGCGCCCAGGGTGACGAACAGCGGAGTGAAGTGCTCGACGGTGGGGTGGGCGTAGGGCATGCCGGGCGCCTGCGCGCGGTAGTCGGCGAGCTGGTCGACGTCGCCGCGGGCCAGGGCGTCCGCAGCCCACGCGTCGAAGTCGCGAGACCACGACGGCACGACCTCGCCGCGCCACATCTCGCGGGTCAGGAACGCCAGCCCATGCGTCATGAACCCTGAGCCCACGACCAGCACCCCCTGCTCGCGCAGTGGTCGCAGGCGCGCGCCGAGGGCGAGCAGCCGGTCGGGGTCGTAGGTCGGCAGGCTCATCTGCAGCACGGGGACGTCGGCGGCGGGGTACATCACCATCAGCGGGATCCACGCGCCGTGGTCCAGGCCACGGCTGGGGTGCTGGTGCACGGGTTCGGAGTCGGGCATCAGCGCGGCGACCGTGCGGGCCAGCGGGCCGGCGTCCGGTGTGTCGTAGCGCAGCGTCGAGAACCGCGGGTCGAAGCCGCCGAAGTCGTACACCGGCGTGGTCGCGGCCGTCGGGGTCGACAGGGCCAGCGGCGCGGACTCCCAGTGCGCCGAGACGACCAGGATCGCCGTCGGCTTGGGCAGGGTCTGCGACCACCCGAAGAGGTCGTCGATCCAGGCCGCGTCGTCCAGCAGCGGCGGGGCGCCGTGGCTCACGTACACCGAGGGCAGCGGCCCGTCGTCCGGCATCCAACCGCGCTGGGCCCGGCTGCGCGGCAGGGCGCCGGTGACGAAGGCGTCGTACGCACCCGCCGCGGCGTACGTGCTGGTCATGAGCATCCCCTGACTGATTGAGCAATAAACTAAATATACGGCGGTTCGCCCGCCGGGTCAAGGACCCTGGGACACTCCTGCGCATGCAGATCACCGTCTTGGCCGGAGGGGTCGGTGGCGCCCGGTTCGTCCGCGGGCTGCTCGCCCACCTCGCCGGGTCGACCGATCCCGCGCACCGCGACGCCGAGGTCACCGTCATCGGCAACACCGGCGACGACATCACGCTGTTCGGGCTGCGGGTGTGCCCTGACCTCGACACCGTGATGTACACCCTCGGCGAGGGGATCCACGAGGAGCAGGGCTGGGGTCGCGCGGACGAGAGCCACGTCGTGCAGGGCGAGCTCGCGGCGTACGGCGCGCAGCCGCAGTGGTTCGGGCTCGGTGACCGCGACATCGCGACCCACGTCGCGCGCAGCCAGCTGCTCGGCCTCGGCATGCCGCTCTCGCAGGTGACCGCGGCGCTCTGCGACCGGTGGGGTCTGCCCGGACGAAACGTTCGCCTGCTGCCGATGAGCGACGACCCCGTCGAGACCCACGTCGTGGTCGAGGACGAGGACGGTCGCCGCGCCGTGCACTTCCAGGAGTGGTGGGTGCGGATGCGCGCCGCCGTCCCCGCGCAGCAGTTCGTCGCGGTCGGCATCGACACCGCGACGGCTGGACCCGGTGTGCTGGAGGCGATCCGGTCCGCGGACGTCGTCCTGCTGCCACCGAGCAACCCGGTGGTGTCGATCGGCATCATCCTGGGCGTGCCGGGGGTGCGTGACGCGCTGCGCGGAACCCGCGCGCCCGTGGTCGGGGTGTCGCCCATCGTCGGCGGTCGTCCGGTGCGCGGGCATGCCGACGCGTGCCTGCAGGCCATCGGCGTCGAGACCACGGCCGGCGCGGTCGCGGGTCTGTACGAGGACTTCCTTGACGGCTGGCTCGTCGACGACGCCCTCGCCACCGACCTGGGCACCGTGCGCCGGCGAGCCGGCCTGACGGTGCGGGCGCGGGCGCTGCTGATGACCGACGTCCCTGCGGCGGCCGCCATCGCCGGGGCGGCGCTCGACCTCGCCGCCGACCTCCAGCCGCAGCGCGCCGGTGTCTGAGTCGTCCCTGGAAGTCATTGCCCTGCAGGGGATCGGTGAGATCGTCGCGGGGGACGACCTGGCAGCGGCCCTGCTCGCGCGCGCCGATCTTCACCCGGGCGACGTGCTGGTGGTGTCGTCCAAGGTCGTGTCGAAGGCCGCCGCACTCAGCGCTCCGGCGTCCGAGCGGGACGCGCTCGTCGAGTCCCAGACGGTGCGCGTCGTGGCCGAGCGGCGCACTCCCCGCGGGCTCGCCAGCGTCGTCCAGTCGGCCGCCGGCCCGGTGATGGCGGCCGCCGGGGTCGACGCCTCGAACGTCCCCGCCGGCAGCGTCCTGCTCCTTCCCCCGGACGCCGACGCCGCGGCTCGGGCGCTGCGGTCGCGGCTGAGCGAGCTCGGCGCACCCCGCGTGGCGGTCGTCGTCAGCGACACGTCCGGACGGGCCTGGCGCACGGGGCAGACCGACTTCGCCCTGGGTTGCGCGGGCCTGGTGGTCACGGACGACCTGCGTGGCACCACCGACGCGATGGGAACGGTGCTCGAGGTGACCGAGCGGGCACTGGCCGACGAGGTCGCCGCTGCGGCCGACCTGGTCAAGGGCAAGGCCTCCGGCGTCCCCGCGGCGCTGGTCCGCGGGCTGGGCGCGTTCGTCACCGACGACGACGGGCCCGGCGCGCGGTCGCTGCTGCGCGACCCGGCGTCCGACTGGTTCAGGTACGGCCACCTCGAGGCGGTGCGGCTGTCCCTGGGCGTGCCCCGCGGCGTCGTCGAGCCGCCGTCGGTGACTGCAGAGTCGTTGCAGCACAGGGTCCAGCGCTCTCTGGACGTGGCGGTCGCCGGGTCGCCCGGCCCGATCACCTGCGCCGCCGTGATGGACGACGAGTCCTGCGCGGTGACCGTGACCTCGCCCGAACCGTACGTCGTGGGGTGGGTGGTCGCCCGGCTGGCGGCGGCGCTGTGGAGCGAGAACCTCGAGGGCACGACCGAGCGCGACGCTGAGGGGGTTTCCTGCCGCGTCCGGGTACGGTCGCGCGGATGAGCACCGACCCGAGGACCTACTGGGACGACCAGTCCGCCACATTCGACGACGAGCCCGACCACGGACTGCGCGACCCCGCGGTGCGCCGGGCGTGGAGCGACCTGCTGCTGCCACTGGTCCTCCCTGCCTCGAGGATCGCTGACATCGGTTGCGGCACAGGCTCGTTGAGCGTCCTGCTGGCCGAGGCCGGCCACCGGGTGCGTGGCGTCGACCTGGCACCGCGGATGGTCGACGCCGCCGCCGCGAAGGCCGACGCGGCCGGGCTGGCTGCCTCGTTCTCCGTCGGTGACGCGCAGGACCCGCCGCTCGACACCGGCGCGTTCGACGTGGTGCTGGCGCGGCACGTGCTGTGGGCACTGCCCGATCCCGTTGCGGCACTGCGTCGGTGGGACGCCCTGCTGCGGCCAGGTGGGTCGATGCTGCTGGTGGAGGGCAGCTGGTCGACCGGCGCGGGACTGACGGCCGAGCAGTGCCGCGCTCTGGTGCTGCAGGTGCGGCGCACCGCCGAGGTGCGCCACCTGGACGACCCATCCCTGTGGGGACGCCCGATCACCGACGAGCGCTACCTGCTGCTGTCCCCCTCCGGACCCGACCGGATCCCATCTCTGTGACGCGTACGCGTGCTTCGTGACGCGGCGCCGCGTCACAGAGCAACACGCGGCGTAGTTGACGTGATCACGTCGGGGCGAGCGCCCGCAGCGTCAGCGTCGCGGCAGGTGGGTGCGGGGGCTCATCTTCGGGCCACGGCGCGGGCGGGTTGCGCCGGCGAGCTCGAGCAGGCGCTGCACCCGGTACCGGTGGGGGCGGTAGGGCTCGAGCAGCTCGGCCAGCCCGTCGTCGTCCATCGGGGTGCCGGTCAGGGCCCAGCCGATGTTCTTCGCCTGGTGGTAGTCGCCGAAGCTGACCGCGTCGGCGTCGCCGTGCGCCCGCTGCCGCACCTCGGCCGCCGTCCAGACACCCACTCCCGCAACGGATCGCAGCCGCCGCTCGGCTTCCGCGTGCTCCATCTCGACGGTCTGCTCCAGGCGGCCCGCGACCTGGGCGGCCCGCACCGCGGTGGCCGAGCGAGCGCCGTCCACACCAGCCCGCAGCCACTCCCAGGACGGGATCTGGGCCCACTGCTGCGCGGACGGCACGACCCGCATGCCGAGGTCGCGACCCGGCCCGGGCGCGACCTCGCCGAACCGCAGCACCAGGGCCCGCCATCCGGCGAACGCCTCCTGCCCGGTGACCTTCTGCTCGATGGCCGCCGCCACGAGCGCCTCGATCACCAGCCCGGTGCGCGGCACCCGCCAGCCCGGGGCGTGCCGCCACGCGTCGCGCAGCACGGGGTGCTCAGGGGCGAACCCGTCCGGGTCGTCGCGTCGGCCGAGCAGGTCGGGCACGGCGTCGACGGCCCAGCCCGCACCCGCTCCCCAGGCGGTGACCCGCACCTCACCGTCGGCCGGGGCGCTGGCCAGTCGCAGCGTCGCCGGGCCCATGGGTGTGCGGCAGGTGCGCCACACGGTGCCGTCCCGCTCCAGGCGGTACGCCGGGTCGCCCCCGCCGCGGCGCAGCGTGGCCAGCGTCGCATGCACCGCCACGGGCCGCCCCGGCCGCCAGCTGCTGTACAGCGGCGGCGTGTCGGGCTCGCCCTCGGCCAGGGTCACGCCGCAGTCTCGCACCCCGGCCATCGAGCGACCCAGCACCCGAGCACCTCAGCATCCGACGCAACCGGTCGACGTCGTGAGGCCTGCAGGGGTCAGCACCTACACTCGGCGGGAACCGACGCCGGGTCACCGAGCGTTGTTCGGCCGCCAGCCCGAGCGGGCTCATCACGACGAGGACGAGGGACGACTGCACGTGGCCAAGACCGTCGACAAGGACCGCAAGGCGAAGATCGCCGAGATGCAGCGGCAGACCAAGGCCGCCGACCGCCGCCGCACCCTGATCATCGTCGGCGCCGCGCTGGTGGTCGTGGCGCTGATGGGCGGCGCCGTCACCTACGCCATCGTCTCGGACGACAACCGCGTCCCCGGCGGTGAGCTCGCCACGCTCGGCGTCAGCGCCGCCGCGGCCTCGTGCGACCCGGTGACCACGGATCCCGCGAGCGGCGGCAACAGCCACGTCGAGGGCACCGTCAAGTACCCGACAGTGCCCCCGTCGTCCGGGTCGCACAACGGCACACCCGAGAACCCGAACCGTGGCTTCTACGCCGCCGCCGACCGCCCGCAGATGGAGCGGCTGGTGCACAACCTGGAGCACGGCTACACCGTGCTCTGGTACGACGGCACCGCCTCGGCCGCGCAGCTGGCCGTCCTGAAGGCGGTCGCAAAGCAGGCGAACGCCTCGAAGCCCGCCAAGGACAAGTTCATCGTCAGCTCGTGGGACACCGCCTACGGCGCCTTCCCCACCGGCAAGCACTTCGCGCTGTCGCACTGGTCGGCGGACGCCAAGGACACGACCAAGCAGTCCGGGCACCGCGAGCTGTGCGGCGACGTGTCGGGCGCGGTGGTCGAGTCGTTCATCACCGCCTACCCGCTCACCTCGGCGCCTGAGCCGGGCGCCCCGTAGCGGTCCGTGCTCAGCGGGCGGGCGTCGGGACCGGTCGCGGCGCGACCCGCAGGGCCGGCCCCGCCGGGCGCAGCGGTGAGGGGCTGGCCACCCAGACGTACGTCGGCACCAGAGGCAGCGCCGCCGCGAGCGCGCGCTCGGGCATCCGGCTGACCATCGCCGGCACCATGTCGTCACCGGAGAACGCCGCGGGGTCGCCGAGGACGGGCAGCGTGTAGTCCACGACGTGCCACCCAGCCAGCAGGCGCTGCAGACCGCGCCGGGTGCGGAACCGCTCGTAGTAGCTGTCGGCGCGTCCGAAGGCCCGCACGTACCGGTCAGCCGCAGCAGGCGGCAGGTAGGACAGGAACGGCAGCTTGTAGTGCGGTTCCATGATGCCGAGCCGGTTGCCGAGCCCGAGGTACAGGACGCCGTCCGGCTTGAGCACCCGCTTGACGTCGGCGATGACGGCGTCGGGGTCGACGACGTGCTCGTAGATGTGGTTGAACACCACGACGTCCAGCGAGGCGTCCGGGAACGGCAGGGCCTGTCCCGCGGAGCAGACGAACTGCACGTGGTCGCCGAAGCGGGTGCGCGCCGCGCGCAGTCCGGGCACGTCGATGTCGACGCCGTAGGTGCGGGCGGCCCCGGCCCCGGCGAGCTCGTCGGCGATGAACCCGGCCGAACAGCCGACGTCGGCTGCGGTCAGCCCGCTCAGGTCGTCGAGGCCGCGCACGTGGCGCAGGACGGCGAGGATCTTGGCGGCCTTGCGGCGACGTCCGGCCTCGTCGAGCATCGCGGCCATCTGCTCGGAGTACGCCAGCTGCGCCTCGCGCCCGCCCGTCTTCGCCGTCGCCATGCGCGGCACCCTACGACACCTGGCGGGGGGTGAGCAGACGGTGACTGCGGGCGTAGCCCCAGCCCACGGCCGCGGCCACGACGTCGGCGAGGGTGACGATGAACCGCGACAGGAAGACCACGCTGAGCACCACCGAGTGCGGCAGCTGGTCGGCGAGCAGCAGGCCGAGCAGCACCTCGCGCACCCCGAAGCCGGCGGGCAGCAGCAGCGCGAGCATGCCCAGCGACGCGGCGAGCGCGTAGCCGAACACCGACGGCAGCAGGGTGGCCGACGCGTCACCGCCCAGCGAGCGCACGAGCACCCACACGTGCAGGCCGAGCGCGAGCCAGGCGAGGACGAAGAAGACCATCGTCACCGCGATGGCCCGTCCCGACAGCGGCTGCTCCAGCCCAGGTCGGCGCACCAGGCGCAGCGCCCGGTCGACCAGCCGGTTCAGCACCTGCGGCTGCAGCACCACGACCCCGACGACGGCCGGCACGAGCAGCAGCAGGTACGCCGGCCCGCCCCCGGCCGACAGCAGCCCCGGCAGCGCCACCAGGCCCACCGCCAGTCCCGCCATGGCCGACATCAGCACCGACAGCAGGCCCACGACGGTCGAGCGCGCCCGCGGCACGCCGAGGCCGGCGGCGACCTCGGCCTGGGCCACCACGGTCCACACGCTGCCAGGCAGGTACTTGCCGAGCTGGCCGACGAACAGCACGCCGGACGCGGGGGCGATGTGCAGCGGCGACCCGAGGTCGGCCAGCAGCGCCCGCCAGCCGAGCAGCGTGAACACCAGGCCCAGCAGCGCGAGCGCCGACGACAGCGCGAGCGCGGACGGCGGCACCCGGCCCAGGTCGTGGCGCACCGTCGACCAGTTGTGGGCGATCGTGTAGACGACGGCGAGCAGGACGAGCGCCAGCAGGACGATGCGGGCCACCGTCAGGACGCGGGCCCGCGTCACCCCGCGGTTCCGGTGCCGCCCACGACGGCGTCGACGTACGCCGTCCAGGGCAGGTCGAGGTCGGGCGGCCGGACGTTCGCCGCGAGCGACGCGACGGCGCCGGGCTCGGTCAGTCGGCGCAGCGCCGCGACCAGCGCGGGCACCGAACCGGGCTCGACGACCAGCCCGTCGACGCCGTCGGTGACCTCCGTGGTGAAGGTGCCCACGGCCGTGGCCAGCACAGGCAGCCCATGGGTGAAGCCGAGCAGCGCGTTCTGCGACGCGGTGGCCGACCGGTAGGTGAGGGCCAGGACGTCGTGGGCGGCCAGCAGCCCGGCGACGGCGGTGGCGGGCACGTAGCCACCGCGCACCTCGACGCGCTCGCGAAGCGCCGGCGCGGCAGCCAGCTCGCGCACCCGGGCGCCGGCGGCACCCCACAGCTCACCGGCGACCGTGAGGGTCGGCCCAGGCACCTGGGCCAGCGCCTCGAGCAGCAGGTCGACACCCTTGTACTCGCGCACCATGCCCAGAGCGAGCAGCCGCGGCGGCCCGTCGTGAGGCGCGCGGTCGGCGGGCGGCCCGCCCGGCAGGTGGGCGGGCAGCGCGGCGACCCGCACGTCGCGGGCACCCAGCTCGCGGGCCTCGCGGGCCTGGTCCTCGGAGTGCACGAGCGCGGCGTCCACCTGGCGCAGCATCGTGCGCACCAGCGTCGCGGCGCCCGGGTGGGCCTCGTGCGGCAGCACGTTGTGGGTGACCAGGACGACCCTCGGGCCGCCGGGACGCCGCAGCGCCCGCACCAGCGCGAGGTGGGCGGGCACGACGGCGGGGATCACGTGCACCACCACCACCAGGTCGTACGCCCGCAGCCGGCGACCCACGCGCACCCAGGTGTCGGGGCGGGCCCACGACAGGGGCCGGGTGGTGCGGGCGTAGGGCGCGAGGTCGGGGACGCCGTCCGGCACCGCCTGCTCGCCCGGGTAGAGCCGCGAGGGGTACAGGTGCGACCAGGAGACGAGGTCGGTCTCGTGACCTGCGGCGGCCAGCCTCGCGGCGAGCTCGGTGGTGTGGGCCGCGACACCGCCCTTGTAGGGGTGGGTCGGGCCGACGACCGCGATCCGCACCGCTAGACGCCGTCCCGGGAGCGCACGACGAGGTCGGACAGCAGCGCGA
>JBKJTJ010000378.1:0-11321 GCA_046590855.1 Actinomycetota bacterium
AGGCCGACGAAACTCGTGGCCGCCAGGTTGTAGACCTCGTCAGGGTGTGAAACTTCCAGCGCATGTAGCAGACTCGAGACGTCGCAGAGGTCGCCATAGACGAGCTTGACCTTAGGCATCTCACGCTTGAGCCCAGCCAGACGTTGGCTCTCGGGGCGAGCGAGGCCATAGACCTCATAGCCTTTGCCGATCAGCAACTCGGCCAAGAAGTAGCCGTCTTGGCCGGTGATGCCGGTGATCAGCGCGCGAGGCATTGGTCCTCCCTGTGGAGCTCGTCGGTCAGCGGTCGATGCGGACGAGCTTGCCGGTCATCTGGTCCTCGAGTGACTGGCGGTCGGCGTCGACCATCAGTTCGGCCAGTGCGCGCCAGTCGGTCTGCGCCGTCCAGCCGAGCTGCTTCTCGGCCTTGGCCGGGTCGCCGATGAGCGCGTCGACCTCGGAGGGCCGCTCGTAGCGCTTGTCGGTGCGGACGTACTTCTCGTAGTCCAGGTCGGCGCGGGCGAAGGAGGCTTGGCAGAAGTCTCGGACGCTCGCCGGCTTCCCGGTCGCGACCACGTAGTCGTCGGGCGTGTCCTGCTGCAGCATGCGCCACTGCGCCTCGACGTACTCCTTGGCGTAGCCCCAGTCACGCACCGCGTCCAGGTTGCCCAGGTACAGCGCGTCCTGCAGGCCGGCGGCGATCCGGGCCACGGCCCGGGTGATCTTGCGGGTCACGAACGTCTCGCCGCGCCGCGGGCTCTCGTGGTTGAACAGGATGCCGTTGCTGGCGTGCATGCCGTACGCCTCGCGGTAGTTCACCGTGGCCCAGTACGAGTAGACCTTCGCGCAGCCGTATGGGCTGCGCGGGTGGAAAGGCGTGTCCTCGTTCTGCGGCGGCGGTGTCGAGCCGAACATCTCCGACGAGCTCGCCTGGTAGAACCGGGTAGCGACGCCCGAAGCCCTGATGGCCTCCAGCAGCCGGATCGTGCCGATGCCGGTCACGTCGCCGGTGTACTCGGGCATCTCGAACGAGACCTTGACGTGGCTCTGGGCCCCGAGGTGGTAGACCTCGTCCGGCTCGATGTCGCGCATGAGGTTGACAAGCATGACCCCGTCCGACAGGTCGCCGTGGTGCAGCACCAGCTTCGGGTCGGCATCGTGCGGATCCTGGTAGATGTGGTCGATGCGGTCGGTGTTGAACGTCGACGCGCGCCGGATGATGCCGTGGACGACATAACCCTTGCCCAGCAGGAGCTCGGCGAGGTACGAGCCGTCCTGACCTGTGATGCCGGTAATCAGCGCGGTTTTCGTCATGGGCGGGAACTCCGGTCGGTCGGGGATCGATCCGGCGCTGGTCTCGCGCCGCACGGCAGTCTAACTGCGGTCATCCTCTGACATCTGCGCCGAGCCTGGCGCCAAGGCTGCCCAGACTGATGCAGTCAGGGCTTACGCAGGAGGAACGCGTAAAGGCGGCCCGGGGTCTGGTCGGCCGCGTCGGCGGCGCTGGTTAGCGCTGTCAGTGGACGCCGGGTTACAAGGGCAGACGGGGTACTTCGAAGTGCCCGCCTCAACCGCTTGAAGCGCTCGAGGCGTCTCGTCAGCTCACTCAGGGGATGGGCATTTATGGGCGTGTCGAACTGGCCCCAGGTCTTCTCAACGACCAGGCCGGCACCGGTGGCCGCATCCAGGTACTCGTTGAGAGCGAACGCGTGCTCGCCGCCGTATCGATGATGCAGGGGGTGGTTCTTCAGAAACTGCTCGAGCTGTAAAGGTGTGTCCGCCACGTGCTCTCGCGTGCACAACGCCAGCCCGCCGCGCACCAGCACCCGCTCGAGCTCGCGCAGGCCTGCAGGTAGGTCGTGGAGGTGGTGCAGGACCTGGCGCGCGTGCACCGCAGACACCGACGCATCAGCGAGGCTGAGTGACTCACCCCACCCGGTGTGGACAGTGATGTCCAACGCGTGGCCGTTCGCCAGGGAGCTGATCGCCCCCGCGCCGACCTCGTCACTGGGGTCGGGCTCCACCGCGTGCACGGACCAGCCGGCCTTGGCGAGTGCGTACGAGGCGATCCCGTTGCCAGCACCCAGATCGAGCGCGACACGGCCCGGCGCGGCAGCCAAGATCTTGTTCACGGTCGAGAACTCTTTGCTGCCCGCATAGCGCCGCGCCGCCTCGACCACAGGCAGGTCGAAGTAGTTTGCTCGCACGTCTTCTTCGGTGGCCTGGGTGCGATACCACCGCACAGCCTCCTCCCACGAGTGATGCTGCTGGTCAGACACCATGGGAGCGGCGCCCTCGAGCCCAGTGAGGCTGACGTGGACGCAGATGAACCTCACTGGCAGGGACATAGGTCATTCTGGCCACCCTACTCGCGAGAGGACGAGGCTCACCGTGCTGACGTGACCGGGGTGTCGCCCGGTCAGCACCTATCCTGGGGCCATGTTCGGACTCACCTCGGCCCAGTCCGTCGTCTTCCTGCTGCTCGGTGTGGCTGCCTTCGCCGTGCAGGTGGTGGCGCTGGTCGACTGCATCCGACGCCGGTCCGACGCCTTCGTCGCCGCGGGCAAGCAGACCAAGCAGCGCTGGCTGATCATCTTGGGGGTGGCGACCGCCATCGGCTTCGTGTCGTTCAACGGGCTGATCCTCAGCCCGGTCGGCTTCCTCAACCTGATCGCCTTCGTGGCAGCGGCGGTGTACCTCGTCGACGTGCGGCCCGCACTGCGCCAGGTCGGCGGGCGCGGAGGTGGCACCGCCGGCCCGTATGGGCCATGGTGATGGCCGATCACCATCGACCAGGGGACACGAGCATGAGCACCGATGACGCACGCGCGACGCCCGTCGACGACATCTTCGTCGTCCAGCGGCCCTGGGGCCAGTTCCAGCAATTCATCTCCAACCGCACCTGCACGGTGAAGATCATCACGGTCGACCCCGGCACCCGGCTGAGCCTGCAGAAGCACGGGCACCGCGACGAGATGTGGCAGGTGCTCGATATCCCGATCGACGTCGAGGTCGACGGGCGCGAGTGGACGGCGCAGGTCGGCGAGGTCGTCTGGGTGCCCAACGGGGCCGTACACCGGATGGGCAACAAGAACGGCGACCGGCCGGGCCGGCTGCTCGAGATCGCCTACGGCGAGTTCGATGAGTCCGACATCGAGCGGTTGCAGGACGACTACGCGCGTGAGTGAGCCCGTCCCGGTCGCCGAGGTCGTCAGGTCCGGGTTCGTTGAGTCGGTTCATCACGGCAGCGTCGTGGTGCTCGGGTCGGACGGGTCGGTGCAGCTGGCTGTCGGCGACGTCGGGTCGCCGATCTTCCCGCGCTCGTCGAACAAGCCCGTCCAGGCCGCGGCGATGGTGCGTGCGGGGCTTCCGCTGGACGGCGAGCTGCTGGCCCTCGGATCGGCCTCGCACTCGGGTGAGGCCTTCCACCTCGACGGCGTGCGCCGCATCCTGGCGTCGGCCGGTCTCGACCTCGAGGCCCTGCAGAACACCCCCGACCTACCGCTGGACGAGGCGGCGCGCAATGCCTGGCTGGCCGCCGGGCACCCGAAGTCGTCGCTGGCCCAGAACTGCTCGGGCAAGCACGCCGCGATGCTCGCGACCTGTGTCGCCGCCGGCTGGGACGTCGCCACCTACCGCGACCCCGCGCACCCGCTGCAGCAGCTGATGAACGCCACCCTGGCCGAGCTGGCGGGCGAGCCGGTGGCCGCGACCGGCGTCGACGGCTGCGGCGCCCCCGTCATGGCCGTCTCGCTCACCGGGCTGGCCCGGGCGTTCGCCGCGATCGCCACCGCCGGCGCCGACACCGCCGAGGGCCGCGTCGCCGCCGCCATCTCGGCCAACCCGGCCTGGCTGGGTGGGACGGGTCGCGACGTCACCGCGTTCATCGAGGGCATCCCGGGATTGGTCGCGAAGGACGGCGCCGAGGCCGTCTACGCCGCAGCGCTGCCCGACGGCCGGGCCGTGGCGCTCAAGATCGCGGACGGCGGTGGCCGGGCTGCCCCCGTCGTCCTGGCGGCCGGCCTGCGGGCCGCAGGAGTCCGGGCCGAGGTGCTCGACAGGCTGGCGGAGGCGCCGGTGCTCGGGCACGGCCAGCCGGTCGGCGTCGTCCGGTCGCTGTCGCTGAGCTGAGCGACGCGGGGCTGCTCAGCCCCCGGTGACCCGGTCGCGGCCGCCGTTCTTGCTGACGTAGAGCCGCTGGTCGGCGGTGGTGAGCAGCTCGGACGGCGTGGCAACGCCGGCGTAGGTCGAGACGACACCCAGGCTGACGGTCACCGGGATGTCGCCGACGACGGGCTGCCAGGGATGCTCGCGGACGGCGAGGCGCAGGGTCTCGCAGGCGGCCAGGGCGGCGGCGTCGTCCAGGCCGGGCAGGACGACGAGGAACTCCTCGCCGCCGAGGCGCGCCGCGAACCCGCCCCGTTCGACGGTGGCCGACTGCAGCATCGATGACAGCCGGCGCAGCACCTCGTCGCCGGTGTCGTGCGAGAGCGTGTCGTTGACCCGCTTGAAGTGGTCGAGGTCGGCGATGGCCACCGCGAGGGACGTCGCGTCCTCGCGCCCGCGGGCCAGCAGCGCGGGCAGCCGGTCGTCGACGTACCGGCGGTTGTACAGACCGGTCAGCGGGTCGCGCAGCGACATCTCGCGGAAGCGCCGGCTGCTGCGCTGGGCCTCCTCGGTCTGGAAGACGGCGTGCAGGGTGCGCGAGCGGGCCTCACGCTCGGCCGTCGACAGCGCCTCGTTCAGCTCGAAGAACTCCACGTGCTTGACGTACGCGTCAGCGAAGCGGCCCTCGGCGGCGTAGACGGCGGCCTGCTCCTGCATCACGCGGGCCATGACCTCCTGCAGGTCGCGCTCGGCGCACAGGTCGGCGGCGCGGCGCAGGCTGGCCGACGCCCGGTCGGTGTCACCGCGCATCCGCTGGCACTCAGCGAGCGTGAGCAGCACCTCGGGCAGGTCGTCGCTCTCGGGGAAGTGCGTCTGGTCGGCGTCCAGCAGCGGGCTGAGCGTCCGCTCGGCCGCGCCGAAGTCACCGGCGAGCATCTGAGCCCGCGCCAGCGTGTCGACGAAGGACGGCTCGAGCGCGACGCCGTGCCGGGAGGCCAGCCGCTGCATCCGCCGGGCCGCGGCCATCGACGCCTCGGCGTCACCGGCCCAGTACTCGATGAACGCCATGTTGTTCAGCACCGCGATGCGCAGGCGGACGTCGCCGGTGGACTCGGCGATCCGCAGCACCGTGCGGATCCGGTCGCGGGCGGCGTCGAAGGACTGCGTGCGCGCGAGCGCCAGCCCCAGCGCCATCTCGTGGTCGGCGCGCAGCCGGGGCAGCGCGTCGGGGCTCAGCATCTCGACGCCGCGCACCGCGTGCTCGAGTGAGGCTGCCGTGTCACCCAGCCGCTGGTAGAACGTGCTCAGCAGGCGCTCGCTTCGCGCCCGCAGGTGGGCGTGCCCGTGGTCGATGGCCCACGACTGCACCTGCAGGACGATCGTGCCGGCGCCCGCGGTGTTGCCCGCCCGGCCGATGACGTCGGCGTGCACCAGCCGAGCGCGCAGGGCGAGGTCCTCGGCGCCCCACTCGGTCGCCAGCCGGCCCAGTGCGAGGGCGGGCTCGGCGGCCGCCTCGGGGTCGTCGTACGGCGCGAGCTCGAGGACGTCCAGCGCCGCGGCCAGCGTGGCGAGGTCGCCGGGGGAGGCGGGGTCGACGACGCGGTCGGCTGTCACCCTCGCCCCACCTCTGATTGCAGTATCAACGACCTGGCCAGTATCGCGCGGGTTCCGCGGACGGTGGGCGTATCGGTCACATCGGGTGACACCATCACCCGTATGCGTACCCACCTGCTGCGGACGGCGGCCCTGGCCTGCGCACTCGTGCTCGCCGCGGGGTGGTCGGCGCCCCCGGCCGCTGCCGTGGCCCTCACCCCGGTCTCGCCCACCGACGCCGTCATGGCCGGCCTGCTGGACGCGCGGACGTCGGCGGGGTTCGGTTCGCGCTTCGCCGGGGAGGTGGTCGACGTCGCGACCGGCGAGCAGGTCTGGGCCCGTGACCCCGGCTGGGCGCTGCGCCCGGCCTCGACCGCCAAGCTGGTCACCGCCGCCAACGCGCTGAGCGTGCTGGGGCCGACGTACCGCGTCACCACGGCCGTGCAGCGCGGCACGTCGTGGGGCCAGGTGGTGCTCGTCGGTGGCGGCGACCCGAGCCTGTCGTCGGCCGACCTCGCGGTGCTCACCCGCACCACCGTGGCCGCGCTGCGCGCGCACCGGGTCGGCCGGGCGAAGGTGTGGTTCGACGACTCGCTGTTCGCCGCGCCGACCCGCGCGCGGGGGTGGCAGGCGGACGACGTGCCGACCGATGTCCGCGCGGTGCGCGCCCTGGTCGTCGACGAGCACCACGCCGCCGACACCTCGCTGGACGCCGCGCGAGTCTTCGCCGCCCAGCTGACCAGGGCCGGCATCAGCGTCGCGGCGGTCGGCCGCGGCCGCGCGCCCCTCGACGCGACGACGGTCGCGACGGTGCGGGGCGACCGGCTCGACGCGATGGTCACCCGGATGCTGCAGACCAGCGACAACGACCACGCCGAGGCCCTGCACCGGCTGGTCGCGCTCGCGGTCGGGCAGCGGGCGACCTGGACGGGTGCGGCCCTGGCCCAGCGGTCGGTGGCGGCCGCGCAGGGCCTCGTGCTCGGCGCCACCCAGCTGTACGACGGCAGCGGGCTCTCGCGCAGCGACCGGCTCACCGCGCACCAGCTCGTCACGCTGGTCACCGACGCGCTGGCGCCGCTGTCGACCTCGGCCGCGGTGGCGACGGCGCTGCCGATCGCCGGGCTCACCGGCACGCTGCGCGCCTCGCTCGGGCGGTTCGCCACCGCACCCAGCCGGTGCGCAGCCGGGGTGGTGCACGCCAAGACCGGCACGCTCGACCAGGCCGTGACCCTGGCCGGCTGGACCACCGGTGCGGACGGCCGGCTCAAGGCGTTTGCGTTCGTCGTCAACGACGCCGGCGACTCGCTCACGCTCAAGCGGCGGGTCGACGCGCTCGCGGCGACCGTGACCGGCTGCTACTGAGCGCCTGACCCCGGGGCGACGGCGGACCAGGCCACCGTCACCTCGCCCAGCCGCCACCGGGCCGGGCCGCCCACCACCGGCCAGCCGTCGGCCCGCACCCGGGCGACCGCGCCGGCGAACCGCTGGCGGGCGCCGTACGACGCGAGCGCGGCCTCGCGGTCCCACGCGTCGTCCAGCGCAGCCAGCCACGCGTGCACCGCCTCGCCAGGCACGTTGCGGTGGATCAGCGCCTTGGGCAGCCGCTCGGCGACGTCGGAGGGCCGCTGCAGCCCGGCCAGCCGCTGCGACAGCGTCAGTGAGACCGGGCCGGCGGCCGCGTCCACGCTGACCCAGGCGGCCCGGCGTCCGAGCTCGTCGCAGGTGCCGTCGACGAGCAGCCCACCGTCGGCGAGCCGGCCGCGCACCGTCGTCCAGGCCGGCTCGACGGCCGCCTCGTCGTACTGGCGCAGGACGTTGAACGCGCGGACGACGAGGGGCCGGCGAGCGCCCGGCAGGGGCACCTCGAAGCCGCCGAGGGCGAAGCTGAGCCCGGGCGCGGTCAGGGGCCGCGCGGCCTCGACCCGCGCCGGGTCGATCTCGACACCGACCACCTCGACGTCCCGTCGCACCCGGCGCAGCCGCGACAGCAGCTCGACGGCCGTGACCGGCGTCGCGCCGTAGCCGAGGTCGACGACCAGCGGGTCAGCCGCCGTCCGCAGGGCGGTCGCGTGCTCGGCGCACAGCCAACGGTCGCTGCGGCGCAGGCGGTTGGGGTTGGTGGTGCCGCGGGTGATCGTCCCGACCGGTCGCTGCTGGCGTGCCACGAAGGTCGAGGGTGGCATGCTCGGGCGGTGCGCGTGTCGCGGGTGGCCCTGGTCGTCGCCGCGGCCGTGGTGGCCCTGCTGGCAGCAGCCGCGACCGGTGGCGTGACGGGCTACCCGGCGCTGCGCGAGGCCCGCGACGCCGTCGACCTCGAGCCGGGCCTGCTGCAGGTCGACCAGGTCGCGCGCGGCGACGTCGCGCTGGGGGACGGCGTCTACGTGGTGCTCGGCCCCGGCGGCCTCACGATCAGCCGGCGCAGCGCGGTCATCTGGCAGAGCGTCGACCGCGGCGCCCCCGTGACCGCGGGTCTGGGCCGCCTCGTCTGGCGGGGCGCGGACTCCAGCGGGGGCGTGCTGCGCGCTCGCGAGGTCGTCGACGCGAGGCTCGGCAACGTGCGGATCACCGACCGCAGCCACGACAGCAACATCGTGGCGTTCACCGGGCGGGTCTTCGACGGCGACACGACCTCGCGGCCGCTGACACTGACCGTCACCCGCCGCCTGGCCGACTCGCGGGTCGTGCTGGAGGCCGACGTGCCCGGTGCGGACGTCGTCGCCGTCCACGAGTACCGCCGGCCGGGCTTCACGTTCCGCGGGCTCGGCGAGCAGTTCGCGCACCCGGGCTCCCGCACCGGCCGCTGGCCGGTGGTCACCCGCGCCCAGGGGGTCGGCCGCGGCGAGCAGCCGCTCACCTTGAGCCAGGACCTGTTGTCTCCCAACGCCCGCGGAGGCGACACAGCCACGACACCCGCGCCGATGCCGTTCTACCTCTCGAGCGACCTGTCGGGGTTCGGGCTCGACAGCACGGCGTACTCGGTGGTCGACCTCAACCACGCCGGGCGGGTCGACGTCTCGGTCTGGCAGCCGCACCTGCGCGCCCGCCTGTACGACGCAGCGACCCCGCGCGAGCTGGTGCAGCAGCACACCGACGACGTCGGGCGCATGCCGGCGGCGCCCGAGTGGTCGACGTCCGGCGCGATCGTCGGGGTACGCGGTGGGTCGGCGAAGGTGCGAGCCGCCGTGAAAGTCATGCGCGACAACGGTTCTGCGGTATCCGCAGTGCTCGTGCGCGACGGTGGCGACCGACGTGTCTACCCGGACTGGGACGCGCTCGTGGCCGGGCTGTCCCGGCAGGGTGTGCGCACGATCGCCACGGCTCGGCCCGAGGTGAGCGGCGCCGAGGCCACCGAGGCGCGGGCTCGTGGCTGGTTGGTCGGTGTGACGAACCTGGTCGACCTGACCGCACCAGATGCTTTTCGTTGGTACGCAGGCATTCTGGGTAACCACATCCGCACCGGCGGGCTCAGCGGTCTGCTGGCTCTCGGCGGTGACGAGCTGCCGCTGGACGCGCGGCTCACCCACGGGGACGGCGCGACCGAGCACGACAACTGGCCCACCCGCTGGGCCCAGCTCACGGATGCGGCGTGCCGCGCTTCTGGTGTGCCGGGCTGTCTCGTGCTGCAGGACACGGCGGCCGAGCGCACCCCCGCCTGGGTCACGGGAGGCTTCAACCAGTCCGAGCAGGTCACTGACTGGTCGCTGAACGACGGCCTGGCCAGCGTCCTGGCGGCCAAGCTGAGCGCGGGCCTGTCGGGCATGACCCAGCTCTCGTCCGGCGTCGGCGGGTGGACCTCACCCTCGATCCCGTTGCAGGGCAATGCAACCCGTACCGACGAGCTGCTCGCGCGGTGGGCCGAGCTCGAGGCGTTCGGATCCCTGCTGCGCAGCGAGGACGGCGACTCGCCCGCGACGATGCCCCAGGTGTGGGACTCGCCCGCCCGGCTCAAGGCCTTCGCCCGAGCCACCAGGCTGTTCGCCGCCACCGGCCCCTACCGGCGCGCGGTCATGGCGCAGGCCTCGGTCACCGGGCTGCCCGTCGTACGGCCGTTCTGGCTCGAGGACACCAACGTGCGCCAGGCCGGCGCCGACGAGGAGTACTTCTTCGGCTCGTCCCTGCTCGTCGTGCCGGTCGTGCACGAGGGACAGCGCGAGGTGCGGGCGGTGCTGCCGCCCGGACGCTGGGTCGAGCTGTTCACCGGGCGCACGTACGCCGGACCGCCTGTGGCCGCCGCCACGCCGAAGCCGACCCGCACCGGTGACAAGCCGGTGCCCGCCCCGCCCGCCGACGTCCCGCCGCCGCCCGCGAAGGGACCCGACGCGACCGCGCCGCCGCTGCCCGTGACGGTGACGGTGCCTGCGCCGCTCGGTCAGCCGGTCGTGCTGTACCGCGCCGGCGACCGCACCGGCAAGGCGCTGCACGAGGCGCTGCGCCGGGCCGGGCTGCTGCCCCCGCGCTGACCGCGCCACCACCACCGCGGAACACCGGACGGTGCGGCAGTGTTGGGCGTTGGGAAAGCGTCTGGTCGAGCAGAGGGAGCCGCTGATGGTGCTGCCGCGCCGTGTGGCCATGCTGGCCGTGCACACCTCACCCCTTGAGCAGCCCGGCACCGGTGACGCCGGCGGTCTGAACGTGTACGTCGTCGAGACCGCCCGCCGGCTCGCGCAGCGCGGGGTCGAGGTGGACGTGTTCACCCGGGCGACGAGCAGCACCGCCGAACCGCGTGTCCAGCTGGACCCCGGCGTCGTCGTCCGGCACGTGGCCGCCGGGCCGTACGAGGGCCTGGGCAAGGAGGACCTGCCTGGTCAGCTGTGCGCGTTCGCCGCAGGAGTCATGCGGGCCGAGGCGGCTCGTCCGCAGGGGTGGTACGACCTCGTGCACTCGCACTACTGGCTCAGCGGTCAGGTCGGCTACCTCGCGGCCGACCGTTGGCAGGTGCCGCTCGTGCACTCGATGCACACCATGGCGCGGGTCAAGAACCTCGCGCTCGCCGACGGCGACACCCCCGAGCCCGCCGGTCGCGAGATCGGTGAGGCCCAGGTGGTCGAGGCCGCCGACCGGCTCGTGGCCAACACCGCCGACGAGGCGCGCCAGCTCATCGACCTGTACGGCGCCGACCCCGGCCGGGTCGCGATCGTGCCGCCCGGCGTCGACCTCGACCGGTTCACCCACGGTGACGCTGCTGAGCGGGCCGCCGGGCGGGCTGCCCTCGGTCTCGCGCCGGACGCTGTGGTGCTGCTGTTCGTCGGCCGGATCCAGCCGCTCAAGGCGCCGGACGTCCTCGTCCGGGCGGTCGCCCACCTGCTCGCCGTCCGGCCCGATCTGCGCCGACGCCTGGTGGTGCCGATCGTCGGCGGCCCCAGCGGGTCGGGCCTGCGAGAGCCCGAGTCGCTCGTGCGCCTGGCCGCCGAGCTCGGCGTCGACGACGTCGTGCGGTTCGAGCGGCCGGTGGGCGGTGACGCGCTGGTGCGCTGGTACCGCAGCGCCGACGTCGTCACGGTGCCGTCGTACAACGAGTCGTTCGGCCTGGTCGCCGTCGAGGCCCAGGCCTGCGGCGCGCCGGTCGTGGCCTGGGCCTCGACGGCGACCAGTCCGAACGACTCGTTGTACGACGGCACCGTGACGATGTCGGCGCTGCGGTA
>JBKJTJ010000092.1:0-24240 GCA_046590855.1 Actinomycetota bacterium
GTGCTCATGCGCTCTCCGCTCCGCTGGGAACGACGGTGGTGCTGGGGACGAGGGAACAGGGGATCCTTCGTCCCTGTGAACCTCGCCGGTCCCCGTCACGCGCTCTGGAGTTGTCAAAGGCCGGTCACCCGGCCAGGTGCTTACTGTGCCGAAGGTTAGCCACCGTCGAGCACCAACCGGTGCCATTCCGTGATCTTCGTGGGGCCGATTCCGGATGATAGTAGGCATAACGCCCCCCACCTGCCGTCACGCTGCGCCGAACGGGTGTCACTCGATGCGCACGCGAGGTGAAGCGCCGTGGCCGTTCTCACCGAGCACCGCGGACGCTACGGTCAAGGCACCCGACGACCCCAGGAGAACGCATGGCCGCTCTGCGCCTACTGCCCGAGCTCGAGGACGCGCTGTGCGCGCTGCCCGGCGTCCAGGCCGTCAGCATCGTCACGACGGGTGACTCGGTGCCCACAGAGGTGCACGTGCTCGCGGCTCCCGGCAAGCCGGCCAAGCAGATCGTGCGGGACGTGCAGTCGTTGGCGATGGCCAGCTTCGACCAGGAGATCGACCACCGCATCATCAGCGTGGTGCAGATCGGCGCCGCCCCTGCGGTCATCAACCTCGACGAGGTCGTCGCGGCGCCGCAGGACGCGACCGAGGCCTCGCGTCGTCCGCTGATCGCGGCCGTCAGCATGACGACGTCCTCGGACCAGCAGGCCACCGCCTCGGTCAGCCTGCGGGTGGGACCCGACCTGCACGAGGGCTCGGCCAGCGGGTCGACCGCGCCGAGCCAGCGGCCGCGCCTCGTGGCCCAGGCGACCCTGGACGCGCTGCGCGAGCTGCTCGGCATGCCGTGTGAGATCGAGGCGGCGCAGGTCACCGACGCCGGGACCCAGCAGGTGGCGCTCGTCGTCCTGTCGCTGTCGGTGCCGCGGGTGGGCCAGCAGCTGCTCACCGGCAGCGCCGTCGTGCGGGCCGATCCCGCGGACGCCGTCGCGCGGTCGGTCCTCGCGGCGCTGAACCGCCAGCTCGCCGGCTGACCCTGCCACGCCGCTGACCGGCACGGGGGGCGCCCGCGCTGTGGGACACTCGATGCCGAGCACCACCGCCCGCACCCGTCGGGGCCGGGCACCGACCATCACGAGGAGCGAGCGATGAGCAAGCGCGCCCGCAAGCGTCGCAGCCGCAAGGGCAACTCCGCCAACCACGGCAAGAAGCCCAACGCCTGAGCACTCGCGACCAGGCAGCAGACGACGAAGGCCCCGACCATCTGGTCGGGGCCTTCGTCGTCACTCCTCGTTCAGGCTTCGAGCTGGATCCGCACCTCGGTGATCCGGCCCAGGATCTTCAGCCGCAGCTGGTCAGGGGCAGCCTCGCTGCAGCTGCGACGAACCAGGGCCTTCACCGCTTCGTCGAGGTCGAACTGGCGCAGGCACGGCCCGCACTCGACCAGGTGCTGCTTGATCTTCGCGTAGTCGGGCTCGCCGAGCTCGTTGTCCAGGAACTCGTACACCTTGTCGAGCACGTCGCGGCAGCTGGTGTCGTGGTGGTTGCCGCAGCTCATGACGCAGCGTCCGGGCCGGTCGTGCCCACGGGGGCCAGGTTGCGGTCGGCCGCGTAGTCCTGCAGCAGGGCTCGCAGCTGGCGCCGGCCGCGGTGCAGCCGTGACATCACGGTGCCGATCGGCGTCCCCATGATCTCGGCGATCTCCTTGTACGCGAACCCCTCGACGTCGGCGTAGTAGACCGCCATCCGGAAGTCCTCGGGGATCGACTGCAGGGCTGCCTTCACGTCGCTGTCCGGAAGGTGGTCGAGCGCCTCGGTCTCGGCCGAGCGCAGTCCCGTCGAGGTGTGGGACTCGGCCCGCGCCAGCTGGTAGTCCTCGATGTTCTCGCTGTCGGACTGCAGCGGCTCGCGCTGCTTCTTGCGGTACGTGTTGATGTACGTGTTCGTCAGGATCCGGTAGAGCCACGCCTTGAGGTTCGTGCCGGGCCGGTACTGGTGGAACGCGGCGAACGCCTTCGCGAAGGTCTCCTGCACCAGGTCCTCGGCGTCGGCGGGGTTGCGCGTCATCCGCAGGGCCGCTGAGTAGAGCTGGTCGATGTACTGCAGGGCATCGCGCTCGAACCGCTCGCCGCGTGCCGCGGCGGTCTCGGTCTCGGGGGCCCTGCTCGTCTCGTCGGTCATCGACGCCAAGACTAGACCCGACGTGCCGCCCTCACCCGACCGCCCGAATGCTGGGCCGTCGACCGCTCTGGCCAGCTGTGCCACCAGCACGCGTGCCTCCCTGATGCTCGACTCGTCCGACTGCTTCTCGCTGACGTGAACGCCCGCCCCAGCAGGGACATTCCGGTGCCTCAGCCGGCCAGCACCTCACCGGTCATCGGGTCGACGACACCGACCAGCTCGTCCGCCGGGGCCGGGTCGACCAGCCCGGCGTCGACGCTGGCGACATTGCCGACCCGGCGCGACACCGGGTGCGCGGCGAACCGGCCAGGCGGCTGCGGAGCCAGCAGCGACCACACCGTGTCGGGGTCGTCGAGGTGCGGGTCGAGCCAGGGACCCCAGCGATCCGGGGTCAGCACCACCGGCATCCGGTCGTGGATCCGGTCCAGCCCCGGCTCGGCCTCGGTCGTGACGACGGCGTACGTCGTGCGCCAGGCCAGCGGGTCGTCGTCCGCCAGCGCCGGGTCGCGCCAGAACTCGTACACGCCGGCGAGCACGAGTCCTCCACCGGCGCCCAGGTGGATGAAGAAGGGCTGCTTGCGCGGCTTGCCCTTGGCGTCGCGCGCGGTGGGGCTGGCCTGCCACTCGTACCACCCGTCGGCCGGCACCAGGCAGCGGCGGGTCAGCGCGGCCCGTCGGTAGGCGGGCTTGTCGAGCAGGGTCTCGGCCCGGGCGTTGATCATCCGGCTGCCGATCTTGGGGTCCTTGGCCCACGACGGCACGAGCCCCCAGGTCAGCACCCTCAGCTGGCGCACCGGGTCGGCGTCCGGCTGGTCGCGCGGCCTCCGCTCGAGCACGACCGGCGCAGGCTGCGTCGGGGCCAGGTTGAAGCTCGGCACCAGCTGCCCACCGGTCTGGTCGGACACGACGTCGAGCTCCTCGACCAGATCCTCGGGCGAGGCGCTCGCCGCGTACCTGCCGCACATGCCCCCACCTTGTCAGTCCGCCCCGGTTCGCGCCGCGGTGGGCGAGTGGGCAGGATGGTGCCGTCCGCCGATCGGGAGGTCCCTCATGTCCGCCGTACGCCGCATCGCCCGTCCACTGCTCGCCGCGACCTTCGTCAGCGGCGGCCTGGACTCCTACCGCCACCCGGCGCCGCGGGCCCAGATGGCGGCACCCGTCATCGCCAGGATCCCCCCGCAGCTGGGCCTGCCGAACGACCCCGAGCTGCTCGTGCGGGTCAACGGCGCCGCCATGGCCGGGGCCGGCACGCTGCTGGCGATGGGCAAGCTGCCGCGGCTGTCTGCGCTCGTCCTCGCCGCGACCATCGTGCCCACGACCCTTGCGGGACACCGGTTCTGGGAGGTCAAGGACCCCACGGCACGCAAGCAGCAGCAGCTGCACTTCATGAAGAACCTGGGCCTGCTCGGTGGGGTGCTGCTGGCCGTCGTCGACACCGACGGTCGCCCCGGCCTGAGCTGGCGGGCCCGCCGAGCGAACCGCGACCTGCACCGCACCGCCCACCTGGCGAGCAAGGAGGCCAAGCACGCCAAGCGGGCCGCCAAGCGCGAGGCGAAGCTGGCCGTCCACCAGGTGTCCAGCGCCCTGCCGTTCGACTGAGGTGACCGACCCCGTCGACTGGCCGGCCCCCCGGGCCAACGGGCCGGTCGAGTCCGCGGTGCGCCTGCCCGGCAGCAAGTCGCTCACCAACCGCTTCCTGGTGCTCTCGGCGATCGCCGAGGGCACCAGTCGGCTGCGCTCACCGCTGCGCTCTCGCGACACGCTGCTCATGGCCGAGGCCGTGCGGGCGATGGGCGTCCAGGTCGACGACGACGGCGACGACTGGGTCATCAGCCCGCAGCCTCTGCGCGGCGGCACGCGGGTCGACTGCGGTCTGGCCGGCACCGTGATGCGCTTCGTCCCAGGCGTCGCGGCGCTGGCTGACGGCGACGTGGCGTTCGACGGCGACGAGGGTGCGCGGGTGCGCCCGATGGGCCCGGTGCTGGCCGCTCTGCGCACCCTCGGCGTCCAGGTGGACGACGAGGGTCGGGGCACGCTTCCCTTCGTCGTGAGAGGCCGCGGCCGCGTGCCCGGCGGCGCGGTGACGCTCGACGCGTCGGCGTCCAGCCAGTTCGTCTCCGGACTGCTGCTCGCCGGGGCGCGCTACGACGAGGGCGTGAGGGTGCACCACGTCGGCAAGCCGGTGCCCTCCGAACCACACATCGCGATGACCATCGAGGTGCTGCGCGACTGCGGTGTCGTCGTCGACGACGACGAGCCGAACACCTGGCGGGTCGAGCCGGGCCCGGTGGCTCCCCTGGACGTCGAGGTCGAGCCGGACCTCTCGAACGCCGCACCCTTCCTGGCCGCCGCGCTGGTGACCGGTGGCCGCGTCACGGTGGCCGGCTGGCCGTCGCGCACCACCCAGGCGGGGGACGGGATCCGCGACATCCTGGACGCCATGGGCGCCGACGTGACGCTGGACCGCGAGGGCCTCACCGTCGCCGGCACCGGTGACATCGAGGGGATCGACGTCGACCTGCACGACGTCGGCGAGCTCACCCCCGTCGTCGCGGCGGTCGCCGCGCTCGCGCACTCGACGTCCTGGCTGCGCGGCATCGCGCACCTGCGCGGTCACGAGACCGACCGCCTGGCGGCCCTCGCCACCGAGATCACGGCGCTCGGCGGCGACGTCACCGAGACCGAGGACGGGCTGCGGTTCCGGCCCCGCCCCTTGCACGGCGGCTTGGTGCGCACCTACCACGACCACCGGATGGCCATGGCCGCCGCGGTGATCGGGCTCGCGGTCGACGGCATCATCATCCAGGACGTCGACACGACGGCGAAGACGTTGCCGCAGTTCACCTCTCGCTGGTCGGCGCTGGTCGCGCCACGATGACCCCCAAGCCGCGCGAGTACGACGAGAGCGACGTCCGCGTCCGTCCTGGCCGGCGCGGCTCACGCCCCCGCACCAAGGACCGACCCAAGCACGAGGACGCCGAGGCCGGGTTCGTGGTCGGGGTCGACCGGGGCCGCTACACCACGCTGGTCGGCACCGGGCGCGAGGAGCGAGCGGTCACCGCGATGCGGGCGCGCGAGCTTGGGCGCAAGGGGATCGTCATCGGCGACGAGGTCGACGTCGTCGGCGAGACCAGCGGTGACGCCGACACCCTCGCGCGGATCGTCCGCGTCCACCCGCGCCGTTCGGTGCTGCGCCGCACCGCCGACGACACCGACCCGTTCGAGCGGGTCGTGGTGGCGAACGCCGACCAGCTGGCGGTCGTGACGGCGCTGGCCGAGCCCGAGCCGCGGCCGCGGATGGTCGACCGCTGCCTGGTGGCGGCGTACGACGCGGGCATGGCTCCGTTGCTCGTGCTGACCAAGGCCGACCTGGCCGACGCGGCCCCGTTCGTGGCCGCCTACGCCCCGCTGGACGTTCCCTGGGTCGTGACGCACGTCGAGCCCGATGGCCAGATCGTGGGCCTGGACGCGGTCCGCGAGCGCCTCGACGGGCGCCGCACCGTGCTGGTCGGGCACAGCGGCGTGGGCAAGTCCACCCTCGTCAACGCCCTGGTGCCCGGCACCGACCGGTCGACGGGGGTCGTCAACGACGTCACGGGACGCGGCCGGCACACCTCGACGTCCGCGGTTGCGCTGCGACTGCCCGAGCGCGCCGGCTGGGTGATCGACACCCCGGGCATCCGCTCGTTCGGGTTGGCGCACATCGACTTCGCGCGGATCATCAACGCGTTCCCCGACCTCGAGCCGGGAACGGTGGCCTGCCCGCGCGGGTGCACCCACGACGAGCCGGAGTGCGCGCTGGACGCGTGGGTCGCCGACGGGCACGCCGGCAGCCCGGGTCGCTCTCGGCTGGACTCGCTGCGCCGGGTGCTGCGCGCGCGCAGCGGCTCGCCCGACCACGACTGAGGACGGTCAGTCACCGCCGCGCTGGTTGGTGCTCGCGATGACGTCCTTCCACACCGCCTCCGCACCCGTGTGGCCCACCAGAGCCACCCAGGCGGTGGCCGCGACCGCCGCGACCACGGCGAGGACCCCGACGGCGGCGACGAGTCCGCCCGAGCGGCGACGGGCCAGCGCCACCAGCACCGAGGCCACCAGCAGGCCGATCATGAACACCGTCATCGAGCCGCCGAGGTCGGCGTGCCGGCTGATCAGCTCGTTCTCGGGCAGCCGGTGCTGCAACGCCTCACCGCTCTGCTGGGCCACGACGACCGACCCCAGGACGACCACGTTGCCGGCCACTACGGGCCACGCGCCCCTGACCCGCCACCGACGCAGCACCGCGACGAGCACGGTCAGCACCGCCATCAGCGGGACGAGGACGACGGCGGCGTGCACGGCGATCGCGTGCACCGGCAGGCCGAGAACGGTGTCGAACACGGGCGGGCTCCAGGGTTTCGGCGATACGGATGACCCGTCCGATGTTCGCAGACCACGTAGTCACGCCCCTCACCCCGGGGCGCCGCACTCCGACCCCCGGTGATCGCGGGGGCACCCTGCTCCATTCCTACCGGAGCAGGGTGCCCCCGCGATGACCTCGCGCTGCACCGGGCTCGCCTGCACCGCCCACGGTGGGCCCGGCGATAGGTTGCGCTGGTGCCCACCTACGACGACGACCTCCGCCTCGCGCACGTCATCGCCGACTCCGTCGACGGGCTGACCACCGACCGCTTCCGGGCCGCGGACCTCGCCGTCGACACCAAGCCGGACCTGACGCCGGTGACCGACGCCGACCTGGCCGCCGAGCAGCTGGTGCGCTCACAGCTCAAGCGGACCCGCCCGCGCGACGCCGTCGTCGGCGAGGAGATGGACGACACCGGGCACGGCCCGCGGCGCTGGGTGATCGACCCGATCGACGGCACCAAGAACTTCGTCCGGGGGGTGCCGGTGTGGGCCACCCTCATCGCGCTGGTCGACGACGGCGAGCCGGTGCTGGGCGTGGTCTCGGCGCCCGCCCTGTCGCGGCGGTGGTGGGCAGCAGGCGGATCAGGCGCCTGGACCGGGCGCAGCCTGTCCGCCGCCCGGCGGCTGCACGTGTCCGCCGTCAGCACCTTCGCAGACGCGTCGCTGTCGTACTCCAGCCTCGCCGGGTGGGAGGACCAGGAGCGGCTGCACACCTTCCTCGACCTCACCCGGCAGTGCTGGCGAACCCGGGCCTACGGCGACTTCTGGTCGTACATGCTGCTGGCCGAGGGCGCGGTCGACATCGCCTGCGAGCCCGAGCTCGGCGTCCACGACATGGCGGCGCTGGTGCCGATCGTCACCGAGGCCGGGGGGCGGTTCACCTCGCTGGACGGCGAACCCGGGCCGTGGGGCGGCAGCGCGCTGGCCACCAACGGCCTGCTGCACGAGGACGCCCTGCGGCACTTCGCGCGCCACCCGCACGACTGACCGCTCGGGGGTCGCTCAGCGCGGTCGGTCGCCCCTCGGTGGGCGTGCGACCCTGGACGACGTGCGCGACGTGATGCTCGACCGGGACGGGATCCGCCTGGGCCAGTTCCTCAAGCTCGCCGGCCTGATCGAGTCCGGCGCTGACGCCAAGGTGCTGCTCGCCGAGGGCGCCGTGACCGTCAACGACGCACCCGAGACCCGCCGGGGCCGTCAGCTGCAGCGCGGGGACGTCGTCCGCCTCGGCGAGGACTCCGCCCGCGTCGCCTGAGGAACCCGGCCGATCACGGGCGGCCGTCGACCGGCTCGGCCACCACGACCAGGTTGTCGGCGTAGTGCCGGGCCACGGGGTCGAACGCCCCGCCGCAGGTGATCAGCACCAGCCGCTCGGCGACCACCTGGTCGAACACCCCCAGCTCGGCGCTGAGCCGGGCCTTGGGCACCTGGGTGATCGTGCTCACGCGGTACGACCGCTCGACGCCGGCCCCGCTCAGCACCACCGTGGCTCCCTTCGCGACGTCGTTCAGCTCTGCCATGGCACCGATCCCGAGGCGCGCCGAGTCGACGTGACCGGCCACCACGATCCCGCCGAACGGGTCACCCGCCCGTGCGCCGCCGGTCCACCAGCCGGCCCGGTCGACGGGCACCGGTACCTCCAGGACGCCGGTCGCGTCGACGCCGGCGGGGTCGATGGGGACGACGGTTCCGGACGGGAGGCGCATCGAGACGGGGGCGAACGGATGGCGCTGGCTGGTGGGCACGCCGGCTGTCGCGATCGCCGACGGAGCAGCCGATGCGGCAGCCGACGCCCCGCGGGACGGCGGGCTCGGCGGCCCGGACGGCGCCGGGGCTCCGCACGCGGCCGTGGCGAGCAGGACCGCGCCCACGGCACTGACCCTGAGCACCGTCAGCCGCGCGCCGCGGCGAGCAGCGCGGCGACTTGGCCGCCGTCCCCGGTCTGCACCGACGACGGCACGGCGGCACCCTGCTGGGTGAGCGGCAGCCGGTGCACCAGCACGTCCATCGTCCCGTCCGCCGGGCTGCCCAGGGCGAAGACCCGGGTCAGGGTGCCCGCCGAGACGGACAGCTCGACCGGGCCGAAGAAGCTGGGCGAGGTCGTCCCCGTGGCGACGATGTCGACGCTGTAGACGCGCTGTGGCACGTCGACGCTGAGCACCTCGGAGTTGGCCACGTTGGTGAGCAGCGGCGCGCCGTCGACGCGGATGTCGGCCGGCGGCACCTGGGCCGTGTGGGCCACCGCGAGGCGCACCTTGCCGCGCCCGACCGGGCTCAGGTCGTTCGGGAACGCCGTCAGCAGCGGCGAGCCCCCGAGGGCTGCCGGCAGGTGGGCCACCACATCGACGCTGCCACCGCCGTCGACGTCGACCGTCCCGGCGATCGCCGGCCGTCCCTCGGCCACCAGCGACACCGTGTGGCGCCCCGCGGTGACCTCGATCGGGCCCACGACCGACCCCTGGCTCACGTGGGCCTTCCTCGTGCGCCCGTCGACGACCACGTCCGCGACCACGCCGGGCAGCCCGTGCAGGACGAAGACCTGGGCGGACGTCGCACGCGCCTGCGCCGGCGCCGTGACCAGTCCCCCGGCTGCGAGGACCGCGAGCAGCAGCAGGCAGGTGGGACGGCGACGCAGCATGGGGTCCTCGTTCACTCGGAGCAGGGGCAGCACGCGGGTGCAGCGGGACGGGTGCTGCGCAGCGCGGGTGGTTACGGCAATGTAGGTCATGACCGCGGGCGCCGCCCGAGGCGCCCCGCCCCCACCGAGAGCGACGACCCACCATGGCCCGGCCCGACCAGGACGTGCGGTGAGCACGTCGGGAGAGCCGGGCGGTCGGCGCCGGCACCTGGTCGCGGCGGGCGCGATCGCCGTCGTCATGGTCGCCGCGTTCGTGATCGGATACCTCACGCTGGGGCGGCCGGCGCCCCTGCCGCAGGCCGTGGCCGCTCCGGTGATCGGGCCGGCTGCCGGCCCACCGCGTC
Source organism: Actinomycetota bacterium (assembly GCA_046590855.1). Classification (GTDB taxonomy): domain Bacteria; phylum Actinomycetota; class Actinomycetes; order Actinomycetales; family Angustibacteraceae; genus JACMOY01. The sequence continues at coordinate 9,565 of JBKJTJ010000092.1, forward strand.
CGACGTCGGCCACCGCCGTCGCGGACGTCGACGCCGCGGGCACGGTCACCCTGACCCAGCAGCTGGGCTGGGCCGCGAACCTGCCGACCACGATCGACGTCTCGCAACCCGACCTGGCGGGCGTCAGCGGCGTCCCGAGCGACGTCACCGCCCTGCTTGGCCGCCCGTCGGCGACGATGGACGGCCGCGAGCTCACGGTCACGGCGTCCGCCGCCGGGTGGCGGGTCACGCTGCCCACGCGCCCCAGCGGGGTCGTCGCCCTGCGCTACACCGTGACCAACGCCTTGCACAGCGACCCTCAGGCCCCCGCGGGGCGGGCGCTGGCCGTGATCCCCCTGCCCCCGGTCGAGCTGGGGGACGGCGTCACCCGCCGGCTCGAGCTGCCCGCCGCGACCGTGCTGAACGTGTCGTGCCCGCCCGCCTCGCCCGGGGGCGCGGTCGCGCTGTGCGGCCGCGAGGACGGGACGACCTGGGTCGTCGACGTCCCCCCCAACAGCAGCGTGGTGCTCGCCCAGGTCGACGTGTCGTCGACGCCGTCCGGCTGAGGGCTGCGCGGCTCACTCGCTCGTGATGCGGTCGTGCGCCCCCACCAGGGGCCGCGGCAGCGCCGCCGCGGCACGGACGGCGACGACGGGGGGCTGGGCGTGCGAGAGCACGTAGTGCGACACCGATCCCGTGAGCAGCCGGCGCAACCCGTGGTGCGCACCGGTGCCGAGCACCACGGCCACCGCCTGCCGGGAGCGCTCGGTCAGCACGGCTCCGGTCGGCCCCTCGGCCACGTCGAGCACCCAGGGCACCATAGTCACCCGCTCCTGCAGGGCCGCGAGCACCCACCGGGTCGCCCGCGCACGCGCGTCGGCCACCGACGCCTCCCAGAACGACGGCGTCGCCGACTCGACCTGCGCGGCGTTCAGCTGCCAGACGTGCACGATCCGGATCGGCGCACCCGTGGCCACCGACTGGTCGGCGGCCCAGTTGAGCGCAGCCGCCGCGGCCGCGCTGCCGTCCATCCCCACCACGAGCTCACGGGTCTGTGCCACCTGGTCGTTCATCGGTTCCTCCACTCGTCGTCGCAGCGTCGTCGCCGTGACCTGACCTCATCGTGCGTTCGCCCGAGCGGCGTCGTCAGCGGCGTTGGCCCTGCCAGCACAGGCCTTTGGACCCCTCCCGTCCCGCCGCGGGTGGTGTTCACTGACGTTCATGAGCGACGACGCCACTGGCCCCGGCCCGGCCACGACCACGACCACCCCGATCAGAGTCTTCCTGCTGGACGACCACGAGGTGGTCCGGCGTGGGCTGCGCGAGCTGCTCGAGGCGGACGGCGACATCGTCGTCGTCGGTGAGTCGGGGTTGGCCGAGGAGGCCGTCCGGCGGATCCCCGCGATGCGTCCCGACGTCGCCATCCTGGACGGTCGCCTGCCCGACGGGTCCGGCATCGACGTCTGCCGCGAGGTGCGCTCGCGCCACCCCGAGATCGCGGCGCTGATCCTGACGTCGTACGACGACGACGAGGCCCTGTTCGCCGCGATCATGGCCGGCGCCGCCGGGTACGTGCTCAAGCAGGTGCGCGGCAACGACCTGGTGGACGCCGTACGCCGGATCGCGGCCGGGCAGTCGCTGCTCGACCCCGCGGTGACTGAGCGCGTGCTCGACCGACTGCGCTCCGGCCCCACGCGCGACGACGCCCTCGCGCCCCTGACCGACCAGGAGCGGCGGATCCTCGAGCTCATCGGCGAGGGCCTGACCAACCGTCAGATCGCCGAGCGGATGTTCCTCGCCGAGAAGACGGTGAAGAACTACGTGTCCTCGCTGCTGGGCAAGCTGGGGATGCAGCGGCGCACCCAGGCGGCCGTGTTCGCCAGCAAGCACCCGTCGACCTGAGTGCGCACCCTGGACGCGAACGACCTGAGCACGGTCCTTCGTCGCCTGCCCGGCGTCCCGCGCGTCGTGACCGGCGGCAACGGGGCCACGCCCCGCGCCCTGCTGGGGGTGCTGGACGCGTGCGTGCCGACGTACCGCCTGTTCGCCCTGAACGCTCACGTCGGCGCCGTGCCCACCCGTCCGGAGGTGGTGCACGAGACGCCGTTCGTCGGCGCCGGGGTGCGGCGCAGTCCCACGCTGACGTACGTGCCGGCCCGGTTGTCGCTGGTGCCGCGGCTGTTCTCCAGCACGCTGGTGCCCGACGTGGTGTGCGTCAACGTGGCGCCGCCGCACGACGGGGCGCTGTCGCTCGGCACCGAGGTCAACGTGCTTCCGGCCGCGATCGAGGCCTGCCGCGCCCGCGGCGGACTGGTTCTGGCGCAGGTGAACCGGCACGTGCCGTGGACCTACGGCGACGGACGGCTGGACCCCGACCTGGTCGACTACGCCATCGAGGCCGACGAGCCGCTGGACGAACCGGTGACGGTCGAGCCGGACGACGCCGCCACCCGGATCGGCGAGCTGGTGGCCGCGCGCGTGCCGGACGGGGCCACCCTGCAGCTGGGGATCGGCACGGTGCCCGACGCGACACTCGCCGGTCTGCTGGGTCGGCGCGGACTGCGGCTGTGGACCGAGATGTTCTCGGACGGCGTCCTGGAGCTGGACCGGGCGGGAGCCCTCGACCCTCAGGCGGTGCTGACGGCGTCGTTCCTGCTGGGGTCGCAGCGGCTGTACGCGTGGGTCGACCGCAACCCGCGGGTGCAGCTGCTGCGCACCGAGACGACGAACGCGCCGGCGCGGATCAGCGAGCAGCGGTCGATGACCTCGATCAACACGGCCCTGCAGGTCGACCTGTTCGGCCAGGCGAACGCCTCACGGATCAAGGCGCGCATCCACTCCGGGTTCGGTGGGCAGACCGACTTCGTCGTCGGCGCGCTGCACGCCGTCGGCGGCCAGGCGCTGATGGCCCTGCGCTCGTGGCACCCGCGGGCGGACGTCTCGACGGTCGTGGCCCTCGTCGACGAGCCGGTCACCTCGGTGCAGCACACGGCGATCGTCACCGAGCAGGGCACCGCCGAGATGTTCGGGTACGACGAGCGAGCACAGGCCGAGCACCTGATCGAGCGGGCGGCGCACCCGCGGGTGCGCGAGGAGCTGCGCGAGGAGGCCGTCGCCCTCGGGCTGCGGCACCCCGGAGCCGCACACCCGGGCGACGGACGCCCCGCGGCGGGACGGGACGAGCCTTCCGGCGGCCCCGCGCGGGACGTTGGTCCCTAGGGCCGCGCACCGTCCGGCGTCAGGATCGAGGAGTCCCGAAGGCAGGGGCACCGACGAACTGGAGAAGACCATGAGCAGCACCGGCAAGGCCAGCAGGCACCAGCAGCCCGTCCTGCGCCTCGACGACCCGTTCCTCGCCGAGCCGACGGTCGAGGAGACCACTCGGCACCGCGCCTACCGGTACACCCTCGCCGCGATCCGTCTCAGCCTCGGTTGGGTCTTCGTGTGGGCGTTCCTCGACAAGATGTTCGGCCTGGGGCACGAGACGCCGAGCGCGGGCGCCTGGATCAACGGCGGTAGTCCGACCGCCGGGTTCCTCGGCAAGGCCACCGCCGGGCCGTTCGCGAGCGCCTACCAGTCGATCGCCGGCGACACCTGGGTCAACATCGCCTTCATGTTCGCCCTGGCGGCCATCGGGGTGGCCCTGATGCTGGGCATCACGATGCGGCTGGCGGCCGCTGGTGGCGCCCTGCTGCTCGTGATGATGTGGACCGCGGTGCTGCCGCCGGACAACAACCCCTTCATGGACTACCACATCGTCTACGCCCTCATCCTGGTGCTGCTGGCCCTGACCGGGGCCGGGCGCAGCCTCGGGCTGAGCCGCCGCTGGGAGCGCATCCCGCTGGTCAACAAGCACGGCGCCCTGCACTAGTCGCAGGCCATCCAGGCCCGTGCGGCCCGACACCCGACCAGGGTGCCGGGCCGTTCGGCCGTGACACCGCGCAGGCCGGGTGCGACAGGTGACATTGGCTCAGTTGACGTGCTCGAGCAGGACCTCGAGGTGCCACTCCACCCACGAGAAGTCGACGCTGTCGCGACCGGGTCGGCTCCTTGGCAGCGGCCTCGGTGTTGGCGGGGCGGTGGAGTCGTACGTCGCGCCGGTCGGGGTGGTGAGCGTGACGGTGTGCGGGGCACCTGCATCCGCACTCGTGACCGTCGCTGCCCAGCCGGGCGCTGCTTTGGCGTGGTTGCAGGCCTCGCACAGTCCTTGGGCGTTGTCCGCGGTGGTCGGCCCGCCGTCGGTGTGCGCCCGCACGTGGTCGACGTGCCGCACCGACGCATCGCACCACGGGGTGCGGCACGTGCGGTCGCGCAGGCGGATGAACTCGGCCAGCGCCGGTGGAAAGCACCGGGCCCGGGAGTCCATCGCGACCAGCGCCCCGGCGTCCGGCGTCGCGTACAACCGGCGCACCTGCACCGCGGCATCTGGGGCGGCTCCGGCCAGCTGACGGGCCAGACCTCCGGGCACCACCCCGTACCCCTGCACCTCTGCCGTGTCCTGGCTCGAACCCGGGCCGAGCAGGACCTCGTCCGAGACCACCACGTTCACTGTCACCGGCACCCGCGGCGCGGCGCCGTGGGGTTGGCCCAGCAGGCGGGTGGCCAGGGTGTCGGCCATCACCTGACCCCGACCCCGCCCATCCCCCGCGACCCGGGCGGCGCCAGCGGCCCGGGCCAGCTCGGCGTACACCCCCACCCCCGTCGCCACCGGCAGCAACGCCGTCAGGTACGTCATGCAGTCCGGGGCCGGGCGAAGTGACACCCACCGCTCACCCTCCGCGCGCCGGCGGCGCGCCACGACAGATTCCGGGTCCAGCCCGTAGGCGCGGCGGCGCAGCTCGCCGATCAGCTCACGCTCACCCCACCGCGCCCATGTCTCGGGTTGGGAGCCGAGCTCCCGGTCGACCACCGCCCGGTGCTCACGGGACAGGCACGCCGTCTCGCGCGCCACGATCGTGGCCCGCCACTCGCTGATCAGACCGGCCCGCAACGCGGCCAGCGTGCACGGCAGCTCCCGAGTCAGCACCCGAGCCAGACCCAGATGCCGCTCACCCCGGTGATGGGACTCCCGCCGCGCCAACGCGACCTGCAACCCCACCCCCTGCCCCTGCCGGTCGGCGGCCACCCCGCTCGCCGCGTGAGCGGCGCGCACCGAGCAGTCCAGCGCCGCCGCAGCAACCACCTGCGCAGCCTCGACCCGACACTTCAACGACTCCAGCTCACCCAGCAGCGCGACGAGCTCGCCATCACCCAGACCCCCAGCGTTGAGGCCTCCCAGCTCAGCGCCGAGCCACGCCACCCGCGCACGCAGCGCGGTCACCGCAGTGGTGGCGGAAGTCTCGAACATGTGTTCGATTCTAGCACCTCGCGAAGTCCGCCACAAGGCCCTGCGCGGGGGAGCGGCGGGCTCTGGCCCGTCCGCACGCTCATGCTCGTCCGGCACGCCGGCCTGGCGTGGAGCCTGCGGTCAGCCTGGGTGAGTGGTCGCTCCCTCGCGGTCGAGCCACCTCGCCATGGCCACGCCGAACCAGCCTCGGCCAGCGCCAGCCACCCGGAAGCCGCACTTCATGTACAGGTGCAGCGCGGCCGTGTTCCGCAGGTGCACGTTGAGCACGAGGTCGTCGACGTCGCACGCCGCTGCTCGGCTGATCAAGGCGTTCAGCAGCGCGGTGCCGACCCCGTGGTTGCGGCTGTCGGGTTCCAGCGCCATGCACACTTCGGCGGCAGTGGGCCGGGCCGGGACCAGCGGCGTCCCGTCGAAGAGCAACCAGGCTGCACCGAGCTGTCGGCCCGAGGAGGAGACGGCGACGAGCGCGTCCGAGACGCGGTGGGGGACGAGCTCATCGACCTCCCGCGAGTCGACCGCGGGCAGCGGGCGGTCTTCCAGGGTCGCAGCGTGACGCGCCATCTCACGCAGGAACTGCGCTGCGGACGGCGGCGCGACGTCGACGCTGAACGGGGAGTGGCCCATCCGAGGAGTCTGCCGTGCGAGGCGACGACTCAGCGGACGTCGTCCTCCCAGAACTCGGTGGCTGAGGCGCGTGCGGGTGCACCGGGCGCGTGCACCTCGTTCTCGCGGCCGCGCAGCTCGACCCGGCGGATCTTGCCGCTGATCGTCTTGGGCAGGTCGGTGAACTCGATCCGGCGGATCCGCTTGTACGGCGCCAGGTGCTCGCGGGCGTAGGCGAGGATCGAGGCGGCGGTCTCCTGGGTCGGCTCGTAGCCCGCGGCCAGGACGACGTACGCCTTGGGAACCGCCAGTCGGACGGCGTCCGGTGAGGGGACGACGGCTGCCTCGGCCACCGCGGGGTGCTCGATCAGGACGCTCTCGAGCTCGAACGGGCTGATCCGGTAGTCGGAGGCCTTGAACACGTCGTCGGAGCGGCCCACGTAGGTGAGGTAGCCTTCCGCGTCGCGCGAGGCCACGTCACCGGTGTGATAGGCGTTGTCGCGCATGGCCTCTGCGTTCAGCTCGGGGTCGTCGCGGTAGCCCACCATCAGGCCGACGGGACGCCCACCGGGCCCGTCCAGGCGCAGGCACAGCTCGCCCTCGTCCTTCTCCTCACCCGTCACCGGGTCGAGCAGCACCACGTCGTACCCCGGCAGCGGGCGGCCCATCGAGCCGGGCTTGAGCAGGGCGCCCGGGGGGTTGCCGACCTGCGCGGTCGTCTCGGTCTGCCCGAACCCGTCGCGGACCGTCAGACCCCACGCGGTGCGCACCTGCTCGATCACCTCGGGGTTGAGCGGCTCGCCGGCGCCGACCACCTCGCGCAGCGGGATGCGTCCGTGGAAGGCGGCCAGGTCGGACTGCACCAGCATCCGCCAGACGGTCGGTGGCGCGCAGAACGTCGTGACCGCGCAGCGCTCCATCGCCTGCAGCAGAGGGGTTGCGGCGAACCGGCGCTGGTTGACGACCAGCACCGTCGCCTCGGCGTTCCAGGGGGCGAAGACGTTGCTCCACGCGTGCTTCGCCCACCCCGGCGAGCTGATGTTCAGGTGCACGTCGCCGGGCTGCAACCCGATCCAGAACATCGTCGACAGGTGGCCGACGGGGTACGACACGTGCGTGTGCTCGACCAGCTTGGCCTTGGCCGTGGTGCCCGAGGTGAAGTACAGCAGCATCGTGTCGTCACCGCGGGTGGGCGCGTCCGGTGCGAACGCCCCGCCCCAGGTGAGGCTGTCGCCGAACGAGAGCCAGCCCGGGAGGTCGTCCCCCACGGCGATGCGGGTCCAGCTGCCGGCGACGTCGGTGAAGGCGGCCACGTCAGCCGAGCGGGCGACCACGTGCGACACCTGGCCGCGCTGGATGCGGTCTCGGACGTCGGATGCCGCCAGCAGCGTCGTCGCGGGGATCACGACGGCGCCGATCCGGATGCAGGCGAGCAGCGTCTCCCACAGCTCGACCTGGTTGCCGAGCATCAGCAGCACCCGGTCGCCGCCGCGGACACCCTGCGCGTGCAGCCACCCTGCGAGCTGCGTCGACCGGGACGCCATCTGCGCGTAGGTCACCTGCGTGTCGGCGCCGTCCTCGTCGACCACCCACAGGGCCAGGCGGTCTGCCGCCGGCCCGGCCGCGACCCGGTCGAACCAGTCACGGGCCCAGTTGAAGTGCTCGAACCGCGGCGGTCGGAACTCGCGGACGGCGCCCTCGTGGTCGGTGCGCAGCCGCAGCAGGTGGTCGCGGGCGTGCGCGAAGGCGGCGCCGGCGTCGGCGAAGACCTCGTCGTTCTCGCTCATCCGCCGACCTTAGGGCCCAGCCCGACCCTGCCACCACGGTGCGGCGCCGTCCGGTCGCTCCGCTCGTGGGTTACGTTCGGAACCGCCAACGGGAGGACCAGCAGATGCACGGCACGACACGGTTCGGCGCTGAGCGCGCCGCACCTCGGCTCGTCGTGCTGGTGACGGCGTTGGCGCTGCCCGCGCTGGCCGCGTGCTCCTCGGTCGCGGCGCAGCAGACGGCGCCCGCTGCGAGCACCACGTCGGCGAGCGAGCCCGAGGCCACCACCACCGACACGACGACGACCGACACCACCGAGGCCGAGCCCACCCAGACGCCGGCGTCGGCGGACCCGACCTCGCCGGCGGCCACCACGGCCGCGCCCACTGCCACCGCGACCGGCGGGTCCGTGCCGACGTCCGGCCCGACCCGCTGGCCGAAGGCCCTGGGCGAGCCGGGTCAGGGTGACCCGGTCTGGGCGGTCTACCTCGCCCTCGCGCACGCCGGCGACGACCCGGCGATCGACGCTGCGGTGCGCAAGGCGTCCGGGGCCGGCTACACGGCGGTGCAGGGCGACCTGGCCTGCGACCAGGGGGCCATCGAGGCCCTGGGGCTCGACCAGTACGACTACTGGAGTGCCGCGACCGTGTACTTCGCGAACCGCTCGGACGCAGCAGACTTCGTCGCCTCGTACCAGGCGAAGGTCGGCAAGGTCGCCGGCTCGGCGCAGGTCAACGTCGGCTGCCTGGACTGACGCGCGTCAGGGTCGCGCGCCGTGGCGGGTGACCGCTGCGGCGCCCAGCCGGCACCCGCCGGCCAGCGCGGCGTCGACGTCCGCGCCGGTGAGGGTCGCGGCGAGGTAACCGGCGGCGAAGGCGTCACCCGCACCCGTGGTGTCGACGACGTCGCCGGACGCCGGCACCGCAGCGGCCGTGCGCGTGGGCCGCCCGTCGGCGCACCACCAGGCACCGGATCCGCCGAGCTTGAGCACCACCTGCGGGTAGTGGGCCGTCAGCCGCGCCGCCACGACGGCCGGATCTCGGCTGTCGCACAGCACAGCGGCCTCGTCGAGGGTGACGAAGAGCAGGTCGACGTCACGGGTCATGGCCACGAACGCGTCGCCGCCCACGGCCTCGAGCGGAGCGGCGCTCGAGGCGTCGACCGACGTGCCCACCCCGGCGGCCCGCGCCACGGCCAGCGCCGCCGTGCCCGCTGAGCGCGAGCCGGGGTTGAGCAGCGTGTACCCCGACACGTGCAGGTGCCTGGCCCGGCTCAGCTCATCCAGCGGCAGGTCGTCGGGCGACAGCGTCGAGTTGGCCCCGGCGTCGGGGAGCATCGTCCGCTCGCCGTCGCGCCCGACCAGGACGACGCACGCGCCGGTCGCGACGTGCGTATCGACACCGACGAGCGTCGTGACGCCCGCGGACCGCAAAGCCGCGACGGCCTCGCGCCCGAACGGGTCGTCACCGACGCGACCGACGAAGCTGCACGAGACCCCCTGTGCCGCAAGCCATGCAGCGACGTTGCCGCCCGCGCCGCCGAGGCGGGTGCGCACCGTGGCGGCGGTGTCCGAGCCGAGGCTGAGCGGGTCGTGGACCCGGGTGACCACGTCGGTCATCAGGTCACCGACGACGAGGACGTCCCCGCTCACCCTGCGGCCGCCGTGGCGACCCGGGCGGCCAGCGCGGCGTTGCGCAGGATGATCGTGGTGTTGACGGCGAGGCTCGCGCCCCCGGTGTCGTGGTGGAAGCGCGCGAGCAGGAACGGCGTCGTGTCCTTGCCGTGGATCCCCTGTGCCGCAGCGTCTTCGAGGGCCGACCGCAGCACCCGGTCGTGGAGGTCGGGGTCGAGCTGCTCGGCGAGCGGCAGCGGGTTGGCGACGACCAGCGCCGTCGTGTCGGTGTGCAGCGCCGCTCGCGCCCGCATGACGTCAGCGACCTCGGCGGGGGAGTCGACGCGGTGCTCGACGAAGTGCCCCGAGTCGGTGAGGTAAAAACCCGGGAAAGCGTTGCTGCCGTAGCAGAGCAGACCGACCCCGAGGGTCTCGAGACGCTCGAGCGTCGCCGCGACGTCGAGGATCGACTTGACCCCGGCGCACACGACGGTGATCGGCACGCGGGCCAGCGTCACGAGGTCGGCGGACTCGTCGAACGTCGTCGCCGCGTCGCGGTGCACCCCGCCGAGGCCGCCGGTCGCGAAGACGCCGATGCCGGCGAGCGCCGCCAGGTGGGCGGTCGCGGCCACGGTCGTGGCGCCGCAACCGCGGCGGACCACGACCACCGCCAGGTCGCGCACCCCGGCCTTGGCCACGTCGTCGCGCCCTGCCACGGCAGCCAGCGCGTCGTCGTCCAGCCCGATGCGGACCCGCCCGTCGACGACGGCGACGGTCGCGGGGACCGCACCCTCACGGCGGACGGCGGCCTCGATCTCACGCGCGACCCGCAGGTTGTCGGGGCGCGGCAGCCCGTGGCTGATGATCGTCGACTCCAGCGCGACGACAGGAACGCCGTCGGCGAGCGCCGCGCGCACCTCGTCGGTGAGCTCGAGGGCAGCAGGGATCGGGGCGGGTGGGGCGGCCATGGGCGAAGCCTAGGCACCGGCCTGCGCCGGTAGGCTCGCCACGTGGTCGAGACCGCACCCGGCGCGGTACCGGGCGAGGGTGCTGGCGTGGCCTACCCGGCGCACTGGGAGGCCGACGTCGTGCTTCGCGACGGCGGGGTGGCGCACGTGCGCCCGATCCGGCCGCAGGACGCGCCCGCGGTGCACGCGTTCCACGACGCGCAGTCGGCCGAGTCGGTCTACCTCAGGTTCTTCGCGCCGCTGCCGCACCTGTCGGCGAAGGACGTCGCGCGCTTCACCCAGGTCGACCACCTGAACCGCGTCGGGCTCGTGGCGACGCTGGGCGACGACATCGTGGGCATCGCGCGCTACGACCGGATCGGGGGCACCAGCGCCGAGGTGGCCTTCAACATCAGCGACGCGCACCAGGGTCGCGGACTCGGGTCGGTGCTGCTCGAGCACCTCACGGTGGCGGCGCGCGAGCGCGGGATCACCCGGTTCGTCGCCGAGGTGCTGCCGCAGAACCGCAAGATGATGACCGTCTTCACCGAGGCCGGCTACGAGGTCGCGCACGGGTACGAGGACGGTGTGATCTCGCTCGCGTTCGACATCTCGCCGACCGAGAACTCGGCCCGGGTGCGCGAGTCGCGCGAGCACCGCGCCGAGTCGCGCAGCATGCGGGGGCTGCTGAACCCCCGCTCGGTCGTCGTGGTCGGCGCCAGCCGCGACCCCGACTCGATCGGCCACCGGCTGCTGGAGAACATCCGCGTGGGCGGGTTCACCGGCGCCGTGCACGCGGTCAACCACGACGCGTTCGAGGTGCAGGGGGTGGCCAGCCACGCGCGGGTCACGGACTCGCCCGGCCCGATCGACCTCGCGGTCGTCGCCGTGCCCGCCGACGCGGTCGACGACGTGGTGCGCGACTGCGCGAGGGCCGGGGTCCGGGGCCTGGTGGTCGTCAGCGCCGGTTTCGCCGAGACCGGCGAGCAGGGCCGACGACGTCAGGACGAGCTGGTGCGGCTGGCCCGCGCCAACGGGATGCGCGTGGTCGGACCCAACTCGTTCGGCGTCGTCAACAACGACCCGCTGGTGCGCCTGAACGCCTCGCTCGCCCCCACCCTGCCGCCGGCGGGGCGGTTCGGGCTGTTCAGCCAGTCCGGCGCGCTCGGGATCGCGGTGCTCGACTCGGCCGCACGGCGCTCGCTGGGTGTGTCGACCTTCGTCAGCGCAGGCAACCGCGCTGACGTCTCGGGCAACGACGTCATGCAGTACTGGCTGGACGACACCTCGACCGACGCGGTCGGCCTGTACCTCGAGAGCATCGGCAACCCGCGCAAGTTCTCGCGGATCGCCCGGCGGCTGGCCCGCACCAAGCCGGTGATCGTGGTGAAGTCGGGCGTCTCCTCGTTCAGCGTCCCGCCCGGCCACGCCGTCCGGGCCTCGCGGCTGCCGCGCGAGGCGCTGGACGAGATGCTGCGCCAGTCCGGCGTGATCCGGGTCGAGAACGTCCACCAGCTCTTCGACGTCGCCCAGCTGGTGGTGCACCAGCCGCTGCCGCAGGGGCCGCGGGTCGCGGTCGTCACCAACAGCGACGCGCTGGGCGTCCTCGCGGCCGACGCCTGCACCAGCTGGGGGCTGGAGGTCGTGCACGGCCCGGTCGCCCTGCCGTCGGCGGCTGCCGCCCAGGAGTTCCGCGAGGCGCTGTCGCTCGCCTTCGCCGACCCGGACGTCGACTCGGTGGTGGTCGGGTTCATCCCCCCGCTGGTCACCCTCGACACCGAGGTCGCGACGGCCGTGGCCGAGGTGGCCGGGGCGAGCCAGAAGGCCTGCGTCGCCACCTTCCTGGGGATGCGCGGTGTGACCGACGCGCTGTCGTCGGGGGCGCGCACCGTCCCGGCGTACCCCACACCCGAGGACTCGGTGCGTGCGCTGGTCTCGGCGACCCGCTACTCCCAGTGGCGCCAGCGCGACCGCGGCGGCCGGGTCGCCCCCGGCCCCCTCTACCGCGACGCGGCCCGCGCGGTCGTCGCCGCCGCGGCCCCGCTCGGGCCGGACGGCGTCTGGTTGACCAACGCGGAGTCCGCCGAGCTGCTCGCCGCCTACGGCATCGAGCTGTGGCCCTCGTTCCCCGTCCGCACGGCCGACGAGGCCGCCGCGGCCGCCGTCCGGGTGGGCTACCCGGTGGTCCTGAAGGCCACGTCCGAGGGGCTGCGGCACCGTGCCGACCTCGGCGCCGTCCGGCTCGACATCGGGCGCGAGGACCAGCTGCGCGAGGCGTTCGCCGAGATGCACGAGCGGCTGCAGGCGCTGGGCGCCGACGTCTTCGCCGTGCAGGCGATGGCGCCCGCGGGCCTGGCCTGCGTCGTCCGCTCGACCGAGGACCCGCTGTTCGGACCGGTGGTCGAGTTCGGTGTCGGCGGCCCGCCGACCGAGCTGCTGGGTGACGTCGCCCGCCGGTTCCCCCCGCTGCGCGAGGGTGACGTCGCCGACCTCGTCCGTTCGGTGCGCGCCGCCCCGCTGCTGTTCGGACACCGCGGCGCCGCGCCCGTCGACGTCGACGCCCTCGAGGACCTCATCGCCCGGCTCTCGGTGCTCGCCGACGAGCTGCCGCAGGCGGCCTACCTCGAGCTGAACCCGGTCGTGGTCTCGACCCGGGGCCTGGCGGTGCTGGACGCCGGTATCCGGCTGGCCGAGCCACCCGGGCGCACCGACACCGACCAACGGCGGCTGCCGGGCTGAGCGCGGGAGCCCTGTCGGTGCGGGGGGACCGTCGGTGCGGGGTGACAGGATGGTCACCATGCGAGACGCCCGGACCTCCGACACGACGAGCCGCGAGCTGCCCCCCGGGTTGCGCTCGGACCTCGAGCGCGCGGGCTACTTCCCCGACCTGGTCATCGACGTCCTGGACGTGTCGGTGGCCGGCGAGCCCGTCGTCGCCCACCTGGTGCACGCCGAGACCACCTTCGACAGCGACGCCGTCCGCCGCCACATCACCGCGCTGGTGCTCACCGCGACCCGCCTGGTCGTGGCCCACGCCGACGACCACGCCCCCGAGGACCCTGACGGGCCGCCCCAGCCGTACGCCACGGCGGCGACCGAGGCCGTGCCGCTGCGCTCGGTGCGCTCGGTCGTCGTCAACCACGTCGTGCCCCAGCCGCAGGAGTACGTCCGCGGCGCCGGCTCGCGCGACCTGACGCTGACGATCGGCTGGGGGGCGGTCAGCCGCCTCGACCTCGAGCCGGCCGCGTGCGGCGACCCCGACTGCGAGGCCGACCACGGCTACACCGGCACGGCCAGCGCCGACGACATCGCGCTGCGGGTCGCCTCGGACGCGGACGGCGACACCGCCGTCCGCGACGCGCTGGCCTTCGCCCGCGCGCTGTCGGCCGCGACGGCCGGTGCGGGCGGGCGCTAGTGCCGCACGCCCTGGCCGCCCCGCCGTACGGCACCAGCTCGCTGAGTGACCTGATGCCGGCAGTGGCGCGCAGCCTGGACGTCGAGGTGCCCCCGGCCGGCGCCGGGCTCGTCGACCTGCTGCGCCTCGCCCCCGTGGCGCGCGCCTGCGTGCTGCTGGTGGACGGCCTCGGTGACCTGCTGCTGCGTGAGCGCGCCGGGCACGCGCCCTACCTGCGATCGCAGCTCGAGCGCGTCGGCACGATCAGCGCGGGCTTCCCGACCACGACGGCGACGAGCATGGGCAGCCTCGGCACCGGCCTGCCGCCCGGAGCCCACGGCCTGGTCGGCTACGAGGTGCTGGTGCCCGAGCGGGACGAGCTGCTCAACGAGCTGTCGTGGGAGCCCGCCGTCGACCCGCGGCGCTGGCAGCGCGAGACCACGGTGCTGCAGCACGTCGCCGCGGCCGGGGTCGAGGTGGTGCGCGTCGGCCCCGGCTTCTTCGACGGTTCGGGTCTGACCGAGGCGGCGCTGCGGGGCGGCCGGTTCGTCAGCGCCGCCACCCTGGACGACCGGGTCGACGCGGCGCTCGCCGCCCTGCGCTCGGCGCCGCGCACCCTGGTCTACGTCTACTGGGGCGACGTCGACAAGGTCGGCCACGTCGAGGGCTGCGGGTCCTGGCAGTGGGGTGAGGAGCTCGCCAAGGTCGACCTGGCGATCCGCCGGCTGGTCGCCGGTCTGCCACGGGACGCGACGCTGCACGTCACCGCCGACCACGGGATGGTCGACGTGCCCCACCACCAGCGCCTCGACGTCGCCCACGAGCCCCACCTGGCCGCCGGCGTCCGGCACGTCGGCGGCGAACCGCGCTGCCCCCAGCTGTACTGCGAGCCCGGGCAGGCCGAGGCGGTGCTGACCGCCTGGGCCGACCGGCTGGCCGGCCGCGCCCTGGTCGTGACCCGCGAGCACGCCGTCGCGGCCGGGTGGTTCGGTCCGGTCTCTCCCCACGTCAGCGCGCGGATCGGGGA
>JBKJTJ010000261.1:0-2642 GCA_046590855.1 Actinomycetota bacterium
TCCTCGTCTTGCTTGGTGCGGCTGTCACCCTTGCCCTGGGCATGTTGGCCGGTGGCGCCACCGCCGCGCTGCTGACCGGCGGCGGCTGGGTCTGGCCACCGGCCCAGCAGGCCGCACGCGTCGTCGGGCGCCTGCTGGTCCACCCCACAGAACCGGGCTCGGCCTACCAAGCACCCCTGGCCGAGCGGATGCCAGGGCCGGTGCCCTTCTGGGGCATCACTGCTGCGGTGCTCGCCGCCGCGGTCATCCTGGTTGTGCTGGTGGTTGTCGCTGTGCTGCAACGGCGCACCGGTAACGGCATGGCCACCCGCACCGAGTTGCGGACGGTCTCTCGCGACGGCGACCGTTGCCCACGCCCGTTCGCCACCTACCGCGGCGTCGGCGTCCGGGCCCAGCGCGAGGACTCTGCCATCGTCATCGCCCCTTCCCGCGCAGGCAAGACCACCTCGCTGGCCGCGCCGCTCGTGGTCGACGCCGCCGGGCCGGTCGTCGCGACCAGCACCAAGGTTGACCTGCTGCACCTGACCGTCACCGCCCGCGCCGCTAGTGGCCCGGTATGGGTGTGGGACGCCGACGCCATCAGCGACTGGCCGCGCCCTGCTCAGTGGGACGTCGTACGCGGCTGCGCCGATGTCCGCGAGGCATCGGGTCGGGCCCGGGCGATGGTCGCTGCCCGCCCGCTGGGCCAGGCCCGCAACACGGGTTTCTTCGCCGGCACCGCCGAGACCGTCCTTCGCTGCCTGCTTCACGCCGCGGCGCTGTCGGACGGGTCGATGCGCCAGGTCGTCGCCTGGGCGCGCGACTTCAGTATCGACGCCCCCTACGCGGTCTTGCGCGACCACCCCGCCGCGGCACCCGGCTGGTTCGACGACCTGCGCAAGTACTGCCGGTCCGGGGCGCCAGAGACGATCAGCAGTACCGACATGTCCCTCGGTCTGGTGCTCGGGTGCCTGGCCGACCCCCGCGTTCTGAACCTCGTGTGCCCTGGCCCCGGCGGCGGCATCGACCTGGACGACCTTGTGAAGCCGGACGTCTTCGCGCCCGGCACCCTGTACGTCCTGTGCGAAGGAGGTGCGGGCGGCTCGACCGCCCCACTGGCAACAGCGCTGATCTCCGCGGTCGTGCGCGCCGGTCGCCGCGGGAGTCAAACCCGACCGGACGGGCGGCTGGACCCGACCTGCACCTTCGTCCTGGACGAGGCACCCAACGTGGCGCCGATCCCCGAGATGCCGATGCTCCTGTCCGATGGCGGCGGCCGGGGCCTGCCCGCGTGGGTCTTCGCGCAGTCCTTCGGTCAGCTCCGCGCCCGGTGGGGCCGCGACGAAGCCGACACCATGTGGGGCTCAGCCCCGATCAAGCTCGTTCTGGGTGGCGCGTCCGAGACGGACGACCTCGAGCGGCTGTCCAAACTCCTCGGCGAGCGCCGCGTCCGTAGGGTCACAACGTCCCGCAGTCAGGGATCGTCGTGGTCGCGTCAGGTCGGCACGGAACGTGAACGCGTCCTGCCCATCGAGGCCATCCGCGGCCTTCCCATCGGCCAGGGTCTGCTCCTGTACCGCAGCCTGCCGCCGGCGGTGGTCGATCTTCAGCCCTGGTGGGGACGACGCGACGCCGACGACTTCCGACGGCCGGCCGGGGGCGCCACATGACGACGTCCCAGGGGCTGGACGACGGCATCCAGCCCATTGAGCCCCTCGACCCGGTCCTACTCGCCGAGACCCTCGCCGCCCTCGCCGACCGCCTCGCCGCCCAAGAGGAGCTGCTCGCTGTCTTGCTGGACGAGCGTGGTGCCAGCGGTACGCCGTCTGGCCCATGGGCCTGGCATCACCTCAACCCGGTTCAGCAGGAGGCCCTGCTCGCTGAGCTCACCGACTGGGTGAACTGGCTCGTCGACCGTTACCAGCTCGGCGCCACCCGCCACCAGGTCCCCGCCTGCTGGGGGCAGCATCCCGCCGCTGTCGAAGAGCTCACCGGCCTGTTTGTCGCCTGGAAGGCGGCGTACCTGGGTCGCTCCCGTGACCCCTCGGACGGCCTCATCGCCTGGCACGACCGGTGGCTCTGGCCCTGCCTTACCCGACTCAACGAGCAGCTGGCCGTCTGGAACGCCTGCCGTGCCGGGCGCCATGCACCCTCGTCCAGTTGAACTGGACGGCGACTCTTAGGTAGCCGGTCTGAGCGCTCAAGGCGATCAGCCGAACCCCCTGACTCGACCAGCAACGAGCCTCGTCGCGGGAGCGCCTGAGCTATAGCTGACTGATGGCCGGCCGAGCGACCGTGCTCATCAACGCCCCTCCGGGGGATGCGGACGCAAACTCTCCTCGCTTCAACTCCGCTGATGTGGCCAACCGGTATGCGCGGTCAATGCTCGCGCCTACGGCGGGGCCGGCGACCACATGCCGCTGGCGAAGCCGGGCAGCAGCCAGGTGGTCGGAGGGCGGCAGCGCTGTGGCAAGAACGAACAGGCGCCCGGTCTGGATCAGCCCCTGCGCCGCGGCCCGATGTTCTCTTCCGACCTCGGCAATGTTCCGGATCGCAATGTCCGCTAGTTGTGCGGCGAGGCGGAGCGGCAGTCTCGTCGCGAGCTGGTCTGCGCTCAGCCACTGACCGCTGGAGTCGCGGGTTGCCGCCCGGAGAGCGGCTTG
>JBKJTJ010000341.1:0-4311 GCA_046590855.1 Actinomycetota bacterium
CGTGTAGGGCACCGCGAAGAAGCCGGTCACAGCCCCGGTCGCGAACATCGCCGCGGGTACGGCGACGAAGGTGTACGCGGTGTAGAGGTCGCCGCCCAGGAGAAACCAGGTGACGAACGTGCCGAAGCTGCGGCCACCCAGGCCCCACTCGTCCAGGCTGGCCGCCGCGCCCTCGTGCCGCCAGCGCGATGCCATGAAGCCCATCACCGTCACGACGAGGAACAGCACGATGACGATCGAGAGCGCGACGGTGTTCACGCCGCCCGTGCTCGCGGCCAGCGGCATCGCAGCGCTCATCGCCGGCCGCCGAGGTCCGAGGTGGTGCCGTCGGCGCGGCGGCGGCGCTCGTGGCGCACGACCACCGAGTAGGCGATCGACGTCGTCACCGCGGTGACGAACACCCAGGCGAACTGGTACCAGTAGAAGAACGGGAACCCGAACAGGCGCGGCTCCTCCTTCGCGTAGCTCGTCACCCAGAGCAGCGCGACGAGCGGCGCCGCCAGCAGTGCGGCGACCAGCAGCAGCAGGGGAGTGGGCAGGCGTCGGGAGCCCGACGGCGGTGCCGCGGGACGGTCTCGTGCTGGCGTGGACATGGCGCCCTCCGGGTCTCGCGGCGGTGGCTTCGATGTCACCTGCCGCCGGGACGATACCCCCTCAGCGCGGCCGAGGCCGACAATTCAGGCGGGACGCCGGTTGAAGCGCACGAGGACGAGACAGGCCAGGGCGGGCACGGCCAGGCCCCAGCGGGGTCCGGCCCCCAGCAGCAGCGGCACCGTGCTGACGACTGCGACGTCCAGGCCCACGAGGTAGGACGTCACCGCTCCCACCGGCAGCGAGCCCAGCGGGGAGGTGGCCTGGACGCCCCAGCTGATCGACGAGCGGCCGGCCGCGGTGCGCAGGACGGCGGCGGTGCCCACCAGGGCCGCGGCCAGCGCCGTCCACGCGGGCCGACCGGTGAAGGCGGTGGCCGCCGAGGTGACGATGAGGGCGACCACCCCGGGAACGACCGCGTGGGCGCCGCGCAGCTGCGCGTCCGAGAACGGCAGGCTGCGCGAGACCGATCCCGAGCGGCTCACCGTCCGCAGCCCGGCGGCCACCTGACCGGCAGCACCCCACGCGGCCAGCGAGACCGCGGCCGCCGCCCCCAGGCGCCCGTACAGGTCGGCCAGGGCCCAGGCGACCGGTGCCAGCGCCAGCGCGCCGAGCAGGGAGCGCGGCGAGCGGCTGACCCGCCGGGCGTCGGCGGCGACCAGCGCGGTCAGGCCCGCTCCGGCGAGCCGGTGTCGTCGCACGACGGCTCGCTCGAGCAGCCGCCGGGTGCGCAGCGTCTCGGCGACGAACGAGCCGTCCAGGGCGGTCACGGTGGCGCGCAGCCCCAGAGCCAGCCCAGCCCCGGCGACGAGCTCGGAGCGGCGCAGGCGGGGCAGCGCGCGGGGCACCAGCAGCAGGGTCGCGGCGGCCAGGGCGGCGGCCGCACCCACGACCGGCCAGGGGGACGAGGCGCGCCAGCCCGCGGTGCGCCCGGTCAGGCCGGCGGCCAGTAGCACCACAGCGAGCACGGCTGCGGTGTCGGCGAGCCACCGGACCCGCCGGTTGCGCAACCGCCCGCGCTGCACCGCGACCGCCACCGAGGTCGTGGCCACCAGCACCGCGGCGCCTCCCGCCGCCCAGCCGAGCACCTGGGTGAACCCGACCCCGGCCACGACCCCGCAGGCCGCACCGAGCACCGCGCCGGTGCCACCGGCCACGGTCACCAGCAGCACGGCCCCCGGGGCGAGCAGCGCCGCCCGGCTCGCGGGCGAGGCCAGCAGCCAGGTGACGTCGGCCGGGTCGCGGACGACGGGCCCGACCGTGGTCAGCGCGCGCAGCGCCGCCGCGGTGCCGGCCACGGCGGCGGCCAGGGCCAGCGTCAGTGCCAGGCCGGGTGTCGCCGTCCGTCGGCCGGCGTCGGCGAGCACCCGGGACGCGGTCGGTGCCACGACGACGGCGACCATCACCACGGCGAAGGCCGCGACGTAGAGGTCCTGCAGCGTCTCGCCGATGGGCTTGGCGGCCCCCGAGCGGCGCCGGGCGCGGCGCAGGCTGCGCCGCAGCGCCGCCGCGGTGGGTGGGGCGGCGCCCGAGACGCTCACGTCAGCTCGAGCACGAGGTCGGCAGTGGTGTCGATGACCGCCTGGTCGTGGCTGGCGATGACGATCGCGGCCCCGTCGTCGGCGGCGGCGCGCAGGCGGGCCGCGAGCCAGAGCCGGCCCGCGGCGTCCAGGCGCTGCTCGGGCTCGTCGAGCACCATCAGCGCAGCCGGCCGCACGAGCACCGAGCCCAGGCCGAGGCGGTGCCGCTGGCCGCTGGACAGCGTGGCGGGCAGCTGGTCGCGCTGGGCGGCCAGCCCCACCTCGTCGAGCACCGTGGTCGCCGCAGCCGCGGCGTCGGTCACGCTGAACGCGCGGGCCAGCAGCTCGAGGTGCTCACCGACGGACAGGTCGGGGAAGGCGCCCGCGTCGTCGAGCAGGATGGCCAGCTCGCTGCGCACCCACGGGTCCGACTCGTCCAGCGGACGGCCCTGCCAGGTGACCTCGCCGTCGTCCGGCTCGAGCAGGCCGGCGAGGATGCGCAGCAGAGTGGTCTTGCCGCTGCCGTTGCCGCCGACCAGGGCCAGCACCTGCCCGGCCGCGACGTGGATCTCGACCCCGTCGATGATCGCGCGCGGGCCGAACCGCTTGACCAGCCCCTGGGCGCGCAGGCCGTCGGCGGGGGTGCTCACGCGGGCTGCTCCTCGCGGCTAGGGGGTTGATCGGGGCCGAGCATGCCACGAGGGGCCGACGCGCGGGTGCGCGCCGACCCCTCGTCAAGGGGCGTGGGTCAGGCGGCCTTCTTGGTCTCCCAGAAGATGCCCGAGATCTCGTCGATCTTGGCCAGCAGCTGGTCGGCGACGGCGACGTCGGTCGAGGACTTGGTGCCCCCGCCGCCGCCGGCGAGCTTGGTGGCCTCGTTGAACAGGCCGTGCAGCTGGGGGTACTTCTCGAAGTGCGGTGGCTTGAAGTAGTCGGTCCACAGCACCCACAGGTGGTGCTTGACCAGGTCCGAGCGCTCCTCCTTGATGGCCAGGGCGCGCGAGCGGAAGGCCTCGTCGGTCGAGTCGTTGTACTTGGTGATCGTGGCCTTGACCGACTCGGCCTCGATCTTGGCCTGGGCGGGGTCGTACACACCGCACGGCAGGTCGCAGTGCGCGCTGACCTCGGTGGTGGGGGCGAGCAGGCGCGAGAGCATCTCGTGGTCCCTTCGTTGACGGATCCGGCCGCTGTGAGCGACCCCTCGAACGCTACCCGCGTCCGGCGGCGTCCGCTCCGGGGGGGCGCGCAGCCGCCCGCGGGTCACCCGGGGGGCGGCCCGGACGCGGCCACAGCCGCCAGCGCACCACGGCGAGGACCCCGTCGGCGGGCACCGCCCCCACCTGCCACGAGTCGACGCCCTCGGCGGGGTTGTCGCGCTCGACCCACCACCCCCCGGCCTCGGGGCGGACGGCGCGCTTGACCGACAGCGGCCGGGCGCGGCCGGCGTGGTCCGGCGGCAGGCGGACGACGGCCACGTCGCCGGGCCGCACGGGTGCACCCCAGCGAACGAGCACCCGGTCGCCGTCGCGCAGCGAGGGCTGCATCGACCGTCCTCGCACGACGACGACGCCGAGTCGACCGCTCAGGGCGCGAGCTCGTCGTCAGCGGGCTCGTCGATCTCTGGCACCTGGACCGCGGCGCCGGCGTGCCCTTCGGCCTCCTCGTGGCGCATGCGCTGCAGGAAGGCCTTGGTGCGCGGGTGCTGCGGGTCGCTGATGACCACGGCCGGCGGCCCCTGCTCGATGACGACACCGCCGTCCATGAAGACGACGCGGTCGGCGACCTCGCGGGCGAAGCTCATCTCGTGGGTGACGACGATCATCGTCATGCCGTCGTCGGCCAGCTCGCGCATCACGGCGAGCACCTCGCCCACCAGCTCGGGGTCGAGCGCGCTGGTGGGCTCGTCGAAGAGCATCAGCTTGGGCTTCATCGCCAGGGCCCGGGCGATCGCGACCCGCTGCTGCTGGCCCCCTGACAGCTGGGCCGGGTAGGCGTGGCAGCGGTCGGCGAGCCCCACCCGCTCGAGCAGCTCGAGGGCGTCCTTGCGGGCCTGGGCCTTGCTCTCGCCGCGCACCTGCACCGGCGCCTCGAGGACGTTCTCGGTGGCGGTCATGTGCGGGAACAGGTTGAACCGCTGGAAGCACATGCCGATGTCGCGGCGCTGGGCGGCGATCGCCTTGTCGCCCAACCGATGCAGGCG
>JBKJTJ010000342.1:0-7012 GCA_046590855.1 Actinomycetota bacterium
CCGTCCAGCAGCACCTCGATCTCGTGTCCGACGGCGTCGGCCACCGCCGGCAGCGCGCGGATCGGCGCCGGTGTGCCGTCCAGGTTGTTGCCGCCGTGGTTCGACACCGAGATCGCCGTCGCACCGGCCTGCACGGCGCGCTTCGCGTCGTCGACCCGCGAGACGCCCTTGAGCATGAACGGCCCGTCCCACTGCGCGCGCAGCCAGGCGACGTCGTCCCAGCTCGGCGGCGGCGTCCGCATCCACTCGTAGTAGGCGCCGAAGAACGTCGGCGCGGGCTCGCCGGGCGCGGCGAGGTTGGGGGCGGTGAGGTCGGGCAGCCTGCCGCTGCGGGCGAAGTCGGCCAACCAGCGCGGCCGGCGCAGCCCCTCGGGCGCGAACCGCAGCATGGCCTTGAGGTCGAGCTTCTCGGGGATCGTCGGGCTGCCCCAGTCGCGACCGTTGGCGAACGACCAGTCCAGCGTCGCGATCACCCCGACGCAGCCCGCGGCCCGCGCCCGGTCGAGCCGGCGCACCATCGCGTCACGGTCGCCCATCCAGTAGGTCTGGTAGAGCGTGCGGGGGTTGGCGGCCGTGACCTCCTCGACCGGCTTGCTGGCGAACGACGACAGGCCCATCAGCGTGCCGCGGGCGGCGGCGGCACGCGCCACCGCGACCTCGCCGTCCGGGTGCACCGCCTGCACCCCGGTCGGCGAGATCAGCACCGGCAGGTCGATCGTCTGGCCCATCACCGTCGTCGACAGGTCGCGCGTGCCCGAGCTGCCGGCAACGTGCGGGGCGAAACCCAGCAGCGCGAACGCGGCCAGGTTGTCGTCGTACGACAGTCCCTTCTCCGACCCGGCCAGCAGCGCGCTGTAGACCGACGGCGGCAGCCGCTTCTTCGCCCGGCGCTGGGCCTCGGCGACCGTCTCGAACCACGCTCCCACGTCGGGTCTCGCCTTCAGTCGCGGGTGAAACCCGCGAGCGGGCTCTCGGAGCAGGCGGACACCGGCGGAGCGCTCGGGCCGGGGCGGGTGCCGATCTGCACCGGCACCGGACGACGGACCGTCGGCGTCGTGCGGTGCGAGTGGTCGTCGGCCGGGCGCCGCGATGCCATGGTGGCCGCCCGGTCGTCCGCCGCGAGCGCGGTCTCACCGAACCCGCGGACGCACTCGGGGTCCGGGCCGTCCAGCGGCAGCCCGGTGAAGAACTTGGCCGCCATGCACCCGCCGCGGCACGAGTCGAAGAACTGGCAGCGCGTGCACGCGCCCGAGGTCTGCGGCGAGCGCAGGTCGGCGAACAGCTTGGAGGTGCGCCACACCTGGCCGAAACCGCCGTCCCGCAACAGGTTTCCGGCGAGGAACGTGTCGTGGATCGCGAACGGGCACGCGTACACGTCGCCGATCGGGTCGATCAAGCAGACCACCCGGCCCGCGCCGCAGAGGTTCAGGCCCGGCATCGCCGTCTCGCCGTACCCGGCCAGGTGGAAGAACGAGTCACCAGTCAGGACGTTCTCGCCTGCGCCGACCAGCCAGTCGTACAGCTCGCGCTGTTGGGCGGCGGTCGGGTGCAGCTCGTCCCAGACGTCGACCCCGCGGCCGGACGGGCGCAGCCGGGTCAGCCGCAGCGTCGCCCCGTGGTCGTCGGCGATCTTCTTGAACGCGTCGAGCTGCCCGACGTTGTGCCGGGTCACCACGACCGAGACCTTGGCGTCCTCGAACCCCGCCTCGGCGAGGTTGTCGAGGGCGCGGATGGCCGTGGCGTACGACCCCGCGCCGCGGACGTGGTCGTTCACCTCGGCTGTGGCGCCATCGAGCGAGACCTGCACGTCGACGTAGTCGGTGCGCGCGAGCACCGCCGCCCGGTCAGGGGTCAGACGGATCCCGTTGGTCGAGAACTTCACCGCCACCTGGTGGGCGACGGCGTAGTCCAGCAGGTGCCAGAAGTCCTCGCGAACCGTGGGCTCACCGCCACCGACGTTGACGTAGAAGACCTGCATCCGCTGCAGCTCGTCGATCACCGCCTCGCACTGGGCCGTGGTCAGCTCACGCGGATCGCGCCGTCCGGACGACGACAGGCAGTGCACGCACGACAGGTTGCAGGCGTAGGTGAGCTCCCAGGTCAGGCAGATCGGCGCGTCCAGGCCGTACTCGAACTGCTCGACGAGCGAGCCGGTGGTCGGGCGGGCGGTGGCGGACGGTCGGACGTCGAGCTCGGTCACGCGGGTCCTCCGGTGCACGTAGCGGTCGGGCGTCTGGCGATCATGTCCGTGTCAGCCAGGCGACGCAGGGCTGCGACGTACGCCGGCCACTGGGCGGTGTCGATGCCCGCGGTCGTCAGCGCCTCGCGGACGTCCGGGGCGGCCTCGAGCCCGCGCACGACCTCGACGAGGCCGGGCTGCTTGAGGAACGTCAGGCGTCGCGTGCCGAAGTGGTAGGCCAGCGCGCCGAACGGCTCGGGGCGCAGGGCTACCGACGACGAGAGCGACCAGGCCTCGTCCAGCACGGCGTCAGTAGACGCCGCACATGCCGTCGATCGAGACCTCTTCGACCAGCGACTGCGCCAGCACCGCGTCGTCCACGGCGGGGGTGAGGTCAGTGACCTCGGGGGCGGCGACGCTCGTTTCGGGACGGGCCATCTGGGCACCTCGACTCATCGGTCGCGTCGTCGGTGACGCGATGCTGACCGCAACTTATGGCACCGAGCGCCACAAGGGAAGGGGTCGCCCCGGCGGGGTAGTGTCCGGCGCCGATGACCACGCACGAGTCCGTCCGGATCGGACGGCGTCCGGCGACCGACCACGACTCCGTCGCGGCGGCAGCCCTTGACCTGTTCTGGCGCAACGGTTTCGACGCGACGACGATCCAGGCGATCGCGGACGCCAGCGGCATCAGCCGGCGCACCGTCTTCCGCTACTTCCCCTCCAAGGACGACATCCCCTGGGGTCGGTTCGACGAGAACCTCGACCACCTGGCCGCCGTCCTGCAGGCCACCCCGCCGGGTCTGGCGCTGCACGAGGCCGTGCACCGCGCGGTCCTGGACTTCAACCGCATCGACGCCGGCGCCGTCGCCCAGCACCGGGTACGCATGACGCTGATCCTGCGGACGCCGGCGCTGCAGGCCCACTCCGCGCTGCGCTACGCCGGGTGGCGGGCGGTGATCGCCGAGTACGCCGCGTCCCGGCTCGGGCTGGCCGTCGACGCCATGCTGCCCCGCGTCGTCGGGCACGTGGCGCTCGCGCTGGCGCTGTCGGCGTACGAGCGCTGGCTGGACGACGAGGACGCCGCTCTGGCCGACCTGCTCGACGAGGCGCTGGCCGGCTTGCGCACCTACCTGGGCGACAGCCCTTGACGGACGCGGCGCGAACGTCCAGTTTCTGAACACCTGCCGGCCGCGACCGGTGACACAGTTCACTCCAACCACGCCCACGAAGGAGTTGGCATGAAAACGAAGGCAGCGGTCGTCTACGAGGCCGGCAAGCCCATCGAGATCGAGGAGCTCGAGCTCGACGGTCCTCGCGAGGGCGAGGTCTTGATCCGCTACACCCACGCAGGTCTGTGCCACTCGGACGTCCACATCGCGCACGGCGACCTCGAGGCGCGCCTGCCCATGGTGCTCGGCCACGAGGGCGCGGGCATCATCGAGGAGGTCGGGCCCGGCGTCACCCGCGTCAAGGCCGGTGACCACGTCGTCTGCTCGTTCATCCCCAACTGCGGCACCTGCCGCTACTGCGCCTCCGGTCAGCAGTCCATCTGCGACATGGGCGCCACGATCCTCGAGGGCTACCTCCCGAACGACCGGTGGCCGATCAGCGGCCCGCGCGGCAAGTACGGCGCCATGTGCATGCTCGGCACGTTCAGCCAGTACGGCGTCATCCACCAGAACTCGACGGTCAAGGTCGATGACGACCTGCCGCTCGACAAGGCGGTGCTCGTCGGCTGCGGCGTACCGACCGGCTGGGGCTCGGCGGTCAACACCGCGAACGTCAAGGCCGGCCAGACCGTGGCGGTCTTCGGTGTCGGCGGCATCGGCATCAACGCGGTGCAGGGCGCGCGGTACGCCGGGGCCAAGTACGTCGTGGCCATCGACCCGCTCGAGAACAAGCGCGAGAAGGCGATGGAGCTCGGCGCCACCCACGCCTTCGCCACCGCCGCCGAGGCGCACGAGGCCATCACTCAGATGACCCGCGGGCAGGGCGCCGACTCGGCGATCCTCACCCCCGACCTGATGACCTCGCAGATCGTCTCGGACGGGTTCACCGCGGTCGGCAAGGGCGGCACCGTCGTCCTCACCGGCCTGAACAAGCTCATGGAGCAGAACATCGAGCTGCCCGGCACGATCCTCACGCTGTTCCGCAAGAAGATCGTCGGCAGCCTGTTCGGCGACTGCAACCCCACGGTCGACATCCCCAAGATCCTCGGGCTGTACCAGAGCGGTGACCTCAAGCTGGACGAGATCATCACCCGCACCTACACCCTCGACCAGGTGCAGGAGGGCTACGACGACCTGCTCGCGGGCAAGAACGTGCGCGGCGTCGTGATCCACGAGCACCCGTGACACCTGCTGTCCCGACGGCGGGCGGGGCGGGCACCGCGGTGCCCACCCCGCCCGCCCGGGTGCCGACGGCCGTGGTCGGGCGCGACCGCGAGGTCGAGCTGCTCACCGCGGCGCTGGCCAGCGGCGCCCACGTCCTGATCGAGGGGCCGCCCGGCACCGGCAAGTCCACCCTGCTGCGGCACGTCGCCTCGGGTCGCTCGATCCCGTTCTTCCTCGTCGAGGGCAACGCCGAGCTGACGCCGGCCCGCCTCGTCGGTCACTTCGACCCGGCCCTGGTCCTGACCAGCGGCTACCGCCCAGACGTCTTCGTCGACGGGCCGCTCATCGAGGCCCTGCGCACCGGCGGGCTGCTGTACGTCGAGGAGCTGAACCGGGTGCCGGAGGAGACGCTGAACGTGCTGCTCACCGTGATGAGCGAGCGCGAGCTCAACGTCCCGCGCCTCGGCCGCGTGGCAGCCGCTGACGGGTTCAGCCTCGTCGCCGCCATGAACCCCTACGACGCCGTCGGCACCGCGCGGATCTCCTCCGCCGTCTACGACCGCACCTGCCGGATCACGATGGACTACCAGAGCGAGGACGCCGAGCGCGCGATCGTGCGCCTGCGCGCCACCTCGCCGATCGACGACGCGTGGCGCGCCAAGGCCGTCGCCCTCGTGCGCGCCACCCGCAGCCACCCCGACGTCCGGATCGGGTCGTCCGTGCGCGGCGCCATCGACCTGGTCGGCCTGTGCGCCGAGCTCGCCCGGCTGCGCGACCGCCCCCCGACCGACTGGCAGGCCGGGCTGGACGCCGCGCTCGTGTCGCTCTCGGGACGGATCCGGCTGCAGGAGTCGTGCCTGCGACCACCCGAGGACGTCGTCCGCGAGCTCTACACCCAGGTGTTCGGCCCACCGCCGAGCGAGCCGGAGGACGGGTCCGGTGGTGACCCGGGGGGAGCCTGAGCCCGCCGCCCGCGGCGGGCCCGGCCCCCGGCCAGCAGGACGACGCGCGGCGGCGTCCGCGCAGCTCGAACCCCCCGGGCCGCACGACGAGCCGCACCGACCTGTCGCGCCACCCGCAGTTCGCCGAGATCTCACCCGAGGTCGGGGTGCTGGACGAGCAGGCCCTCGAGCAGGCGCTCGCCGCCGACCCCGACGCCGCCCTCGCGCTGCTCGCCGAGATGCTGAGCGCCACCGACGAGAGGCTGCGAGCGGCGGCCGCCTCGCTGGCGGCGCGACTGGTGCTCGACCGCTCGCGGGTCGGGCGCTCGACCCGCCGCGGACCGGGGCGACCCCGCCGGGTCTCGGCCGCCAGCGGCGGTGACCTGGACGTCGACGCCTCGCTCGAGGCGATCACCGCGGCCGCAGCGCAGGGCCGGCCGCCGTCGGTGGACGAGCTCGTGGCCCGCGACTGGGGCCGACCCGACCTCGCACTGTGCGTCGTGGTCGACCACTCCGGGTCGATGAGCGGCAGCCGGCTCGCCGCCGCCGCGGTCACCGCAGCCGCCTGCGCGCAGCGGGCCCCGGCCGAGCACGCGGTGCTCGCCTTCGCCCGCGACGTCCAGGTCATCCGGTCGATGACCAGCCACGCGACGCCCACCATCACTGTCGAGCGGGTGCTGCGACTCAAGGGCCACGGGATGACGGGTCTCGGCGCCGCCCTGCGCGCGGCCCACGAGCAGCTGGGCCGGGCGCGGGCGACCCGTCGGGTCGTCGTCCTGCTCTCGGACTGCCGCGCCACCGACGAGGACGACGCCGTCCCCGCCGCCCGGGCGATCCCCGAGCTGGTGATCCTCGCGCCGCAGGACGACCACGACGAGGCCGACCGGCTGGCCCTCGCCAGCGGTGCCCGGTGCGCCGCCCTCGCCGGTGCCAGCAGCGCCCCCGGACTGCTGCTCGACCTGCTGGGCTGAGCCTCGACGC
The DNA here is from genome assembly GCA_046590855.1 of Actinomycetota bacterium. Taxonomy (GTDB): domain Bacteria; phylum Actinomycetota; class Actinomycetes; order Actinomycetales; family Angustibacteraceae; genus JACMOY01. The sequence goes on from JBKJTJ010000342.1 coordinate 6,438, forward strand.
CTCGCGCGCCCACGGCCCGGGTCGCGCCCGCTCGCACGGCGGCACTCACCACGGCGGACGCGCGCCTCGCCAGGCGTCGTCGTCACGTCAAGCGCGCCGCGGCGTGGTCGACGTGATCACGTCGGCCCCGGGAGGAGGGGTGTGGTGAGAAATAGTCGACAAAGTCTTGGCAGCGCCGCAGATGGCGTGTAGAACTTCTAGGGAACGGTGACCCGACCTCAGGAGAGCCCATGTCCATCGACACCCCCGAGCGCACCGGCCCCGCGCCGCGTCCGACCGGACCGCTCAGCACCATCGACTACAGCGAGCGCATCCCCAACAACGTCGACCTCGCCGGCGACCGGCGGCTGCAGCGCGCGCTCGAGGGCTGGCAGCCCAAGTTCCTGGACTGGTGGAAGCAGCTCGGCCCCTCGCTGCCGACCAAGGACGTCTACCTGCGCACCGCCGTCTCGGTCGGTCGCGACGGGTGGGCGCACTTCGAGCACGTGCCGATGGACGAGTACCGCTGGGGCATCTTCCTGGCCGAGCAGAACCCCGACCGCACGATCAGCTTCGGCAAGCACCGCGGCGAGCCG
>JBKJTJ010000026.1:0-8889 GCA_046590855.1 Actinomycetota bacterium
CTGGACAGGCCGCCGAGGTAGACGATCTGGCGCACGCCGCAGCGGGCCGCGGCCCGGCCGAACGCCTCACCCGAGCGCCGTTCGCGGTCGGGCAGGTCGTCGTGACCGCCCGCCAGCTCGTGCACCAGGTAGAACGCCACCTCGATCCCGCGCAGGGCCCGGGTGAGAGAGCGCGGTTCGTGGACGTCGGCCCGCACCGCCCGCGCCGGGCCGTCGTGCTCGCCGGGCCGGCGGGTCAAGGCGGTGACGTCGTGGCCCGCGGCGAGCAGTGCGGGCACCAGCCGCCGTCCGACGAACCCGCTGGCGCCGGCGACGGCGACGCGGCTCATCCGGGCTGGTCGTCGGTCAGGTCAGCAGAGATGCTCAACGCCATCAGGGCGGACTCCTCGACGGCCGTGAGGTCGACGACCCGGCTGGCCGCGTCCCGCAGCCGGTCGCTGAGGGCGTCCACGCCCGGGCTCACCACGGTGAGGGGGCCGCGCCCGGCCAGCCGGACGAAGATCCCGTCGTTGCTGATCACGACCGTCCGGGCGGCAGCGGCGACGATCGCGTCGGCAGCGTCGAGCAGCACGTGGTCGGCCAGGTCGCTGCCGTCGTCGACGGCGTGGGCCTGCTCACCGAGCGCCCCCAGGTGCGGCCGGGCGCGGGCGACCGCCCCGTGCTGCCCGGCGAGGACGGTGTGGTCGGCGATCCGGGCCAGCCACGCGACGACCTCCATGCGGGCCTGCCAGCGCGCGGGCCCGGCGCGCAAATTGTCGAGGTCGACGAGCAGGATCCGCGGGCCGGTTCCGCGCACCCACAGGGGGTGGCGGCGCAGCCACAGGATCATCGCCGGGCCGAGCGTGCCCGGTGCGGGCGGTGGCGACGTGGGCCGAGCGACGTCCGCCGGACGAGATCCGGCGGCGGACCGCCCGCGGGGCGCGCTCGCCGTGCGGGTCGTCCTGGCCCGACGGGCCGCGGGGGCGTGCACCGAGACCAGGGCGAGGTCGACCCACTCCAGCTCGTCGTCGTCGGCGGCGAGGACGACCGAGGTGCGCCTGCCACCGAGTCCCATGACGGCATCCTCCCAGGTCGGTGCGGGTCAGGTCACCCGGGCGGTGACCGCGGCGGGCGCACGACCCCCGTCTCGTAGGCGAGGACGACGACCTGCACCCGGTCGCGAAGGTCGAGCTTGTGCAGGATGCGCCCGACGTGGCTCTTGACCGTCGCCTCCGACAGGACGAGCCGGGTTGCGATCTCGGCGTTGGAGCGGCCACCCGCCACCTCGAGCAGCACCTCGCGCTCGCGGTCGGTCAGCCGGTCGAGGCGCGTGTCCGGGGCCGGTGCCCCCGGGTCGGGCAGCCGGTCGGCGAAGGCGTCCAGCAGCCGTCGCGTGACGGCCGGGGCGACGACGGCGTCGCCGGCGGCCACCACCCGGATGGCGGTGACCAGCTGCTCGGGGGGGACGTCCTTGAGCAGGAAGCCGCTCGCGCCGGCCCGCAGCCCGGCATACGCGTACTCGTCGAGGTCGAACGTCGTCAGCAGCAGCACCCGTGACGCCGGGTGCGCCGCGACGATCCGGCGGGTGGTCTCGATGCCGTCCATCACGGGCATCCGCACGTCCATCAGGACGACGTCCGGCGCGAGCTCGGCCACCAGCCGCAGCGCCTGGACGCCGTCGCCGGCCTCGCCGACGACGATCACGTCCTGCTGGGCCTGCAGCACCAGGCGAAAGCCCAGACGCATCAGCTGCTGGTCGTCGACCAGCAGCACCCTCACGCTCACGCCGGTGGCCCGTCGAGATCCAGGTGCAGGGCCACCCGCCAACCACCGCCGACGTCGGGACCCGCACCCAGGGTCCCGTCGTACGCCGCCGCCCGCTCACGCATGCCGGCCACGCCGTAGCCCCGCGGGGCGGAGCCGACCAGTGGCGCACCGTCGTCCGTCACCGTCACGTCGACCCCGCTCGCGGAGTACGCCAGCTCGACGCGTGCACCGGACGCCGAGCGAGCGTGCTTCAGGGTGTTCGTGAGCGCCTCCTGCACCACGCGGTACACGACCAGGGCCGCGCCGGCGGGCAGGGCCACCGGCGCCCCGGACTGCACGAGCGTGACCTCCAGCCCGGTCGCGCGCACCCCGTCCAGCAGGCCACCGAGGTCGTCGATCCCGGGCTGCGGTGAGAGCTCGGCGTCCCCGCGGTCGAGCACCCCGAGCATCCGGCGCAGCTCGCCCAGCGCCTGCCTCCCGGTGGCGGACACCTGGGTCATGGCCTCGGCTGCGGTCGTCGCGTCCGACGGTGCCGTGAGCCGCGCGCCGTCGGCCAGGGTGACCATCACCGAGACGTGGTGGGCGACCACGTCGTGCAGCTCGCCTGCGATGCGGCTGCGCTCGGCGGCCGCGGCGATCCGCCCCTGCTGGTCGCGTTCGAGCTCGAGCCGCTCGGCCCGTTCCTCCAGCGCCGAGAGGTACGCGCGGCGGGTGCGCGCCGCGAGCCCGGCGACGAAGGGCGCGGCCGCGAAGCCGGACAGCAGCAGCAGGGCGACGTACCTCGCGCCGGCCGGGGCCCAGCGCAGCACCGCGAGCACGACACCCAGCCCCACGACCCCGGCAGCCGCCCACGCCCGGGCGCGGGTGTCGTAGGCGGCGACCGCGTACAGGGCCACCAGCAGCGCCACCGACGCCGCGAGGTGCAGGTCGAGCGCCCACTGCAGCAGGCAGACGGCGGCGACCGCGACGAACACCGCGGTGGGGTGCCGCCGGCGCCACAGCAGCGGCAGGACGAGCGCGGCGTACAGGACGGCGGTCGCCGCGGTCAGCTGGCGCTGCTGGGCGTCACGAGGCAACGCCGCGGCCAGGACGAGCGCCGGGACGGCGACGTCGACCGCGACGTCGAGTCGCCGGGTGGCCACGACCACAGACTAGGCGTCGCGGCGTACGAGCCGGACGGCTCCAGCCACCAGCGCGACCGCGGCGTAGCCGCAGAAGACGGCGAAGCCGGTCCACGGTGAGAGCAGCGAGCCGTCTGCGGCCACCGTCATGACCGCTCGCCCGGCGTTGTTCGGCAGGTACGGCCCCACGGTGTCGTTCCAGCTCGCCGGCAGCAGCCCGAAGACGACCGGCACCACGAGCAGCAGGGCGAACAGGGCCGCGATGGCGCCTGCGGTGCTGCGCAGTAGCCAGCCCAGGGCCATCCCCAGCAGGCCCACGACGGTCAGGTACAGGGCGGCACCCACCACGGCTCGCGCGACGCCGTCGGCGACGAACGTGGTCTGCAGGTCGCTCCCGGCGAGGATGGCCTGCGCCCCGAAGAACGCGACGAGCACCGAGACCAGGCTGACCACGAAGGTGACGACCGCGAAGACCACGGACTTGGCCCACACCACGGGGAGCCGGCGTGGCACCGCGGTCAGCGTCGCGCGGATCATCCCCGTCGAGTACTCGCCCGTCACGACCAGGACGCCCAGCACCCCGATCGCGAGCTGGCCGAAGTTCACCCCGGCCAGCGCCGTCGCGGTCGGGTCGTCCGTCGACGGCCCCGGCCCCGTGTCGGGCACGGTCTGGGTCGTGCGGACGTAGGCGATCAGCACGCCGAGGCCGACGAGGGCGACGGCTGCGGCCCCGAGGGTCCACAGCGTCGAGCGCAGGCTGCGCAGCTTCACCCACTCGGAGACGACCACCCGCCACTGCGTGACCTCGAGCGGGCCGGCGGTGGGCCGGGTGCGGGTGGGTGTCGTGCGGACGTCGGTGCTCATGCGGCCCTCCGGCTGGTGTCGTCGATGGTGTGGCTGCGGTACTCGACCTCGTCCCCGGTCATGGCGAGGAAGGCCTCCTCCAGCGAGGCCCGCTGCGGGGTGAGCTCGTGCAGCAGCAGCCCGTGCCGCAGCGCCAGCTCACCGATCTGCTCGCTGCTGCGCCCGACGACGGTCAGGACGTGGCCCTCGTCCGAGGTGACCTGCACGCCCTCGCCGCCGACCAGCGCGGCGAGCTCGGTCGCGTACGGCGTCACGACCCGCACCGTGCCCGCGCCGGTGGAGGCGAGCATCTCGGCGACGGACACGTCGGCGAGCAGGCGACCGCGGCCCACGACCACGAGGTGCTCGGCGGTCAGCGCCATCTCGCTCATCTGGTGCGACGAGACGAACACGGTGCGCCCCTCGCCGGCCAGGGAGCGCAGCAGGTCGCGGATCCAGCGGATGCCGTCCAGGTCGAGCCCGTTGACGGGCTCGTCGAGCATGACGACCTCGGGGTCGCCGAGCAGCGCCGACGCGATCCCGAGCCGCTGGCCCATGCCCAGCGAGAAGCCGCCCGCACGCTGGTGCGCGACCTCGCGCAGGCCGACCAGCTCGACGACCTCGTCGACCCGTCGTCGTCCGAGGCCGGTCGTGGCGCCGAGGGCGAGCAGGTGGTCGTACGCCGAGCGCGCCGTGTGCACTGCCCGGGCCTCGAGCAGGGCGCCGATCGCGTGCATCGGTGCGGCCTGGTCGACGTACGCCTTCCCGTTGACGGTGACGGTGCCGCTGGTCGGCCGGTCCAGACCGACGATCATCCGCATGGTGGTCGACTTGCCGGCCCCGTTGGGACCCAGGAAGCCGGTGACGATGCCGGGTCGGACGCTGAACGTCAGGTCGTCGACGGCGGTCTTGTCGCCGTAGCGCTTGGTGAGGTTGCTGGCGGTGATCACGGGTCCTCCTGGTGCGGGATGGGGTGGGGCTCGTCATCGACGCTAGGGACGTCCCGGCGCGGGCACGACGGCCTCGGGGATGGATCGGGCGGGGTGGCCCTCGTCCCCCTGGAGTGGACGGCGTCCGCCTCAGGGATGAGGCTGGGCGGGTCGTGACCACCCGATCGAGGAGGCAGCACCGTGCCTGACCAGCCACTGTTCGAGGACGAGGACGCAGGACAGACGTTGCGCGACGACGAGGTCGTCCAGGGCGTGATCAACCGGCTGGCGCCGCGGTACGAGGGCGCGCCGATGCCGGAGATCGAGGTGGCGCTGCAGGAGGCCCTGGTGGCGGCGGGGCTCGGCGAGCAGCCGGAGCCGTGGGTGCACTCGACCGCGGGCGAGATCGCGGCCGGGCGGATTGTGGTGGCCGACGGCCGGGCCCAGGTCGCACCCGAGGACCTGCCCGAGCGCTGACGTGGAACCCCTGCAAGCGTTGCGGCGCATCGCCTTCCTGCTCGAGCGAACGCAGGCGTCGTCGTACCGCGTGAAGGCCTTCCGGGCCGCCGCCGACGTGGTGGCAGCCACGCCGCCCGACGAGGTCGCGCGCCGCAGCGCCGCGGGGACGTTGCGCGAGCTCAAGGGGGTGGGTGACGCGACCGCCGCCGTCGTCACCGAGGCGGTCGCGGGCGGGGTGCCCGAGTACCTGCAGCGGCTCGAGGACGAGCGGGTCGACCTCGTGGCGCTGGACGACGCCGGACGCCGGCTGCTGGCCTCGTTGCGCGGCGACCTGCACAGCCACTCGGACTGGAGCGACGGCGGCAGCCCGATCGAGGAGATGGCGGTCACCGCCGTCGAGCTGGGCCACGAGTACCTCGTCCTCACCGACCACTCCCCACGGCTCAAGGTGGCCAGAGGCCTGACGGCAGAACGGTTGTCGCGTCAGCTGGCTGTCGTCGCGGGGCTGGCCGAGCGGCTGCTGCCGTTCCGGTTGCTGACCGGCATCGAGGTCGACATCCACGACGACGGGTCGCTCGACCAGACGCCCGACATGCTCGGCGCACTGGACGTCGTGGTCGCGTCGGTGCACTCCAAGCTCAAGATGGACTCGCCGTCGATGACGCGTCGCATGCTGACGGCGGTGCGCGACCCGCACACCGACGTCCTCGGGCACTGCACCGGGCGGCTCGTGACCGGCGGCCGCGGCACGCGGGGGCAGAGCGCGTTCGACGCGGCGGCCGTGTTCGCCGAGTGCGCCGAGCGGCGGGTGGCCGTCGAGATCAACTGCCGACCCGAGCGTCAGGACCCGCCCGACGACCTGCTGACCATGGCGGTCGAGGCGGGCTGCCTGTTCAGCATCGACACCGACGCCCACGCGCCGGGCCAGCTGGACTGGCGGGCGCTCGGCGTCGAGCGCGCGGTGCGCTGCGGCGTCCCGTCCGAGCGGATCGTGACGACCTGGCCGGTCGACGACCTGCTGGCGTGGACCACCCGCGACCGCTAGTGGTGCTGGGCGCGGCCGCCGGTGCCGATGGGGTCGGGGTGGATCACGGCACCGGCCAGCCGCGGGACGCCGGCCCGCAGCGCCCGCTCGGCCGCGACGCACACGTCGTGCGCGGCCACCAGCGAGCTGGCGGCGTCCAGCTCGACGTCGGCGTCGGCGTGCAGCTCGTGGCCGATCCAGCGCAGCCGCACGTGCCCGACGTCGATCACGTCGGGAACGGCGCGCAGCACCTCCTCGCACCGGGTGACCAGCTCTGGGTCGACGGCGTCCATCAGGCGGCGATAGACCTCGCGGGCGGCGTCCCTCAGCACGACGAGGATGGCCAGCGTGATGAGCAGTCCCACGATGGGGTCGGCGAGCCGGAACCCTAGTGCCACACCGCCTGCACCGATCAGGACGGCGAGCGAGGTGAACCCGTCGGTGCGGGCGTGCAACCCGTCAGCGACCAGCGCCGCCGAGCCGATCCGCCGTCCGACGTTGATCCGGTAGCGCGCGACCAGCTCGTTGCCGACGAAACCGACCAGTCCCGCTGCCGCGACCGCCCCCAGGTACTTCACGTCCTGCGGGTCGGCGAGCCGGCGCAGCGCGGCGACCGCGGCGAACACGCCGGATGCGGCGATGGTGACCACGATCGCGACACCGGCGAGGTCCTCGGCGCGGCCGTAGCCGTAGGTGTAGCGGCGGGTCGGCAGCCGGCGTCCGAGGGTGAACGCGATCGCCAGGGGCACCGCGGTCAGCGCGTCGGCGAGGTTGTGCACGGTGTCGCCGAGCAGGGCGACCGAGCCCGAGATGACGACGACGACCGCCTGCAGCAGCGCGGTCACCCCGAGGATGGCCAGCGAGATCCACAGCGCGCGCATCCCCTCGCGCGAGGTCTCGAGCGCCGAGTCGACCTGGTCGGCCGCGTCGTGGCTGTGCGGCTTGACCGCGTGCTCGACCCCGCCGCGCACGCGCCCCCACAGCGAGGCCGGGGCCGCGTGGTCGTGGCCGTGCGCGTCCGCCTGCTCGCCGGCCGGCTCGGTGTCGTGCCCGTGGCCGTGCCCGTGCTCGTCGGGGTGGCTGGTCATGGTCGCCAGCATGCCGCAGCGCCGGGCGTTAGGTTGGCCGCGTGCGCGTTCTGGTGACGGGTGGGGCGGGTTTCATCGGGACGGCGGTCGTCGGGGCCCTGGCCGGGGCTGGCCACGATCCCGTGTGCCTCGACCTGCTGGCCCCGCGGGTCGACGTACCGAGCATCGTGGCCGACGTCCGGGACGGCGACGCGGTGTCGGCCGCACTGGCCGGGATCGACGCCGTCGTCCATCTGGCTGCCAAGGTCGGGCTCGAGCAGGGTGTCGCGGACGCCCCGGACTACGTGTCGCACAACGACCTCGGCACTGCGGTGCTGCTGGCCGCACTGGGCCGGGCCGGGATCGGGTCGCTGGTGCTGGCCGGGTCGATGGTCGCGTACGGCGAGGGGCTGGGTCGGTGCCCCGACCACGGCCCGGTGCGGCCGGGGCCCCGGCGGCAGGCCGACCTGGACGTCGGGCTCTTCGAGCCGCCCTGCCCGGTGTGCGGCGCGGCGCTCGGGCCCGAGCTCGTCGACGAGGACGCGCCGGTCGACCCCCGCAACGTGTACGCCGCGACCAAGGTGGCGCAGGAGCACCTGTCGGCGGCCTGGGCCCGGCAGAGCGGTGGCGCCGTCGCGGCCATGCGGTTCCACAACGTGTACGGCCCCGGGCTGCCGCTCGACACCCCGTACGCCGGGGTCGCGGCGATCTTCCGCACGGCGGTGCTCGCCGGTCGAGCGCCCCAGGTGACCGAGGACGGGGGCCAGCGCCGGGACTTCGTGCACGTGCGCGATGTGGCGCGCGCGTGCGTCGCGGCGCTGGGTCACCTCCCTCCCGGCGCGCTGCGCGCCTACAACGTGGGCAGCGGAACCCCGCGCACGGTGCTCGACCTGGCCACGGCGCTGTCGCGGGCGGCCGGTGCCCCCGAGCCGGTCGTGACCGGTCGGGCCCGCCTCGCCGACGTCCGGCACATCACGGCGTCCAGCGCGCGGGCCGCCTCCGAGCTGGGCTGGACGGCGGGCGAGGACTTCACGGCGTCGATGGCCGAGCTGCTGGGCTCGCGGTAGGCAGCCGGGCTGCCGGGCTCGCCGTAGGCAGCCGGACGTCGAAGCGGCAGCCGCCGTCGACGTTGACGACGCCGACGGTGCCGTCGTGGGCCTCGACGATGCCGCGGGTGACGGCCAGCCCCAGCCCGCCGCCGCCGTCCGGGCCGCTGGCGCGGGCCCGCTCGCCGCGCCAGGCGAGGTCGAACACGCGTGGCAGCTCGGCGTCGGGGATGCCGCCGCAGCCGTCCTGGACGGCGAGCACCACCTCGCCGGCCTCGCGGCGCGCGGTCACCGTGACGATGCCCTCGGCCGGGGTGTGCCGCACCGCGTTGACCAGCAGGTTGGCGAGGGCCCGCGACAGCTGCGAGGCGTCGACGCTGGCGACCGCGTCGGCGTCCGCCCCGCCCGTGAGGTGGACGCCGCGAGCGGCGGCGACCGGGCGGATCGAGGCCACCGCGTCGCTGACCAGGTCGCTGAGCGCCAGCGGCTCACGCACCGGCCGCAGGGCGCCCGCGTGCAGCCGTGAGAGCAGGAACAGCGTGTCGACCATGCCCGAGAGGCGGTCCGCCTCGATCCGCAGCTGCTTGTGGTAGAGGTCGGGGTCGTCGACGACGCCGTCCTCGAGGGCCTCGGCCATCGCCCGGATGCCGGCCA
>JBKJTJ010000065.1:0-10933 GCA_046590855.1 Actinomycetota bacterium
GCATCGACGACTTCGGGGCCGGCTACACCAGCCTCGGCCAGCTGAAGACCCTGCCCATCGACGAGCTGAAGATCGACAAGTCCTTCGTGCTGACGATGACCGAGGACCGCAGCAACAACCTCATCGTGCACAGCATCGTCGACCTCGGCCACAACCTCGGCCTGACCATCGTCGCCGAGGGCGTCGAGACCGAGGAGGCGCTGTCCGCGCTGCGCGCGTTCGGCTGCGACGTCGCCCAGGGGTACCACCTGTCCCGCCCCATCCCCGCCGCCGCGCTCGACACCTGGCTGCTCGGGCGCACCATCACCCCGACCTACCCCGTCGTCCCCGCGGCGGCCCCCGGCCCGACGTCCGCGCAGGTGGTCGTCGCGCTGGCCCCCCGGGTGCCTCGCTAGGTGATCGGACGTCGACACCGCCGTGGTTGCGGCGAGATGGCTGCTCTGACGACCACATCGCCGCAACAACGCCGGTAGCCACGTCTGGCGGGGTCGTGCGGGAGGATGGCGCGGTGCCTGAGCCCGTTGACCTCGCCGCCGTCCTGGCCACGTTCACCCAGCCGTGGTCGCCGCGCACGGTGGCGACGCTGAACGACTACGACCTGCGCGTCGTCAAGACGCTGGGGGAGTTCACCCGGCACAGCCATCCGGACACCGACGAGGTGTTCCTGGTGCTCACCGGATCGCTGACGATCCGGTTGGACGACGGCGAGGTGACCCTGGGGCCGGGCCAGCTGCACGTCGTACCACGGGGGGTCCAGCACCAGCCGTTCTCGTCCGACGGCGCCGAGGTGCTGCTGATCGAGCCGAGCGACACGGTCAACACCGGCGACACCCCGAGCGACCTGACGGCGCACCGCCGGCTCGCTTGACCTGAGCCGGACGGTCGATCGTCGGCGGCCCCGTCGTCCAAGACGGCGGGGCCGCGGCAGGATGGTGGGCATGCGACTGGTGGCCACCGACCTCGACGGCACCGTGGTGCGCCCGGACGGGACGATCTCGGCGCGCACGCTGAAGGCGTTCGCGGCCTGCGCCGAGGCCGGGGTCGACGTCGTCTACGTCACCGGGCGCCCGCCGCGCTGGCTGGGGCAGGTGGTCGAGCAGACCGGCCACAGCGGCACCGCGATCTGCGGCAACGGCGCGGTCGTCTACGACCTGGCCGCCGAGCGCGTGATCAGCTCGCGCACCATGGCCGGCGAGGTGGTGCTGGACGTCGCAGCCCGGCTGACCGCCGCCAGCCCGGGCATCGCCTTCGCCGTCGAGACGCTGCAGGGCTTCGGGCGCGAGCCCGGGTACGTCGCCCGGTTCGACGGGCACGAGGGCCGCGCCCTGAGCCTGCCCGAGCTCGTGGCCGGTGACGACGTGGTGAAGCTGCTGTGCCGCAACGAGTCCAGCTCAGGGGATGCGATGCTGGGGGTAGCGCGCGCGGCGCTGGACGGCATCGCGAGCCCCACGCACTCGAACCCCCACGACTGCCTCGTCGAGGTCTCGCGCCTCGGTGTCAGCAAGGCCGTCGCACTGGCCGAGCTGGCCGCCGAGCGTGGAGTCGCCCAGACCGATGTGATCGCGTTCGGCGACATGCCCAACGACATCGAGATGCTGCGCTGGGCCGGCCGCGGGTACGCCATGGCGGACGGCCACCCGGACGCCATCGAGGCCGCCGACGACACCGCCCCGCCACTGGGACAGGACGGCGTCGCGCAGGTGCTCGAGCGGCTGCTCGCCTGAGTCAGCGCGACTGCAGCGCGTCCAGTGCCACGGCCATCGCGGCGGCCACGCGGCCGTCGATGCGCCCGCCGGGCACGGTGACGTCGTACGTGTCGCGCAGGGTGCGCCGCCGCACCGACGACATGAGCACCTGGCCCGCGTCGTCGGCGAAGTCGAAGTGGAACACGAACGGCGACGGCAGGTCGCTGACGACGGGCGCGAGCTCCCACAGGCGCCGGGCGATGGCCACATTCTGGCGGCGCTCGCGGCCGGTGACGGTGCTCGCGTCGGCGGCGCTCAGCTCCCAGGTCGAGCGCAGCAGCGAGGCGCCGGCCTTCTTGCGGAACCACCCGATCGGCGCCCCGTCGGCGTCGGTCACGTCGTACGTCGCACTGAGGTCGATGCGCCGCCGGGCCTTGAAGCCGAACACCGGCACCCGCTGGGCCTCGTCGGCGTAGAAGGTCACCTGCTCCTTGAACGCGAACCGCTTCTGCTGGGCCATCGCCAGCACCGGCCCGCCATCGGCGGCCCGGATCTCGTAGCGGTTGGCCAGCACGGTGATCCGCTGCTTGAGGGTGAAGTGGTCGAGGTGCGCGAGGTCGCTCATGGCGGGTTCGACGTCCCGGGCGCCGCGTCGGTTCCACCGGCCCGAAGCGGTCGCGGCGGGATCACAGGGACGGCGAGCGCCTGGTTGCGCGGGACGTACGACGTCTGCGCGCCAGCGGTCAGCACGGCGAGCGTGGCGGTGCGCACCGCGTCGGCAGTGGCCGTGGCGAGGTCGTCACCGGCGTCCAGGCGCGCGGCGAGGGTGCCGACCAGGCAGTCGCCCGCGCCGGTCGTGTCGACGACGCCGGCCACCGGCGGAGGCGTGACGTGCCAGCACCCGTCGCCGTCCAGCACCACGGCGCCGGCCGCGCCGAGGGTGAGGACGACGCTGCGACAGCCCTTGCGCTGCAGTGCTTGCGCGGCCACGACAGCGTCCTCGACCGTGGTCGCCACCGACGTACCCGTGAGGGCGGCGGCCTCGTGCGCGTTGACGACGAGCGGGTCGCAGGCCGCGAGCAAGGCCGCCGGCAGGTCGGTGCGCGGCGGCGCGGCGTTCAGCACCAGCCGGTGACCGCCGTCGACGCAGGCCCTGGCCAGCTGCTCGACCGCGGGCATCGGCAGCTCGAGCTGGGTGACGAGGATGTCGTCGGTGACCGCGCCGACGTCGTCCGGGGTCAGGTGCGCATTGGCCCCCGACGCGACCACGATGGAGTTCTCGCCGTCCGGCGTCACGGTGATCAGCGCGATGCCGGTCGCGGCGCCCGGCATCGTCGTGACCCCGGTGACGTCGGCCCCGACCGACGCGAGGGCTGTGCGCAGCAGCTCGCCGTAGGCGTCGTTGCCGACCCGACCGACGACGCGCACCGTGGCCCCGGCCAGCGCGGCGGCGGCGGCCTGGTTGGCGCCCTTGCCCCCCGGGTGCACGACGAGGTCGCCGCCCAGCACCGTCTCGCCACCGGCCGGCCGGGTCTCGACGGCCACGACGAGGTCGGCGTTCAGCGAGGCCAGCACCAGGACGCTCACGGGCCGGCTTCCCACAGGTCGCGGTAGTACGCCGTCCGCTCAGGGTCGGGGCCGACGCCGTAGGCGTCCAGCAGCGCGTCCTCCCACCCGGGGCCGTAGTTCCACACGGTGCTCCAGGTGGCGACCGCGAGGTCGGCCCACCGGTCGGCCAGCCCGAGCGAGCCGAGGTCGACGTGCGCGGCCCAGGTGCCGTCGTCCGCGACGAGGGTGTTGGGGGCGCACGCGTCGCCGTGGCAGACCACCAGTTGATCAACGTTCGGAGCATCGCGCAGCCGCTCGCGCGCGCGGGGGTCGGCGACCTCAGCGAGGCGGTCGGCGACCGACCAGCTGTACGGGCACGACTCGACGGGCAGCCGGTCGTGCAGCGCCCGTAGGCCCTCGCCGACGGCCCGGACGGCGGTCGCGGGGTCGGCCACCCAGCGCGGCGTGACGGCGTTCTCACCTGTCAGCCGTCGCGTGACCAGCCACCCGCCGTCGTCGTCGGACCCCCGGTCGACCACTTCGGGGACGACGATGAACGCACGGGCCCAGGCAAGACGCTCGGCCTCGGCACCGAGGTCGATACCAGGCGGTGACCACTTGACGACCAGGTCGTCACCGACGAGGTACGTCAGGCCGCCGATCTCGTTGTGCCACAGCAAATACAGCTCTCGGGAACCTGCCAGGCGAAGGACCGTGGGTGGCACGGCGACGTCGCGGGACTGCTGGTCGACGAGCACCCGCCCATCGTCGCAGGTCACCCCGTGACGTCGACGGTGATCGCCGCGGCCGCGGCGCGGGCCCGCTCGCGCGCCTGCTCGACGGTGTCGCCCTGGGCGAGCGCGACGGCCAGCCGGCGGCCCGGGTACGACGTGGGCTTTTGGAAGATCCGCACCTGCGCGGTCGGCACGGCGAGGGCGTCGGCGGTGCCGGCGTACGTCGGCACGCCCGTCGCGGTGCCGAGCACCACGGCCGAGGCGCTGGGGCGCGACACGGCGACGTCGTCGGCGCGCACGGGCAGACCGAGGATCGCGCGCACGTGCAGCGCGAACTCGCTGGTGGCCTGGCTGACCATCGTCACCATGCCGGTGTCGTGCGGTCGGGGTGAGACCTCGCTGAAGAGCACGTGGTCGTCCGCGGTCACGAACAGCTCGACGCCGAACAGGCCGTGACCGCCGAGGGCGTCGACGATCGTCTCGGCCACCGCGGTGCCCCGCGCGAGGGCGACCTCGCTCATCGGGTGCGGCTGCCAGGACTCGCGGTAGTCGCCGTCGACCTGCACGTGCCCCACCGGCGGGCAGACCGTGACGCCACCGACGTGCCGCACCGTCAGCAGCGTGACCTCGTAGGCGAAGTCGACGAACCCCTCGACGATCACCGGCTGGCCCTTCACCCGGGCGTTGTCGCGGGCGAAGGCCCAGGCGCGGGCGACGTCGTCCTGGGTGCGCACCACCGACTGACCCTTGCCGCTGCTGCTCATCACCGGTTTGACGACGCACGGCATGCCGACCTGCTCGATCGCGGCGCCGAACTCAGCCTCGATGGACGCGAACCGGTAGGGCGAGGTGGGCAGCCCCAGCTGCTCGGCGGCCAGCCGGCGGATGCCCTCGCGGTCCATGGTCAGTCGGGCGGCCCGCGCGGTGGGCACGACCCGAAAGCCCTCTGCCTCCAGGGCGAGCAGCTCGTCCGTGGCGAGGGCCTCGACCTCGGGCACGATCAGGTCGGGGCGCACCTCCTCGACCAGCGCGCGCAGGGCGCCGGGGTCGGTCATGGCCAGCACGCGACGGTGCGGCGTCACCTGCATCGCGGGCGCACCGTCGTAGCTGTCGGCGGCGACGACCCGTACGCCCAGGCGGGCTGCCTCGATCGCGACCTCGCGGCCGAGCTCGCCGCTGCCGAGCAGCAGGATCGTGGTCACGCGCCGATGCTGGCAGAGCCGCACGTCGGGCGGTCCGTCGGGGTCAGTGCTTCTCGCGGGCCGATCCGGTCATGGGCTGGCAAAGGCTGCGGGCGCCCCCTTCCGCAACGGGAAGAACCGGGCCAGCATGCGACACGGAACCACCACCGCGACAGACAGGGGCACCACGATGCGCCGATCTTCCTGGGGGGCGTGTGCTGCAGCAGCGGCGCTGGCCGCCACCACCCTCATCGCCTCCGGCAGCGCCCAGGCGTCACCGACGCCGGGCGGCGCCACCGTGCACTCCACCCGCGGGCCCGCAGCGCGCCTGATCGGCCACCCGACGCTGGTGAACGGGGCGGGCACCACCGGCGAGCTGCGGCCGCCGTCCGAGGACGCCGTCGCCATCACGGCCAAGCGCGTCGCCAACGGCAGCAACCGGTCCATCGCGCGACACACGACGCCCACCCCGCTGACGGGGATCACGGGTGTCTCGCTGCGGACGACCGGCCCGGCGAGGGCGACGTCCGCGCTCGGCATCACCCACTACGACCAGCGCACCGCGGACGGTGGCAACCAGTTCTCGCTCGTCCCCCCCGACCAGGCGCTGTGCGCCGGGGGCGGACAGGTCGTCGAGTCGGTCAACAACGCCATCGCGGTCTACAGCGGTGGGGCGCGTCAGTCGCTGATGTCCCTGAACCGGTTCCTGTTCAACGACAGCGAGTTCACCCGGTCCACCGGTGTGGCCAGCCCGCACCAGGTCGGTGACCCCAGCTGCATCTTCGACCCGGGAACCGGCCGCTTCTTCCTCACCGTCTACGACCTGACCTCGGACTCGGCGGCCAACCCGACGGGGCCCTCCGCGGTCGACATCGCGATGTCACCGGTGGGCACCGCCCTCGGCGCCTGGTCCGTCTTCTCGCTCGACACCAGCCACGCCGACGCGCCCACGGCGTTCCAGTGCCCCTGCTTCAGCGACTACCCCCACCTGGCCACCAACGCCGACGGCCTGTTCATCACGAGCAACGAGTTCTCGACGCTCGGCTCGGCGTACAACGGCGCCCAGGTGTTCGCTCTCGCCAAGCAGGACCTGATCGCCGCGAGCGTCGGGACGGGCGTGCAGTCCGTCGGGTCCACCCGGCTGTCGACCGGCTTCGACGGTGACGCCACCAGCAACCGGGGCTTCACCCTGTCTCCGGTCAAGTCCGCCTCCACGGCGTCCTATCCGCCGGGCGGCACGATGTACTTCCTGTCCTCGGACGCGGCCTTCGAAGCGTCGGGACGATCCACCGCGGTCCGCACCTGGACCCTCACCTACACGGGGACTCTGAGCAGCAGCTCCGAGCTGACGCTCACGTACGCGGACACCACGGTGCCGGCGTACGCCGTCCCGCCGGCCTCGACCCAGAAGCCGGGCCCGTTCCCGCTGGGTGAGTGCCTGAACGTGACGGCCTGCGCCAAGTCGGTGCTGGGCGCGCCCAACCGGTTCAAGGAGCGCGAGATCGCCTTCGACAGCTCGGACACGCGGATGCTGCAGACCGCCTACTCCGGCGGCAGGATCTGGGGCGCGCTCGACACGGCGGTCGACGTCGGCGGCGTGGTGCGAGCCGGTGTGGCCTACTACGAGCTGACGCCGGGCGCGACCGGCGCGACGCCGGCACGTCTGGTCAAGACCGCGACGCTGGCCGTGCCGGGCAACGACATCAGCTACCCGGCCATGGGGGTCACCGACGCGGGTCGGGCTGTCATGGGCGTCACGCTCACCGGCGACGACCACTACCCGAGCGCGGCCTACGTGACCATCGCCGGCACCACGACGCCGACGACCGTCTCGGTCGCTCGTGAGGGCCAAGCCCCCGACGACGACTTCAGCGGGTACAAGGGCTTCTTGTACAACCGCCCGCGCTGGGGCGACTACGGCGCCGCCACGGTCGTCGGCAACCAGGTGCTCGTGGCAAACGAGTACATCGAGAGCAACTGCACGCTCGCCACGTTCCAGGCGGACACCACCTGCGGCGGGACGCGCACGCTGCTCGCCAACTGGGCCACCCGAATCACTGCCGTCACACCCTGAGGTCCGCACCTGAAGCGCACCCGACCGGCCGTCCCGAACCTCGGGCGGCCGGTCGGCTGCGTCCCCGGCGCGAACCGACCCTTGACAGGATGCGTCACGCGCGACGTATCGTGCTCGCACTCAATGAGGAGCGCAGCACGCAATGGGTCGACCGACGAACCTGCACCTGGACGACCAGCTCTGCTTCGCCCTGTACGCGGCGACCAACACCGTCACGCGGGCCTACCGCCCACTGCTGGAGCGGATCGCGCTCACCTACCCGCAGTACCTCGTCATGCTCACCCTGTGGCAGCACGGTGAGCTGTCGGTCGGCGAGATCGCCGACCGGCTCGCCCTGCCTAGTCACGCGATCAGCCCGATGGTCGAACGGCTCGAGACCGCCGGTTTCGTGCTGCGTCAACGAGGCGCGCCGGACCACCGCGTCGTGCACGTCAGCGTGACCGCCGCCGGGGCCGAGCTCGAGAGCGCGGCGTCGGCGGCCCAGCGGTCGGTGGCCTGCGACACCGGCCTGAGCCTTGAGGCGCTGGCCGAGCTTCGCGATCAGCTGCACGAGCTGGTCGACCGGATGACCCACCTCACGACCCCTACAGAAGGAGCAGCATCATGACCGACGCAGTGCAGAACCCCTCGCTGTACGAGCGGCTCGGCGGCATGTACGGCATCGCCGGAGCCGTCGACGCCCTCGCAGACCGGTTGTACGACAACGTTTCGGCGAACCGCAACCCCCACGTGGCGGCGTTCCACCAGATGAAGGGCCACGCCGGTTTCAAGTTCCTGGTGACCGCGTGGTCCATCGAGGAGACGGGTGGGCCGACGTGCTACCCCGGCCGCGACATGCGCGAGTCGCACGCACACCTGTACGTCGCCGAGGAGGAGTTCGACATCGTCGCCGGCGAGATCGCGGCGACGCTATACCACGTCGGGGTGCCTCAGCCCGAGCACGGCGAGTTCATGGCCATCATCGAGGGCTACCGCTCGATGGTCGTGGGCACGCCGGCCGAGAAGGCCGACGACATCGTCGCCGAGCCCGCGACCTTCTGACCCCTCCCCTCGAGCCACCGGTGCCCGCCGAGATCATCACGTTCCGTGGGTCTGGTCGTGCCTCCCCAGGTCAGCAGGCCGCGGGAAGCACGACGTCACCCACGGAACGTGATCATCTCGATCGGGACGGCCGGGCTGCCTAAGGTGGGGGCATGAGCGACGCTGATCTCGACTTCTACTTCGACCCGGTCTGCCCGTTCGCGTGGCTGACCAGCCAGTGGGTGCGCCGGGTCGCGGCGCGGCGCGAGTACCACGTCCAGTGGCGCTTCATCTCGCTGCGGCTGATCAACGCCGACGTCGACTACGACGCGCACTTCCCCCCCGAGTACGAGGCGGGGCACACCGCGGGGCTGCGGCTGCTGCGGGTGGCCGCCCGGGCCCGCGCCGAGCACGGCAACGAGGCGGTCGGCCCGCTGTACGCGGCGATGGGCGCGCGGATCTTCGACGACGCGGCGGCCACCGACGACCTGGCCGGACGCGAGCGGCGCGGCACCCGTGCGTTCGTCGAGCCGATCCTGGTCGAGGCCGGGCTGCCGACGACGCTGGCGGACGCCCTGGACGACGAGAGCCTGGACGCCGAGATCCGGGCCGAGACCGACCACGCCCTGAGCCTGACCGGGCGTGACGTCGGGACACCGATCATCCACGTGAACCCGCCGACCGGGGTCGCGTTCTTCGGGCCGGTGATCAGCCGGCTGCCCGACGAGGACGCCGCGGTCGAGCTGTGGGACCACGTGGTGGGGCTGGCGGGCTTCCCGGGCTTCGCCGAGCTCAAGCGCAGCCTGCGCGAGCGCCCCCAGCTGCGCGGCCTCGGCGTCGACGTCGACGAGGTGGGCGTGAGCGAGGACTGGCACGGCGGCAGCCGGCGGGGGAAGAAGTGAGCGCGGCCGAGCGGTCGTACGCCGAGTCGACCGTCGTCGCGGCCACCCCGCAGCAGGTGTACGACCTGGTGTCGGACGTGACGCGCACCGGCGAGTGGAGCCCGATCTGCCGCGCCTGCTGGTGGGACGAGGGCGACGAGCCGCGGGTCGGAGCGTGGTTCACCGGCCGCAACGAGGTGCCCGGCCGCACGTGGGAGACCCGCTCGCTGGTCGTCGCCGCCGACCCCGGTGAGCGCTTCGCGTTCGTCGTCGGCGGGTCCTTGGTGCGATGGTCGTACACCCTGGCCCCCGTGGACGGCGGCACCGAGCTGACCGAGTCGTGGCAGTTCCTCCCCGCTGGCCTGGCGATGTTCGCCGAGAAGTACGGCGAGGACGCGCCGGCCCAGATCGAGGACCGCACCCGGGCCGCCCACGCGGGCATCCCGGCGTCGTTGGCCGCGATCCGGGCGATCGTCGAGTCCGGTCAGCTCGCGACGTAGACGGTGCTGGCCGACGTCCCGCCGGTGAGGAAGTTCGCGAACCGCACCTCGTCCGCGCGGGCCCGGTCGAAGACGCCCGAGAGCACGGCCAGGAACTCCGGGTCCGCGTCACCGTCGGCCCACAGGGCGAAGACGCCGCCCGGGCGGAGGAACCCGGTCAGGCTTCGCAGCCCCGCGTCGGTGTAGAACGCGGCGTGGCTGGGGTGCAGCACCTGGCGCGGCGAGTGGTCGACGTCCAGCAGGACGGCGTCGAACCGCCGGTCGCCCTGGTGCGGGTCGAACCCGTCAGCGGCTGCCATGGCGAAGAAGTCGCCGTTCACGTACCGCGTTCGGGGGTCGGCGGTGAGCTCGACCGCGCCGGGCACGAGCCCCCGCTGGTGCCAGTCGATGACGTCGGGCAGCGCCTCGACCACGAGCATCGACCGGACCCGCGAGTCGGTCAGGGCAGCCCGCGCGGTGCAGCCGAGGCCGAGACCACCGACGACGACGTCCAGGTCGGTGCCCGGGGTGTCGGCCAGCCCGCGGTGGGCGAGCTCGACCTCGGCGACCGTGAACAGGCTCGACATCAAGAACTCGTCGCCGAGCTTGACCTCGTACACGTCGACGAGCAAGGTCGGCTCGAGCCGGCGGCGGAGGCTGATCGCGCCCATTGGCGTCGGGGCCCAGGCGAGCTCCTCGAACCGGGCGCTCACCCGGGCACCTCGCCGTCGACGTACACCCAGTGGCCGCGGCGGCGCTCGAACTGGCTGGTCTCGTGCAGCGTGCCCGTGCCGTCCGGCCCGGAGTGCGCGGCCTCGAACTCGACCGTGCCCCGGTCGTCGCCCGGGCCGCCGGCCACGGTCTGCAGCACCCGCAGGCCCGTCCAGGTGAGGCCGGGGGACGGCGCGACGTCGTCCGGCCGGGTGCGCGGGTGCCAGGTGCGCGCGACGTGCTCGGTGCGTCCGAGGGCGTACGCGCAGTAGCGCGAGCGCATCAGCTGCTCGGCCGTGACGGCGGGCTCGCCGTCGTGCACCGGTCCGCAGCAGGCGGCGTAATGGTCGCCGGTGCCGCACGGGCACACTGTGAGCAGGCCGGTCACGGGTGCACTGTGCCACGCGCACGGGCGAGCACCTCGGCGGCCTCGGAGCGGGCCCGGGCCGCGCGGGTGCCGACCCGGGCCAGGGCCGATGCGTCACCGGCGCGGGTCGGCACCCGGGCGGCCCGGGCCCGGGCCGAGGCAGCCGACGTGGTCGCCCTCGCGCGTGGCACGGTGCAGCCGTGAACGTGCCTGGCCTGCTCGCAGAGTGCCCGTGCGGCACCGGCATCCCCTA
>JBKJTJ010000093.1:0-13545 GCA_046590855.1 Actinomycetota bacterium
GCGCACGGCCGGGCCAAGCTCGCCCGCAAGGGGTGCGACCTGCTCGTCGTCAACGAGGTCGGCCCGGGTAAGACGTTCGGCGCGGACACGTCGTCCGTCGTCCTGCTCGGCAGCGACGGCACCGAGCAGGTGCTCGCCGAGGGGCCCAAGGAGCAGGTGGCCGACGCCGTGTGGGACGCCGCACTGACCCGTTTGCACCGCAGCACCCGATAGAATCCCTGACGGCCCCGGCGACGGGGCCGACCCCAGCCAGCAGCCGCTGCACCCCGAGGAGAAGCCAGTGTCCTTGCGCTTGTTCACGTCCGAGTCCGTTACCGAGGGCCACCCCGACAAGATCTGCGACCAGATCAGCGACTCGATCCTGGACGCGATGCTCGCCGAGGACCCGCGCAGCCGGGTGGCCGTCGAGACGATGGTCACGACCGGCCTGGTGCACGTCGCGGGCGAGGTCACGACCGAGGCGTACGTCGACATCCCGCGCATCGTGCGCGACACCGTGCTGCGGATCGGCTACGACTCCTCGACCAAGGGCTTCGACGGCAACTCCTGCGGCGTGGAGGTGTCGATCGGCGCGCAGTCGCCGGACATCGCCCAGGGCGTCGACGACGCCTACGAGCACCGCACCGAGTCGGCCCAGGACCCGCTTGACGCCCAGGGCGCCGGCGACCAGGGCCTGATGTTCGGCTACGCCTGCGAGGACACCGCCGAGCTGATGCCGCTGCCGGTGTGGCTGGCGCACCGGCTGGCCGAGCAGCTGACCGCCGTGCGCAAGGACGGCGAGCTGCCCTACCTGCGCCCGGACGGCAAGACCCAGGTGACCATCGGCTACGACGGCGACCGGCCGGTCTCGCTCGACACCGTGGTGCTGTCGAGCCAGCACGCGGCCGACGTCTCGCTCGAAGGGATGCTGCAGCCGGACATCGCCACCCACGTGGTCAAGCCGGTGCTCGACGGCATCGGGCTCGAGCTCGACACCCGCGGGATGCGGCTTCTCGTCAACCCCACCGGCCGCTTCGAGATCGGTGGCCCGATGGGCGACGCCGGGCTGACCGGCCGCAAGATCATCGTCGACACCTACGGCGGCATGGCCCGCCACGGCGGCGGCGCGTTCAGCGGCAAGGACCCGTCCAAGGTCGACCGGTCGGCCGCGTACGCGATGCGCTGGGTCGCCAAGAACGTCGTGGCGGCGAAGCTCGCTGCCCGGTGCGAGGTGCAGGTCGCGTACGCCATCGGCAAGGCGCAGCCGGTCGGCCTGTACGTCGAGACGTTCGGCACCGAGACGGTCGACGCGAGCCGCATCGCCGGAGCGATCCGCGAGGTTTTCGACCTGCGCCCGGCCGCGATCATCCGCGACCTGGACCTGCTGCGTCCGATCTACGCCCGCACCGCGGCGTACGGCCACTTCGGTCGCACCGACGACCAGGGCGGCTTCACCTGGGAGCGCACCGACAGGGTCGATGCCCTGCGCTCGGCCCTCGGCGCCTGAGGCATCCCCGGCGCCCCCGCGACCGCACCTTCGCCACAAGGTGCCGTTCTGCAAGGGTCCTCACGGCACCTTCGCCACAAGGTGCCGGTAAGCGGGGGGTCTTGACGGCACCTTTGGGCGAAGGTGCGGTTGGCGGGCTGGCCGTTTCGGTGGCGGGGGGTAGGACGGTGGCGCGAGTGAGGCAGCCGTGAGTGAGGCAGCGGACGAGCAGCTGGCGCTCGTGCCGACGGCCGTGCGCGCCGCTGCCCGACGTCGGACGCCGAAGCCGCCGCCGGGCCAAGCGGACGTCGACCCCGTGGCCGAGGTGCTGGTCGACGTCGCGCTGGCCCACCTGGACCGTCCGTTCGAGTACACCGTGCCCGAGCCGATGAGCGCTACCGCTGTGCCCGGCGCCCGGGTGCGGGTGCGCTTCGCCGGCCAGGACCTCGACGGCTGGGTGGTGGCCCGCAAGCCCGTCGCCGACCACACCGGCCGGCTGGCTCCGCTGCGCCGGGTGGTCTCGCCCGAGCCGGTGCTTGGCCCTGAGCTGCTGCGCCTCTGCCGGGCGGTGGCCGACCACTGGGCCGGGGCGCTGCCGGACGTCGTCCGGCTCGCGGTGCCCCCGCGCCACGCGGACGCCGAGAAGGTCGCCGCCGAGCCCGCCCTGCCCGCGCCCCCCCGACCACCGGTCGGGCCGTGGGCGGACTACGCCGCCGGGCCGGCGTTCCTCGACCGGCTGCACGGCGGTGCCGCCCCTCGGGCGGCGTGGGCCGCGTTGCCGGGCCGCGCCGGGCCGGGCGACGGCGCCTGGCCGCACGCAGTGGCCGTCGCGGTCGCGACCACCCTGGCCGCCGGACGCGGCGCCCTCGTGGTGGTGCCCGACCACCGCGACGCCGCCCGCCTGGACGCTGCCATCGACGAGCTGCTGGGTCCCGGTCACCACGAGCTGCTCAGCGCCGATCTCGGCCCGCGCGCCCGGTACGCCGCGTGGCTGCGGGTGGCGCGCGGGCAGGTGCGGGCCGTGGTCGGCACCCGCGCAGCGATGTTCGCCCCGGTGCGTGACCTGGGCCTGGTGGTGTGCTGGGACGACGGAGACGACCTGCACGCCGAGCCGCACGCGCCCTACCCGCACGTTCGCGACGTGCTGGTCCTGCGCGCCGAGATGTCGGGTGCCGCAGCGCTTCTGGGCGGTCACGTGCGCACCGCTGAGGTCGAGCGGCTCGTGCAGACCGGGTGGGCCAGACCGGTCGACCCCGACCGCGCGACCGTACGGGCCCGCACACCGCGGGTGCTGCTCGCCGGCGAGGGGGCCGAGCCCGAGCGCGACGCCGCAGCGAGCTCGGCGCGGCTGCCCTCCCTGGCGTGGCGCACCGCCCAGGCCGCGCTGCGCGACGGCCCAGTGCTCGTCCAGGTGCCGCGCCGCGGCTACGTGCCCGCCGTCGCCTGCCAGCAGTGCCGCGGCCCGGCGCGGTGCACGCACTGTCAGGGCCCGCTGGCGCTGTCGGCGGCGGACGCCGTCCCCACCTGTCGTTGGTGCGGCACCGTCGACGCGGCCTGGGTCTGCCCGCACTGCCAGGGCCGGCGGCTGCGGTCGTCGGTGGTGGGCGCCCGTCGAACCGCAGAGGAGCTGGGTCGCGCGTTCCCCGGTGTCCCGGTGCGCACCAGCGGCGGCGGCACCGTGCTGGCGGAGGTCCCGGCGACACCGGCACTGGTGATCGCCACGCCGGGGGCAGAACCCGTGGCGCCCGGCGGGTACGCCGCGGCGGTGCTGCTCGACGCCTGGGCGCTGCTCGACCGAGCCGACTTGCGCGCGGGCGAGGAGGCGCTGCGCCGATGGACCAATGCCGCCGCCCTGGTGCGCGGCGCGGACCGCGGGGGAGCGGTGGTGCTGGTGGCGCCGCCGGGCCTGCAGCCGGTCGAGGCGCTGCTGCGCTGGTCACCCCAGTGGCACGCCCGCCACGAGCTGGCCGAGCGTGAGGCGCTGCGGTTCCCGCCTGCGGCGACGATCCTCACCCTCGCCGGGGAGCGCCCGGCGGTTCAGGCCCTGCTGGCTGCCAGCGACCTGTCCCCGGACGTCGAGCAGCTGGGCCCGGTGCCGGTCACCCTGGCGCGAGCCGGTGAGCCGCAGGTGCGGGTCCTGCTGCGCACGACACCGGACGCCGGCACCGCCCTCGCCGCAACCGTGCGGGCGGGCGTGTCGGTGCGCAGCGCCCGCAAGGACACCGGCAGCGTGGTCGTCCGCCGCGACCCGCTCGAGCTGGTCTGATCGCTCTAGCCTGCACGACATGGACCAGCAGCGAGTCGATGCGCGCGTGCAGGCGTACTACGCGCACGAGTTCGTCGAGGACGACCGGCTCACGGTCCGTTCGGCCCAGGGCCGCCTCGAGCTGGAGCGGGTTCAGGAGCTGATCGCCGCTCGGGTCCGGCGTCGTTCGCGGATCCTGGACGTCGGGGGAGCCACCGGCGTCCACGCCGCCGCACTGGCGGCAGCAGGCCACGAGGTCGTGATCATCGATCCCGTCCCGGAGCAGGTTCGGGTGGCCGCGGGGGGTCGGGACCTTCGATGCCGCTGTCGGGGACGCCCGCGACCTGCAGCACGACGACGACTCGTTCGACGCGGCCATCCTGCTGGGGCCGCTCTACCACCTGGTGAGCCGCGAGGATCGGCTGCTGGCGCTGACCGAGGCCCGCCGCGTGGTCCGCGGGGGCGGCTGGGTCTTCGCCGCCGCGATCCCGCGTCTCGCCCGCGTCGCCGCGCTGTCACTGGCCGGCGAGGCGTCGGGCCTGGACTCCGCGCAGTGGACACTCTTGCTGAAGGACGGTGCAGCCCCCGACTGGGGCCGTTTCCCGGGCGCGCACTTCCACACCTCGCAGGAGCTGGAGGACGAGCTCGCGCAGGCCGGCCTGGTCGACGTGAGCGTGTGCGCCGTCGAGGGGCCGGACGGCTTCGCCCTCGAGCAGGTGCCTGAGGTGCACGAGGCGGTGCACGAGGCCGCGCTCCGCGTGGTGCGGGCCGTCGGGCACCTGCCTGGCGTGCGCGACCTCAGCAACCACATGATGGCCATCGCGCGGGTCCCGTAGCCCGAGCCGCATGGAGGAGGAGACAGTGCCGTTCACGGACGCCGTCGAGCTGGTGGGCAAGGGCATCGACACCGCCGGTGTCGCCGTCATGGTCGTGGGGGCGCTCCTCGCGACGGGGCGCGCCGCGGCGGGCGGGGTGAACCGCCAACCGGACGTCTACCGTCGCTATCGCCAGCAGCTGGGCCGCTCGATCCTGCTGGGCCTCGAGCTGCTCGTCGCGGCCGACATCATCCGCACGGTCGCGGTCACCCCCAGCCTGCGCAGCGTCCTCGTGCTCGCGCTGATCGTGGCCATCCGGACGTTCCTCAGCTTCTCGCTCGAGCTCGAGATCACCGGCCGGTGGCCGTGGCAGAAGCCTGAGGTCGCGTCCGGCTGACGGTTGCCCGCACGTCGGTGAGGGTGCACCGTGGGGGCGTGGACCACGACCAGCACGAGAAGATCGCCGGCGGCAAGGGCTTCCTCGCCGCCCTCGACCAGAGCGGCGGCAGCACCCCCAAGGCGTTGCAGCACTACGGCATCAGCGAAGACCAGTACGCCGACGAGACGCAGATGTTCGACCTCGTCCACGCCATGCGCACCCGCATCATGACGAGCCCGGCCTTCACCGGCGACAAGATCCTGGCGGCGATCCTGTTCGAGCAGACGATGGACCGCGACGTCGACGGACTGCCGACCGCGATGTACCTGTGGAGCCGCAAGCACATCGTGCCCATCCTGAAGATCGACCAGGGTCTGGCCGACGAGGCGGACGGCGTGCAGCTGATGAAGCCGATCCCGGGTCTGCCGGCGCTGCTGGGCCGTGCCGTCGACAAGGGGATTTTCGGCACCAAGGCGCGGTCGGTGATCAAGCGGGCCGACGAGGCGGGCATCGCCGCGGTGGTCGAGCAGCAGCTGGAGCGCGCGCGGACGGTCCTCGACCACGACCTCGTCCCCATCCTGGAGCCCGAGGTCGACATCACGAGTCGCGACAAGCGGGAGTGCGAACAGCTGCTGAAGGTCCACGTCCTCGCCGGTCTCGATCAGCTGCCCACCGGCGCCCAGGTGATGCTGAAGATCTCGATCCCCGACGTCGATGACTTCTATCGAGACGTCATGGACCACCCCCGGATGCTGCGGGTCGTCGCGCTGTCCGGCGGGTACCCGCGCGACGAGGCCGACGAGCGCCTGCGTCGCAACCACGGCCTGATCGCCAGCTTCTCGCGTGCCCTGGAGGAGGGCCTGTCGGTCGCCCAGTCCGACGAGGAGTTCACCGCGACGTTGCAGCGGTCGGTCGACGAGATCTACGCAGCATCGGTGGCGTGAGCCGGACCCGACCAGGGCACCTGAGGCCCACGCTTCGCCGGGTGGCCTGCTGCCTTGTGACGCGGCGCCGCGTCACAAGGCGCCACGCAGCGTGCTTGACGTGATCACGTCGGGGCGGCCGGGGCCGGCGGCTCAGACGTCGAGCAGGTCGAGTGCGGCGCCCACCATCGTGTCGACGTCCAGCCCGTGCAGGGCGTACGCGTCGGCGAGGTCGCTGGACTGCCCGAACGAGCTGACCCCGAGGCAGGCGATCGGGTCGCCCCGCACCCCGGCCAGGAACGCCAGGGTGTGCGGGTGGGCGTCCAGCGCCGTCACCAGGGGCACCGGTCGTCCGGGTGGGAAGAGCTCGACCAGGACGCCGGTCGAGCGGCCGCCGCTCAGCCCTGAGCGGCCCTGCAGGTCGCGGAACAGCAGGTCGGGGCTGGTCAGGCACACCACGCCAGCCGCGACTCCCAGCTCGGCCAGCCGGTCGGCGGCGCCGAGCACCTCGGTCATCACCGCGCCCATCCCCACCAGCGTCACCTGCTCGTCCGGTGCGCTGCGCAGCCGGTACCCGCCGGCCACGCAGTGCGCTCGCCGCGTCTCAAGGTCGGCGTCGGACGTCGGGACGTCGGCCAGCCGCTGCTCGACCGGGCGGGTGGACAGCCGCAGGTAGGCCGACGACCCACCGGGGCGCCCGACCTCGGCCAGGGCGGCGAGCATCGTCCACTCCAGGTCATGGGCGAACGCCGGTTCGTACGCCGTGCAGCCCGGTTGCTCGAGCCCGATCGAGGCGGTGGTGATCGACTGGTGCGCCCCGCCCTCGGCGGCGAGCGTCACCCCGGACGGCGTGCCGACCAGGATGCTCTGGCCGCCGGCGTAGATCCCGAACGACCACGGCTCGAGGCAGCGCGAGACGAACGGGTCGTAGATCGTCGCGATCGGCAGCAGCGGCTGCCCGGTGCGGCTCCACGTGGTGCCGAGCTCGCCGAGCAGGCCGACGAGGTTGGTCTCGGCGATGCCGAGCTCGATGTGCTGTCCGCTGGTGACCTCCGACCACTGCACCAGCCGGCCCGCGTCGTCGGCGAACCAGTCGTGCCGCTCGCCCACCGACCAGACGCCGGTCGCGTTGATCCAGCCGCCGAGGTTGGTCGACGACGCGACGTCGGGGCTGAGGGTGACGACGCGGTCGGCGACCTCGGGGGCCGCGCGGCGCAGGTCGAGCAGGAACCGGCCGAACGCGGCCTGGGTCGAGCCGTGCCCGGTGTGCGAGAGGCCCAGGGTCGCCGGCGGCGGGGCGACCTCGCGCGCCACGACCGGTGGTCGGCGCAGCGCGAGCCCGCGTCGCGCGCACAGGTCGCTGGCCGGCCCGGCGGGCAGCGGTCGCCACGGGTCGGTGGCGTCGGCACCCAGACGCTGCGCCAGGTCACCCATCTGGGCGGGGGTCAGCAGCGCGGAGTGGTTGGCCGGGTGACCCTCGGTCGGCAGTCCCCAGCCCTTGATCGTGTAGGCGAACACGACGGTGGGGCGGGTGGGGTCGACGTCCGCCCAGGTGTCGCGCAGCAGGCCCTGGTCGTGCCCGCCCAGGTCGCGCACCGCCGCGGCGAGGTCGGCCGGGGCCAGTCCGTCGAGCAGGTCACGCAGGCCGGACGAGGGGGAAGGGCCCGCGATGCGCTGCGCCAGCGCCTCGCTCGGGCTGCGCAGCAGGCGCTGGTACTCCTCGTTGGGCATGTCCTCGAGCCGGCGCTGCAGGTGGTCACCGCCGTCGCCGGCGAACAGCGCGCTGATCCCCCGTCCCCACTTGCAGGTCAGCACCTGCCACCCGGCGGCGTCGAACATGCCCTGCAGCCGCTGGACCGCGATGTCGGGCACCACGCGGTCGAGGGACTGCCGGTTCAGGTCGACCACCCAGAGCAGCTCGCCGACCTGGCTGACCATCGGGTCGGCGACGGCCTCCCAGATGGCGCCCTCGTCCAGCTCGGCGTCACCGAGCAGCGCGATCCAGCGTCCGGCGGCGGGCGTGTCGGCGTACCGCGACCGCAGGTAGCGGTGGGCCAGCGCCGCCCAGACCGTCGCAGTGGCACCGATCCCGACGCTGCCGGTCGAGAAGTCGACGGTGTCGGGGTCCTTGGTGCGGCTGGGATAGCTCTGCAACCCGCCGCGCTGGCGCAGGGTCGTGAGGTGCGCGGCGTCCAGGTCGCCGAGCAGGTGGTTGACCGCGTGCAGCACCGGCGAGGCGTGCGGCTTGACCGAGACCCGGTCGGCCGCGGTGAGCTCGTCGAACCACAGCGAGGTCATGATCGAGACCAGGCTCGCGCTGCTGGCCTGGTGGCCGCCGACCTTGAGCCCGGACGGGTCGTGCCGGCCGTTGTTCGCGGCATCGACGATGCTCGTCGCGAGCCACAGGACCCGCCGGCCGATCTCGTCGAGGACGGCGTCCTGGGCGCTCGGGTCGGTCCGCGGCGCTGCGGTGTGGGTCATTCCTGGCCCTTCGAGGGTGGGGGTGCGAGCCGTTCGACGATACGGGCGCGTTGTCGTGGGTCGCCACGCCGGGCCACGATGGGCGGGTGACCCGCCCCCCGCCGTCCACCGTCGTCTTCGACCTCGGCGGTGTCCTGCTGCGCTGGGACCCGCACCGGGCCTTCCACGACGTGCTCGAGCCGGACGACGTGCAGCCGTTCCTCGACGAGGTGGACTTCAACGCCTGGAACCACGTGCACGACGCCGGCGGCCGGTTCGTGGACGGTGTCGCCGCCCTGACCGAGCGGTTCCCGCACCGGGCGGCGGCGATCGCGGCGTACCCCCGCAACCAGCACCTGACGGTCACCGGCCAGATGGACGAGACCGTCGAGGTCGTCGACGCCCTCGACCGCGCCGGCGTGCGGCTGCTGGCGCTGACCAACTGGTCGGCCGAGACCTTCCCCTGGGCGCGCGCCACCTTCCCTGTGCTGCAACGGTTCGAGGGCATCGTCGTCTCCGGCGAAGAGGGCGTCGCGAAGCCCGACCCGCGACTTTACGGCGTGCTGATCGACCGGTACGGGCTCTCGCCCGCCGACACGGTCTTCGTCGACGACCGCCAGGTCAACGTGGACGCCGCCCGCGGCGTCGGGTTGCAGGGCCTGCTGTTCGTCGACGCGGCGACCCTGCGGGTCGATCTTCGGCGCCTCGGGCTGCTCGTCGTCGGCGACTAGACTCGCTCACCGACCCCGAGCGTCCCGAAGGAGAGTCGTGCCCATCAAGGACATCCGCCTGTTCGGCGACCCGGTGCTGCGCACCCCGGCCGACGAGGTCACGGTGTTCGACAAGGAGCTGCGCCAGCTGGTCACCGATCTGCAGGAGACCATGCTCGAGGCGCCCGGCGCCGGGCTGGCCGCCCCCCAGATCGGCGTGGGACTGCGGGTCTTCACCTACTGGGTGGACGACGTCCTGGGTCACCTCGTCAACCCGCGCCTCGACCTGTCGGACGAGCTGCAGGACGGCGAGGAGGGGTGCCTGTCGTTCCCGGGCGTCTACTACGACACGCCGCGGGCGCTGCGGGTCGTGGCCAGGGGCCAGGATCAGCACGGCGAGCCGCTCACCCTGGAGGGCAGCGACCTGCTGGCGCGCTGCATCCAGCACGAGACCGACCACCTGGACGGCATCCTGTTCATCGACCGGATGGACCGTGACCAGCGCAAGCTGGCGATGAAGGCCATCCGTGAGGCGGAGTGGACGGGCGCGGTCCCGCAGGTGAAGCTCAGCCCGCACGCGACCTTCGGCAAGGCGCTGTAGGGCGTGCGGCTGGTCTTCGCCGGCACCCCCGCCGTCGCCCTCCCTGCGCTCGAGGCGGTGCTGGCGTCCCGTCACGAGGTCGTGGCCGT
Organism: Actinomycetota bacterium; assembly: GCA_046590855.1. Classification (GTDB taxonomy): domain Bacteria; phylum Actinomycetota; class Actinomycetes; order Actinomycetales; family Angustibacteraceae; genus JACMOY01. The sequence goes on from JBKJTJ010000093.1 coordinate 9,688, forward strand.
GCTCACCCGCCCCGACGCCCCCGCCGGGCGCGGCCGCCGCACCGCTGCCTCACCGGTCGCCGAGCGAGCGGCCGCGGCCGGCATCGAGGTGCTGACGCCGGACCGCCCGGGTGACCCGGCGTTCGTCCAGCGGCTGACCGAGCTGGCACCGGACTGCTGCCCGGTCGTCGCGTACGGCGCCCTCGTGTCCCAGCGGGTGCTCGACGTCCCCGTGCACGGCTGGGTCAACCTGCACTTCTCGCTGCTGCCCGCCTGGCGGGGTGCAGCACCCGTGCAGCACGCCGTCATGGCCGGCGACGAGGTCACCGGTGCCACGACGTTCCGGCTCGAGGCAGGCCTGGATACCGGGCCCGTGTACGGGCTGCTCACCGAGGCCGTGCGCCCCACCGACACCAGCGGCGAGCTGCTCACCCGACTGGCGGACGCCGGCGCCGGGCTGCTCGTAGCCACCCTGGATGCAATCGCGGACGGGTCGATCACGCCCAGACCCCAGTCGGCGGAAGGGGTCTCGCTGGCACCCAAGGTCGACGTCGCCGACGCGCGCGTCGACTGGCACACCCCGGCGCAGCGCGTCGACCGGCTGGTGCGGGGCTGCACGCCGAACCCGGGGGCGTGGACGACCTGGCGCGGTGAGCGGCTCAAGCTGGGCCCGGTGCGCCCGGCCGTCGACGCGCAGACTCTGTCGTCCCAGCCGCTGTCGCCCGGTGAGCTGCGCGCGGGGCGGCGCGAGGTCGAGGTCGGCACCGCTACCGTGCCGGTCGTGCTGACCACCGTCCAACCGCAGGGCAGGCGGGCCATGTCGGCCGCCGACTGGGCCCGCGGCTCGCGCCTGCTGCCCGGTGAGCGCCTGGGCGGCGACCCGGCGTCCGATGGCGCGGGCGTGGCCTCGTGACCGGCGACCGGCGCCCAGGCCAGCCGGCCAGGTCCGGGGCGCAGCGATCGGCGCAGAAGCCGTCCCAGCGCTCGCGCCGGGCCGATCCGTCGCGGCAGGCGGCGTACGAGACGCTGCGCGCGGTGGCGGTCAAGGACGCCTACGCCAACCTCGTGCTGCCCGGTCTGCTGCGCGAGCGGGGGGTCACCGGCCGCGACGCCGCGTTCGCCACCGAGCTGGCCTACGGCGCGCTGCGGCTGCAGGGCCTGTACGACGCCGTGCTGGCCCGCTGCGTCGACCGCCCGCTGGCCGACCTCGACGACGGGGTGCTGGACGCGCTGCGCCTCGGCGCCCACCAGCTGTTGGGCATGCGGGTGCCCCCGCACGCCGCGGTCGGCGAGACGGTGGCGCTGGTGCGGGCCAACCTCGGCGGCGGCCCCGGCGGGCTCACCAACGCGGTGCTGCGCAAGGTGGGCGAGCGCGACCTGGACGCGTGGGTGGGCGAGCTGACCGCCGGCCTCGCGCCGGTCGAGGCGCTGGCCGCCGAGCACAGCCACCCGCTGTGGATCGCCCGTGCCCTGCGCGAGTCGCTGGCCGGTCGCGGCGTCCCCGCGGACCGCCTCGACACCGAGCTCGGGCAGCTGCTGGCCGCCGACAACACCGCGGCGCGGGTCACGCTCGTGGCGCGTCCCGGCCTCGCCGACCGCGACGAGCTGGTGCTGGCCGGCGGCGAGCCGAGCCCGCGCTCGCCGTACGCCGTCAGCTGGCCCGGCGGTGACCCCGGCCAGCTTGCCGCCGTCCGTGAAGGCCGGGCCGGGGTGCAGGACGAGGGCAGCCAGCTGATGGCGATCGCCCTGGCCGACGCCCCCATCGAGGGGCGCGACGAGCAGTGGCTCGACCTGTGCGCCGGTCCCGGTGGCAAGGCTGCGCTGCTCGGTGCGCTGGCCGCCCCGCGCGGCGCCCACCTCATGGCGGTCGAGCAGGCGCCGCACCGGGCCGCGCTCGTGCGGTCGGCGGTCGCCGCGTTGGGCGACGCGGTCGAGGTGCGGCGCACCGACGGCCGCGAGGTCGGCGCCGACCAGCCGGGGGAGTACGACCGGGTCCTCGTCGACGCGCCGTGCACCGGGCTGGGGGCGCTGCGCCGGCGTCCCGAGGCCCGCTGGCGCCGCCAGCCCGCGGACGTCGCCGGGCTCGCTCCGCTGCAGCGCGCGCTGCTCGACTCGGCGCTGCAGGCCGTGCGTTCAGGCGGTGTCGTGGCCTACGTCGTGTGCTCGCCGCACGTGGCCGAGACCCGGCTGGTCGTGGACGACGTCACGCGCCGCCGCGGGGACGTCGACCTGGTCGACGCCCGGCCCGTGCTGCCCGGGCTCAGCGACCTCGGCGACGGACCGACGGTGCAGCTGTGGCCGCACCGGCACGGCACCGACGCGATGTTCCTGGCGCTGCTGCGCCGCCGGTAGGGCTGATGGCGATGGCTAGGCTCGCCCGCGTGACGCCGCTGATCTCGCCGAGCATCCTGTCGGCCGACTTCGCCAACCTGGCCGCCGAGCTCGCGCGGATCGCCACCGCCGACTGGGCGCACGTCGACGTGATGGACAACCACTTCGTGCCCAACCTGACGCTCGGGCTACCGGTGGTCGAGGCGCTGGTCAAGGTGAGCCCGGTGCCTGTCGACGCCCACCTGATGATCGCCGACCCCGACCGCTGGGCCCCGGCGTACGCCGAGGCCGGGGCGGGCAGCGTCACGTTCCACGCCGAGGCCGCGGCGGCGCCGGTGCGCCTGGCGCGTGAGGTGCGCCGGCTCGGTGCCCGCGCCGGCCTGGCGCTGAAGCCGGCGACGGCGATCGAGCCGTTCATCGACCTGCTGCCCGAGGTCGACATGGTGCTGGTGATGACCGTCGAGCCGGGCTTCGGCGGCCAGGGGTTCCTGGACGCCTGCCTGCCCAAGATCCGCCGGGCCCGGGCCGCCATCGCCGCGAGCGGGCTGGACGTGTGGCTGCAGGTCGACGGCGGGGTCAACCTCGAGACCATCGAGCGCGCCGCGGACGCCGGCGCCGACGTCTTCGTGGCCGGGTCGGCGGTGTACGGCGCCGAGGACGCAGCGGATGCCATCAGCCGACTTCGCGAGCTGGCCGCGGGCCACGCGCACGGCCGGCCGGCCCCCCGAGAGCGGGGACCGGCCGACTGAGCGAGCGGGTCAGCCCTGGGCGTTCGGGGCCAGGTCGACGAGGTCGGCCTTGGGCTCCTTGTCGGTGAACGCGATCACCGGGCAGTTGATGACGAACCCGACCGAGCCGTACTCGGCGCCGCCGGGTCCGGTGAGCAGGTCGGGGCGGCTGGCGGCGAGGTTCAGGATCTTGTTCTCGTCGTTCTGCAGCGTGTTGAGCCCCGCCTTGACCGCCTTGGGGGTCCACTCACCGAGCTGGGCGTCCCACAGCGGGCTGTAGGGGGTCGAGTGCCGCGGGTCGGTGATCGTCGGGAAGTCCCCCTGCACGTTGCGAGCATCACCACCGTGGCGCAGCGCCGCGAGCAGGGCGGTGTTGCCCAAGGTCGCGTCCTCGGTGGCGTGCCCGTCCTTGATCAGGTGGATCAGACCCTGGGCCTGGGGGTTGTTCGCGCCGGTCTGGCCGTTGAGGAACGGGAAGATCCGCTCGCGGCCGGATCCGAGGGCGTCGTCGCCGCCGAGGAAGGACGCCTTGCCGAGGACGGGCGCGTACGTCGACCGCTCCAGCACCGCCGCCAGCGGGTCAGATGCCTCGGTCGAGATGTAGAGGATCGGCTGCCCGGCGTCGAAGCCGCGGACGACGAGCAGGTCGACCGTCGCCTGGGTGAACTGACCGGGCCCGGCCTTGGCCGCCGGGTGGACGGCCAGCACGCGGTCGTGGGTGTTGGAGTGACCCACCACGTCGAAGGGCCCGTCACCGGTCGCCACGATCGGCGCGTTGTAGACGACCGGTGACCCCTTGATGCGGATGAAGGGGCTGTAC
>JBKJTJ010000210.1:0-7049 GCA_046590855.1 Actinomycetota bacterium
CCCCGCGCTGCCGCTGCTGCGCGACGACATCGACCTGTGCTGGCGCGCCCACCTGGCCGGACGTCGGGTGGTGCTGGCGCCGCGCGCCGTGGTCGCCGACGCCCAGGCCGCGACCAGCGGGCTGCGCGAGGTCGACGCCGTCCGCGCCCCGCTGCGGCGGGTCGACCGTCGAGCCTCGCTGCAGGTCGCGCTCGCCCGCTGCTCGTGGCCCGCGCTGCCGATCCTGTGGGCGTGGCTGCTGGTCGGGGGAGTGGCCCGCTCGCTCGCGCTGCTGCTGGCCAAGGCCCCGCGGCGGGCCGCCGACGAGCTGCTCGTCACCCTGACGGTCACCGCGACCCCGTGGACCTGGCTCGGCTCGCGCTGGCGGGCCCGCGGCACCCGCCGGGTGCGCCGACGCGACGTCTCTGGCCTGCTCGGCCCACGCCTCGCGTGGCTGCGGCACGGCGCAGAGCGGCTGGGCGGGTTGGCCGCGCGTGACGCCTTCGCGGACCACACCGTGCTGCCCGGTACCGAGACCGGCCCGGTCGCCGATGAGGCCGACCCCGGCCCGACCTCGGCTCGCTGGCCGCGGCGCCTGCTGCGGCACCCGATGACCACCGTCCTGCTCGCGATAACGGCGCTCACCGGGCTCGTCGCCCATCGGGTGGGGGGCGGCCCCGGCGTCCTCACGGGCGGCCAGCTGCTCGCCCCGGCCGGCCGGCCCGCCGACCTGTGGCACGCCGCCGTCGACGCCTGGGCCGGCCCCGGCCTCGGTGGGACGTCGGCCGCCTCGCCCGCTGACGTCGTCCGCGCTGGTGTCGTGGCGGCACTAGCACCGGTCGCGGGTGACACCGCCGCCGCTCGCGCCGTCGACCTGCTGCTGCTCGGTGGGCCGGTGCTGGCCGCCGTCAGCGCGTACGTCGCCACCGGACTGGTCGCGCGCTCGCGCTGGGCGCGGGGCTGGGCCGCGCTGGTCTGGGGGGTCTGGCCGGTCGTGACCGGCGCCGTCGGCGGCGGTCGCCTGGGCCCGCTCGCCGCAGCAGTGCTGCTGCCCGTGGTCGCCGCCGCCACCGGCCGGTTGCTCGCGCGCCGGCAGCCCGGGGCCTGGCGCGCGGTCTGCGTGGCCGCGTTGTCGGGGGCGCTGCTCGCGGTCGCGGTGCCGGCGCTGCTGCTGGTGCTCACCCTGGTCGCCGTCGGGGGACTGCTCCTGGCCCGCGGCGCGCGGCTACGGGCCCTGGCGCTGCTGGTGCTGACCCCGGCGCTGCTCGGCCCGTGGCTGGCGACGCTGGCCGGCGACCCGCGCCGACTGCTGGCCGGCCCCGGCACCCTCGTCGCCGGACGTCCCCAGGGGGCGCTGCGCGACCTGGCCGCCGCGCTGCCGCTGCCGGCGGGCTGGCCCGCCTGGGCGGTGCTCGCGATCCTCGCGCCGGTGCTCGTCGTCGGGCTCGTCGGGCTGCTGCGGCCCGGTGCGCGCGGTCAGGCCCTGGCGGGGCTGTGGCTGGTCGGGCTGCTCGGCCTGGCTGCGGCGCTCGTCGCCCCGCACGTCGTCCTCACCACCACGCCGCAGGGCCCGCTGCACCCGGACGCCGGCACCGGCGTGACGCTGCTGCTGCTCGCTGCCGTGGCGTCGGCGGTCGGCGGCGCCCACGGACTGCGCCGCCGCATCGCGGTGCACGGCTTCGGCTGGCGCCAGCTGGTCGTGGCCCCGCTCGTGATCGCCGCTGTGCTGGCGCCCCTCGCGGCCGCGGCGGTGTGGGTGCTGCCCGCGTCCGCCTCGGCGGTCGTGCTGCGGCGCAGCACCCAGACCCTGCCCGCCGTCGCGGTCGACGCGGCCCGCGGCCCCGCCGCCCTGCGCACCCTCATCCTCGGCGGGACCAGCGGCGGGACGATCGACGGCGCGGTGACCGCCGAGCTGGACGGCGTCGAGCCCGGCCCGTGGTCACGCGACCTGGCGGTCGCGGCGGACGACCGCCCCGTCACCACCGCCGTCGCCGCGCTGGTCGGCGAGACCCCCGACGCCGATCAGGTGCGGGCGCTGGCGATCGGCTTCGTCGTCGTGCGGCCGTCGGCGCCGCAGCGGGTCAGCGCCGCACTCGACACCCTCGCGGGCCTGACCCGGCTCGGGTCGACGCGGGGGTCGTCGCTGTGGCGGGTGAGCGGGCCGGTCGCCCGGGTCAGCATCGACGCCGGCCAGGTCAGCACCGCCGTCCCCGTGTCCGGTGCCCACGCCGCCGTCGACACGACCATCGCTGCCGGGGCAGGGTCGCGGCGCCTGCTGCTGGCCGAGCCGGTGTCCTCGCGGTGGCGCGCCGAGCTCGACGGCCGACCGCTGCGCGCCGTCGCCGACCCGCAGGCGCCTTGGCACCAGGTGTTCGCCCTGCCCGCCGCCGGTGGTCACCTCGTCGTGGGTGCGGTCGACCCGGGGCGGCACGCCTGGCTGATCGGGCAGGGGGCGCTGGCCCTGGTGCTGCTGGTGCTGGCCCTGCCCGGGGTGCGGCGCGAGCCCACCGGCCCGCGACGGGCCGGGTCGCGACCGTGAGCCGACTCGCATCCCCCGCACGGCTGCTCGGCGTCACCGCGCTGGGTGCCGGGCTGGTCGCCGCCGCCGCCCTCGTGCCCGGTGCGCAGTCGGTACGGGTCGACCTGTCGACGGCGACCGAGCGCCTCGCGGCGGCGCCGTCCGCACCGCAGCCGCGTCCGGTCGCCGCCGCCGTGCTCACCTGCCCTGGCCCCGAGGCCGCGAGCAAGGACCCCGCGCTGCTGACAGCCTCAGCCCCCCCGGCCGACCTCACCCGGGCTGCGGGCGGGGGAGCGATCGAGGCCGCCGCGCTGCCGACGTCCGGCGAGCCGAACCCGGCCACCGGCTCGGCGCCGCTGCTGGCCCCCGGTGGGAGACACCGCACGGGCAGCGTCACCGGGTCGGCCGGGGTGCTAATCAGCGCCGACGACGGCCTCGCCCCCGGGCTGACCGCGGAGCAGACCACCCTGGTGACCACCGGCGACCTGCGGGGACTCACCTCGACGCCGTGCCTGCCCCCGGCCGTCGACACCTGGCTGGTCGGTGGCGGTGGTGACGAGGGACGCCGCGGCCGCCTGGTGCTCGTCAACCCCGCGGCCACCCCGGTGCAGGTGCGGGTCGACGTGCTCTCGGCGACCGGCCCGGTCGCGCCCACCCCGGGCAGCGCCGTCGCCGTGCCCGCGCGCTCGCGACTGGTGCTGCTGCTGGACGCCCTCGCCCCCGGGGTGACCTCACCCGTCGTGCACGTGCACGCCACCGGTGGGTCGGTCGCTGCGACGCTGCACGACACCCTGCTCACCGGCACCACCCCGCGCGGTGCGGACGACGTCGCGCCGGCCGCCGCGCCGGCCCGGCGGGTGCTGGTGCCGGGTCTGACGGTCAACGGCCGCGCCCTGCTGCGGCTGGCCGCGCCCGGCACCGCCGAGGCCGTCGGCGAGGTGCGCCTGGTCGGGCCCAAGGGCGTCGTCGACCCGCCCGGCGGCGCCGCCGTCCGCGTGCCGGCCGGCGGCACCCTCGACCTCGACCTCGGCGACCTGCCACCGGGCACGTACGGCGCCGAGGTGACCGCCGACGTCCCGGTCGTCGCGGGCGCCATGGTGGCCCGCGGCGGTGCCGACGGCCCGGCGGACCTCGCGTGGCTGGCGTCGACGACCCCGTTGCGCACAATGAGCGGGGTGGCCGCCGTACGCTCCGCGCAGGCCTGGTCGACGACGCTCGAGCTCACCGCTCCCCGCGAGGACGCCGCAGTCGACCTGACGACGGTCGACGCCGCCGGCACCGCCACGACGACGACCCTGCGGGTGCCGGGCGGCACCAGCACGCTGACCGCCCTGCCGGACGGGCAGAGCGCGTGGTTGCGGCCGGTCAGCCGGTCGGGTGAGGTCGTCGCCGCTCGCACCACCACCTACCTGAACCGCGAGGGCACCGACCACGGCCGACTGATCACCGCGGCGTCGCTCACCGACCTGGTCACCACCTGGGTCGACCCCGTGGTGCTGTCGGCGCGCTGACCGTCGGGCGCTCAGTCCTGGTCGAGCGACGGGTCGACGGCCGAGGGCTCGACGCCCAGCAGGTGCGCCACCTGCTCGACCACCACCTCGTGCACGAGCGGGGCGAGCAGCGCGCGGTCCAGCGCTCGGGTCTCGACCGGGCGGCGGTAGACGACGATCAGCGTCGTCAGGGCGCCGTCGGCGGGGAACAGCCGACCCAGCGGTACCTCACCGTGCTCCCAGGGGGCGGGGTCGCTGGGCGGGACGTCCTCGACGGCGAACTCGACGCCGGCCAGCCGGTCGGCCCACCGCGGCCGCAGCCGGTCGACCGCGTCCAGCACCAGGTCGTCGAACTCCTCGCTGCGGGTGCGGTGGCCGGGGAGCGATGCGGGCAGCAGCGGACCGCGCAGGCCACGGCCCCGGCGGTCGCGACGGCGCGCGCCCGGTGCCGACCCGGGAGCCGACCCGAGAGCACGGGCGGTGGCGGGTCGGTCGGACGCCGACCAGGGCCTGCTGCGCAGCACCTGCCCAGCCTAGGACCGCGCCGACACGGGCAGCGGCCAACGCGCCAATGAGCCCGACCGTCGGTGGTGGCCGGTAGCGTCCGCTCACGTGAGTCCCGGACGTCGGTGCACCCGCACCGCCTGCAGCCGCCCCGCCGTGGCGACGCTGACGTACGTCTACGCCGACTCCACCGCCGTCCTCGGCCCGCTCGCGACCTACGCCGAGCCGCACTGCTACGACCTGTGCGCCGCCCACGCCGAGCGGCTGACCGCCCCGCGCGGGTGGGAGGTCATGCGGCTGGCCGACGTCAGCGAGCCGGCCGGCCCCAGCCGCGACGACCTGCTGGCCCTGGCGGACGCGGTGCGCGAGGCAGCCCGCCCGCCGGCGCCGTCCCCCGTGGCGTCCTCGGTGCCGTCCCCCGTGCGTACGGTCGAGGTCGGCCGCCGGGGCCACCTGCGGGTGCTGCGCGACCCCGACGCGGGGTGACGACCCGACGAGGCGTGTCCGATATGTCGCGACACGCCGACTGCTCAAGGGATCTGGCCGAACCGCCGAGAAGTCTTGCGTCGCCCCTTCTCGCGGCACGCACGCATCCTGCGCACCCGTCATCGTCACCCTCCTGAACGCCCGTCGTGAAAGGCGCCCCCTCATGGCCCGCTCCGCCACCGTCACCCGCACCGCCATCCCGCTCGGCTCGCTCACCCAGCGTCAGGCCCGCGAGGCCGCCAGCTGCACCGAGTGCGGCAGCGTCCGGATCACCCAGCTGTCGATGAACCTCACCGACGGCACGCCGGTGGACTTCACGTCGTGCCACGTCTGCGCCCACAAGAGCTGGTCGCACCACGGCGTCGAGCTGGCCGTCACCGACGTCCTGCAGCGCACCCGCAAGGTCTGCTGAGCGCGGACGGCGCGCACCGCGGTCGGGCGCGGGCGGGCACTAGGGTGGTCGGCGTCCAGCGCACCCGGTGCGCTCCGCCCCACATCAGGAGCCCTGCGTGCCGAGCCTCGCCGCACTGGTCAAGGCGTACGACGTCCGCGGGCTGGTGCCCGACCAGCTCGACGAGACCGTCGCCCGCGCACTGGGTGCCGCGTTCGCCCACGTGGTCGGGGTCGACGACGCGGACGCCGACGCGGGTCTGCGCCGGGTGGTCGTGGGCCACGACATGCGGCCGTCCTCACCGTCCCTGTCGCGGGCGTTCGCCGAGGGCATCACCTCGCAGGGCGGTGACGTCGTCCTGATCGGGCTGTGCTCCACCGACGGGCTCTACTACGCGTCCGGCTCGATGGACGCCCCCGGCGCGATGTTCACCGCCAGCCACAACCCCGCCCAGTACAACGGCATCAAGCTGTGCCGGGCCGGCGCCCGGCCGGTCGGTCAGGACTCCGGCCTGGTCGAGGTGCGCGAGCTCGCCGAGCGCTACCTCGAGGGCGGTGACGAGGGCGTCCCGTCCGGGTCGCGGCACGGCTCGATCACCGAGCAGGACACCCTCGCCGGCTACGCGGGCTACCTGCGCGGCCTGGTCGACCTGTCCGGCGTCCGCCCGCTGAAGGTCGTCGTCGACGCGGGCAACGGGATGGGCGGCTTCACCGTCCCGGCCGTGCTCGAGCAGGGGGCCGGTCTGCCGGCGCTGCCGCTGGACGTCGTCCCGCTGTACTTCGAGCTCGACGGCACGTTCCCCAACCACGAGGCCAACCCGTTGGACCCCGCCAACCTCGTCGACCTGCAGGCAGCCGTCGTCGAGCACAGCGCCGACATCGGCCTGGCGTTCGACGGCGACGCCGACCGCTGCTTCGTGATCGACGAGCGGGGCCAGCCGCTCAGCCCGAGCGCGGTGACCGCCCTGGTGGCGGCCCGCGAGATCGCCAAGGAGCGCGCAGCCGGGCGCGAGCCGGTCGTCATCCACAACCTGATCAGCTCGCGCGCCGTGGCCGAGATCATCGTCGAGGCCGGCGGCACCCCGGTGCGCACCCGCGTCGGCCACTCGTTCATCAAGGCCCAGATGGCCGCCGAGCGCGCGGTCTTCGGTGGCGAGCACTCGGCGCACTACTACTTCCGCGACTTCTGGTTCGCCGACACCGGGATGCTCGCGGCCATGCACGTGCTGGCCGCGCTCGGTGAGCAGGACGCGCCGTTGTCCGAGCTCGGTTCCGCGTACGAGCGGTACGTGTCCTCGGGTGAGATCAACTCGACCGTCGACGACGCGGCCGCCCGCACCGCCGCCGTCCGCGCCGCCTTCGCCGACGAGGGTGTGGTGGTCGACGAGCTCGACGGCACGACGCTCACCCTGGACGACGAGGCCGGCCGCCCGCGCTGGTGGCTGAACCTGCGCGCCAGCAACACCGAGCCGCTGCTGCGGCTGAACGTCGAGGCGGCCGACGAGGCCACGCTGCACCGCGTGCGCGACGCGGCCCTCGCCGTCATCCGCGCCTGACCGAACGTCACCACCACCGGAGGCCACCATGACCGCATCGCCCGACGGCACCGCATCGCCTGACAGCACCGCACCCGGGCCGCCCACCGGCATCGAGCCGTGGCTGCGCGAGCTGCTGCGCTGCCC
>JBKJTJ010000275.1:0-7136 GCA_046590855.1 Actinomycetota bacterium
CTCGGCGGCGTTGATCGCCCGCGCCACCTCGGCCGCCGACTCGCCGGCGTCCACCTCGATCTTGGCGGCGACGAGCAGCTCCTCGGGCCCCAGGTGCAGGGTCTTGAGGTGGATCACGGAGACGACCCCGTCACCGACGAGCGCCTCGTGGATGCGGCGCACCGCCTGCGGCGATGCGGCCTCGCCGATCAGCAGCGACTTCATCTCGACCGCGAGCACCACGGCGACGGTCACCAGCAGGACACCGATCAGGCCGGTGCCCACGGCGTCCCAGCGGCCGTCCTCGGTGACCAGCGTCAGCGTCACGCCGAACAGCGCGAGCACCAGGCCGATCAGCGCCGCGAGGTCCTCGAGCAGGACGACGGGCAGCTCGGGGGCCTTCGCGGTGCGGACGAACTCGACCCAGGGCCGGTCACCGCGGACGCGGTTGGACTCGACGATGGCGGTGCGGAACGAGTAGCTCTCCATGCCGACCGCAGCCACCAGCACCGCGAGCGGCACCCACCACCAGCGCCCCTCGATCGGGTGCGGGTCGAGCCACTTGTGGTACGCCTCGTAGAGGGCGAACAGGCCGCCGATGCTGAACAGCACGATCGAGACGATGAACGCGTAGACGTAGCGCTCGCGGCCGTAGCCGAACGGGTGGTCGGGCGTGGCCGCGCGCTTGGCCCGCTTGCCGCCGACCAGCAGCAGGACCTGGTTGCCCGAGTCGGCCAGCGAGTGGATCGACTCGGCCAGCATCGAGCTCGAGCTGGTCAGTAGGAACGCGACGAACTTGGTCACCGCGATCCCGACGTTGGCCGCCAGGGCCGCCACGATCGCTGTGCTGCCGCCGCCCGTTGCCATGGCGAGCAGCCTAGGTCAAGGAATGGTCAACGATCACCTCGTGCGACCGGGTCGCCCCGGACTTGCATCCTGGTACCCCCTAGGGGTAAGGTGCTCACACCCCTAGGGGGTATCGACGAGAGGAGCGGCCGTGACCGCCACCGACAACCCACCCGGCTACGCCGACAGCAAGGAAGCCCAGCTCAAGCGGCTGCGACGGGTCGAGGGCCAGGTGCGCGGCATCGCCCGGATGGTCGAGCAGGACCAGTACTGCATCGACGTCCTCACCCAGGTCTCGGCCGCGACCAAGGCCCTGCAGGCGGTCGCGCTCGGCCTGCTCGACGAGCACCTGGCGCACTGCGTCGTGAACGCGGTCGCCGTCGGCGGCGACGAGCGCGACCGCAAGCTCAAGGAGGCCTCCGAGGCCATCGCCCGCCTGGTGCGCTCGTGACACCGGACGACCACCACAGCACCGAGGGAGTCACCATGACCGACACCGTCAGCACCGCGTACGCCGTCACCGGCCTGACCTGCGCCCACTGCGCGAACGCCGTGACCAGCGAGCTGACCGCACTGCCCGAGGTGCAGGGGGTGGACGTCGCGCTGGTCGCCGGCGGGACGTCGACCGTGACCGTCACCTCGAGCACCGCGCTGACCGACGTCCAGGTGGCCGAGGCGCTGGACGAGGCCGGGGACTACGAGCTGCAGCGATGAGCCAGACCTCGGCCGCGCCGTCCACCAGCAGCCTCGACCTGGTCATCGGGGGCATGACCTGCGCCTCGTGCGCGGCCCGGATCGAGAAGAAGCTGAACAAGGTGCCGGGGGTGGTGGCGAGCGTCAACTACGCCACCGAGCGGGCCAGCGTCGAGCACCCGGCGAGCGTCACCACCGACCAGCTCGTCGCGGTCGTCGAGGCGACCGGCTACACCGCCGCCCTGCCCGCTCCCCCGGCGGCCGATGAGAGCCCCGAGCCCGTCGCCGACGACGCCACCGCCGAGCTGCGGCACCGGCTGCTCGTCTGCGTGGCGCTCACCGTGCCCGTGGTGCTGCTGGCCATGGTGCCGGCGCTGCAGCTCACCAGCTGGCAGTGGCTGTCGCTGACCCTGGCCTCACCGGTGGTCGTGTGGGGCGCCTGGCCGTTCCACCGCGCCGCCTTCGTCAACGCCCGGCACGGCGCGGCCACGATGGACACGCTGATCAGCGTCGGGGTGGGCGCGGCGTACCTGTGGTCGCTGTGGGCCCTGTTCGTCGGGGACGCCGGCGCGGCGGGCATGCAGATGACGTTCACGCTGCTGCCCGAGAGCGGCGGCGGGGCCGACGCGATCTACCTCGAGGTGGCCTCGGCGGTCACGGTGTTCATCCTCGGCGGCCGCTACCTCGAGGCCCGGGCGAAGTCCAGCTCGGGGGCGGCGCTGCGCGCGCTGCTCGATCTGGGGGCCAAGGACGTCGCGGTCCTGCGCGGCGGCGTCGAGGTGCGGGTGCCCGTCGCCGCGCTGGTCGTCGGCGACCTGTTCGTCGTGCGCCCGGGCGAGAAGGTGGCCACCGACGGCGTGGTCACCGACGGCAGCTCGGCGATCGACGCCTCGCTGCTCACCGGTGAGGCGGTTCCGGTCGAGGTCGGCGTCGGCGACGCGGTCACCGGTGGGTGCGTCAACGCCGGCGGCCGGCTCACCGTGCGGGCCACCCGGGTCGGGGCCGACACCCAGCTGGCGCAGATCGCCCGGCTCGTGCAGCAGGCCCAGAGCGGCAAGGCCCAGGTGCAGCGCCTGGCCGACCGCGTCTCAGCAGTGTTCGTGCCCGTCGTCATCGTGCTCTCGCTGCTCACCCTCGCGGGGTGGCTGCTGTCGGGTGCGTCCGCGAGCACCGCGTTCACCAGCGCCGTCGCGGTGCTGATCATCGCCTGCCCGTGCGCCCTCGGCCTGGCGACGCCGACGGCCCTGCTGGTCGGCACCGGACGCGGCGCCCAGCTCGGCATCGTGATCCGCGGGCCGCAGGTGCTCGAGTCGACCCGCGCGGTCGACACCGTCGTCCTTGACAAGACCGGCACGGTCACCACTGGACGGATGAGCGTGCTGGACGTGGTCGCCACCGCAGGCGCCGATCGCGCGCAGGTGCTGCGGCTGGCCGGGTCGGTCGAGGCCGCATCGGCCCACCCGATCGCGGCCGCGGTCGCCGCAGCCGCATCGGCGGTCGCCGTCCTGCCCCCGGTGACGGACTTCGCCAGCCACTCGGGCACGGGGGTCTCGGGCACCGTCGACGGCCACCAGGTCGTCGTCGGACGTCGGACGCAGGTGGCCGGCGACCCGCCCGCCGACCTGGTGGCGGCGGCCGATGCTGCAGAGGCGGACGGCCGCACCCCCGTCTGGGTGGGCTGGGACGGCGCACCCCGCGGCGTGGTCGTGGTCGCCGACACGGTCAAGGACACCTCGGTCGAGGCCGTCGCCGCCCTGCGCCGACTGGGCCTGCGCCCGGTGCTGCTGACCGGCGACAACGCGAGGGCCGCAGCGGCCGTCGCCGCCGCCGTCGGGATCGACGGTGCCGACGTCGTCGCCGAGGTGCTGCCCGCCGACAAGGTCGAGGTGGTGCGGAGTCTGCAGGCGCAGGGGCGGGTGGTGGCGATGGTCGGGGACGGCGTCAACGACGCTGCCGCGCTCGCTGCAGCCGACCTCGGCCTCGCGATGGGCACGGGCTCGGACGCCGCCATCGAGGCGTCCGACCTGACGCTGGTGCGAGGTGACCTGCGGGCCGCCGCCGACGCGATCCGGCTGGCGCGAGCCACGCTGCGCACCATCAAGGCCAACCTGTTCTGGGCTTTCGCCTACAACGTCGCGGCCATCCCGCTGGCCGCTGCCGGCCTGCTCAACCCGCTGATCGCGGGTGCGGCGATGGCGTTCAGCTCGGTGTTCGTCGTCAGCAACAGCCTGCGGCTGCGCCGCTTCACCCCGGCGGCGACGTCCTGATGTGGCGGACCGCCGTCTCGGCCACGGTCCACCGCCTGACCGGGTGCGCCATCGGTGAGGTGCTGCGCTCGGGTGTCGCGCTGCGTGCGGCCGTAGGCATGCCGCTGGCTGTCGCCTTCGTAGTGACCGTGCCGGTGAACCGCGCACTGATCATGCGGGGCAAGGGCCATGCCGTGGTCCACGGGGTGCACCACTAGCGAGATGGAGCCTGCCCGTCATGCGCCAGACGGGGATCCTCCGGGTGCCATAGTGCGACGTCGACGTCAACCCTGGAGGAGCCCCATGACGGTCCGCGCTGACCTCAACATCTCGCTCGACGGCGTGGCCACGCCGACCGACCCGACACCCGAGATGCCGATGGGTGCGGACTGGGGGCAGCTGACGGCGGCGTACGTCGCGACCCGCACCTTCCGCGAACGGGTGCTGGGCGACACCACCGGTGCCGGGACGACGGGCGTCGACGAGGCGTACGCCGCGGGCTACTTCGAGGGGGTCGGCGCCGAGATCATGGGAGCGGGCATGTTCGGCCTGCACTCCTTCCCCGACGACCCGGGCTGGCAGGGCTGGTGGGGCGACGAACCCCCGTTCCGGGTGCCCGTCCTCGTGCTGACCCATACCCCTCGTCCCGCGGTGACGTTCGCCAACGGCACCACGTTCGAGTTCCTCTCGGTGCCGCCCGCCGAGGCCCTGGAGCGGGCCCGGGCGGTGGCGGGCGGTCACGACGTCCGGATCGGTGGCGGCACAGGGGTCGTGCGTGACTTCCTGCTCGCTGGGCTCGTGGACCACCTGCACGTCAGCATCGCGCCCGTCGTGCTGGGGCGGGGGGCGCGGCTCTGGGACGACCTGCGGATGCTCGACGGCGACTTCACGGTCACCAGTGAGACGGCGCAGAGCGGAACGATCCACGTGACCTTCCGCCGCTGAGCCGCAACCGGGGCCAACCGGCCTGGGGAAGAACGCGCCGCGCTAGCGTCCTCCCGATGGGGGTCCAGAACTACCTGGTCGAGGGGGTCTCGGGCACCGGCAAGACCTCGGTGTGCCGGGAGCTGCGACTCACGGCAGGCCGAACGCGATCTGATCGTGCGGCTGCACCGGACCGGGGAGGACACCCCCGCGAACGGTGTGCGGATCGACGCCACCGCACCGCTCGACCACGTCGTCGACGAGATCCTCCGCCTCGCTGCGGCTACCGAACTGCTCAGCGCCAGCAGCGTGCCCGAGTGGCCGGGCGACTTCGTGCGCCGTTGCGGCACGGTGCTCGCCGAGTACGGTCCCCCGACACAGGACTCAGGGAACGTGTCCTGGCTGGTGGACGTCGGGCCGCGGCAGTTGTTCGTCAAGACGGCCGGCGTGCCCGGGGCGGCACCTCCGGGATCTCCTGCTCCCTACTTCGACCACGACCGCCTGCCAGCGCTTCGCGCAGCTCCCGGCAAAGCAGCTGCTGGCTGTGTTCGACGCGCTGATCGACCTTCATGACGCCCTCGCCGCTGCAGGCTGGGTCGCCTGCGACCTGTACGTCGGGTGCCTGATCGTCGACGTCGCGACCGCTGCCTTCACGGTCATCGACCTCGACACCTGCCGTCGGGGCCCGAGCGTCAACGACATGGGCCGCATGTTCGGCGCCACGCAATTCATGGCACCGGGGGAGCTCGAGCTGGGTGCGGTCATCGACCAGCGCACCACCGTCTTCACGCTGGGCCGGCTCGTCCGGCACTTCGGAACCCGCCAGACCGAGGTGGCGGAGCGCTTCTGCGGCCCGCCTGCGGTCGCCGAGGTGGTCCAGCAGGCGTGCCGACCGTCACCGGAAGACCGGCATGCCAGCGTCGGCGCCTTCGCGAGCTCCTGGCGCGCCGCCCGTACGAGCTCGCGATCGCAGAACTGAGCATGGGCCGCTGGCGAACGTGGCCTACCGCCCGCGGGCGTCGCGCAGGTCGGCCACGTGCGGTGAGGTGGCCGGGTCGAGACCGAGGCCGAGCGCCAGGTAGGTGGCGGCGAAGTCGGTGCGCGCGACCAGCCCGGCCAGGCGGGTCAGGTCGTGGCCGGGGTCGGCCGCCACCTCGGTGACGCGGACGCCGACCTCCTCGGCCATCGTGCGCACCCGGTCGGCGAGCGCCGAACGCTCGAACGCGGCCTGGTCGTCGACGTCCGGCTGGGGCGCCGGCTCACGCAGCATCAGCAGCCGCAGCGGCGCCGACCGCTCGCCGTCCAGGAACGGGTCGTCGAACAGGTTGTCCTGCCCCGCGGTGAACGGGCCGTCGAACGTCGCGACCACCTCGCTCGCGTCGTCCGGCAACGACCCGTGCACGGCGGGCGTGCGGGCGGTGCGGGCCAGCATCGCGGCCGCCCGCCGGGCGGCGACGCCAGTGACCTCGCCGTCACCCAGCACGACGGGGACGGTGCCCGCCAGCTGCACCGCGAGCGTCTTCGCCGGGTTCACGAACACCTCCGACGACGGGCGGCACTGCTCGGCCTCGGCGTCCAGCCGGTCGGCCGTGGCGGCCAGCACCGAGTCGGGGACGTCGACGGCGCCCAGGGCGTGAGCGGCCCGCAGCACGGGCACGAGCAGCGACCACAACCCCGTGCGCGAGCTGGTGGAGACACCGGAGGCCGACCCCGTCGGCACGTGCACCCCGCGGGCTCGGGCGCAGACCTCGGCGAGCGGCGAGCCGGCGGCGCCGACGGTGAGCAGGCGCGCACCGCGGCGACCCGCCTCGGCGGCCAGGGCCAGCGGCCCGGCGGCGCGGCCGGACAGCGACACCGCGACCACCAGGTCGAGCGGCCCGACCCAGCCCGGCAGCGGCGGGCTGCGGCGCACGCTCAGCGGCAACGGTGAGCCGCCACCGGCGATCATCGCGAGCACCTCGGCCACCAGCGCCGACCCGCCGAGCGAGGCGACCAGCACCGAGCGCGGACGGTCGTCGTCGGCGATGGTGCGCACGCCGGCGTCCTCGCTGCGCACGACGGCCTCGCGCACCTGGGCGCCGGCGCTGGCCAGGGCCAGCAGCACCTGGGCGGGGTCGGCGCGGGTGAGTGCGGCCGCGTCGTCCAGCAGCTGCTCGTCGACGGGTCGGCTCACGCTAGGCCTGCTGCGCGGGGCCCGCGACGGCTTCGTCGACGAGCAGCACCGGGATGCCGTCGTCGACGCGGTAGACCAAGCCGCAGGTGCTCGACGTGCAGGCCAGCTGGGGGGCGCCGGCGTCGTCAGCCGTGTCACGCAGCTCGGCGTGGCACTTCGGGCAGCGCAGCAGCTCGCGCAGCCACGGCTCGATGCCGGTGGGCGGCCCGGGTGCGGTGCTGTCAGGCGATGCGGTGCCGTCGGGCGATGCGGTCATGGTGGCCTCCGGTGGTGGT
>JBKJTJ010000320.1:0-5920 GCA_046590855.1 Actinomycetota bacterium
CTGGCCGCCCGGGCGGCGCTGCGCGACGCGGCACCGGTGCTCGGACCGCTGCGTCGGCGCTCGTCGTCAGCGCTGCTCGACCTGGTCTACCGCGCGCCGCGCTGACGCCGGTCAGCCGGCACGGCCTTCGGCCATCAGCGCCAGTCGCTGCAGCGTCTCGGTGTTGCGCAGCACCGCGGCCTTCTGACGCACGACCCGCGGCAGCAGCAGCGCCGGCCCGTGCGTCGCGTCCTCGAGCATCGTCACCACGGCGCCGCCGGGAGCAGCAGCCACCTCGACGGTGACCCGAGCCTCACCGAACGGTCGCCCGCGCGCCTGCAGCACCAGCCGACGTCCGGCCTCGCACTCGAGCACCTGGGTCTCGTCGTTCAGCAGCACCGGCCAGCTGCCGACCGAGTGGTGGATCCGCGCACCGGGGGCGGGCCACGCCGAGTCGACCCGACGCACGCGCGAGGCGCCCACCACCCACGAGGCGTACGTCCACCCGTCGGCGAGCACGGCCCACACCGCCTCGGGGGAGGCGGTGGTCTCGCGACGCATCGGCTCGAGGGCGTCGTCAGGGGCGTCGGAGGGGATCACCTTCCGAGGTTAGGGACCGCAGGCCCACCGCGCCCGCGGTGGCGGCCGGCCGGGCGAGCGGGTGCACCGACAGCAGGCCCGGCGTGGTCAGGGTCGCGGTGGGGGCCTGCGCCTGGCCGATCGCCGCCTCCAGGCCGGTGATGCGCGGCGGTGTGGGCACCAAGGCGTACTCGCGCCTGATGCGCTCGCTGAGCAGCGCCCGCTCGGCGGGGTCGAGGCCCACCAGCCGCATCCGCTCGTAGTCCGGGTGGGTGCGCTGCGTCGCCGTCCAGCTGTCGGGGGTGTGCACCTGCACCTCGACCAGACGCCCGGTACGGGCGTCGGACAGGGTGAGGTTCAGCCCGCGATAGCGGGGACTGGCCCAGAAGTCCTTGCCGCGCACCAGCTGCAGGCCCTGGTCGCGCAGTGAGGCGACGACGGTCGCCACGGCCGTCACGTACCGGTCGTCCGGTGCGACGAGGGTGTAGCGCACGGTGTCGTTCACGGTGGCGACGACGGCGCGCAAGGCAGCGCCCGGCTCGGCCAGGGGTCCGCTGAGCTTGCGGTACAGCGACGCGCCGCTCTTGACCACGTGCTCCTGACCGACGCGTCGCACGCCGGAGCGCAGCGCCGCCGCCTCGACCCGCGGGGTGAGGTCGGCGGCGGCCCACTTCGCGTCGCGGGCGACGGCGGCCGCGACCAGGTGCTGCTCGGGCAGCAAGCGGCACACAGCACCGATCTCGGGGGGTGAGGCGTACGGACGAAGGTCACGCAGCCGCAGCCGCGATCGGGTGGTCGACCCCGCCACCTGCACGGCCTCACGCAGCCGCGTGGCGCCGTCGCCGCGGGCCGCCACCGACGTGACCCGCACACCCAGCGAGGCGCCACGACCGGCCACGGTCGCGGCGCCTCCGGTGGTGACCCCCAGGGCGACGTCCGGCGCCAGGTGACCGATCGCCCGCGCCGGGTTGTCGGCAGCACCTCGCGCGGCGTCGGTCAGGGTCCGCCGCGCCGAGGCGAGCGGGTGCTGGGCCACGCCGCTGGCACCCTGGGCGAGCACCGGGGCGACCGCCGAGACGTCGCCTCGCCACCCGGCCGGGTCGATGGCTGCCCGCACCAGGCTGAAGGGCATCAGGGCCGACTGGGACGAGACCACCGACTCGACGACACCGAGCTGCACCTCACGCTGCACGTCCCGCAGCCGGCGCACCAGACGCACCAGGGCGCTCGGGCGATCGGGCGCCCCGAGGGCCGCCGTGCGCAGGGCGTCCGCCGCGAGGAGGGCGCTGCCGCGGACGCGCGAGCGAGACCGCTCGACGATGGTCAGCGCCTGCTGCTGCAGCTGCGCCGCGGATCCGGACGCCGACGCGCCGTGGGCGACCGCCCGAAGGTCCATCGTGAGTGCCTCGTCGGCGTCCCGCTGGGCTGCGGCGAGCACGCCCGCGTGGGCGCGCACGGCCTGGGCGGCGACGGCGACCGTCCGGGCGGCACGGGCGTAGGGCAGGGGCGTCGCCTGCAGGGCGTGGGCTGCGGCGGAGGCGGTGACGCCGCGCCAGCCGGGCAGCCCCGCCCCGTGCAGGAGACGGTCGACCGCACCGAGCCCGCGGGCCATCACCTCGAGCTGGTCGGCGAGGTCGTTCACGCGCCGGGGCTCCCCAGGCACCAGGTCGCTCCCGGTGCGCGCACCGGGCAGCACCCGCGCCAGGGGGGTCACGGCGGGGTCACCGGCGAGCGGCCGAGGTGGACGCCAGCCGGTCCGCCTGCTCGTACACCTCGGCCGCCAACCGCAGCGCGTCGGCCGTCCGGCGGGTCTGCGCGGCCATCAGCCGCAGTCCCTCGTGCCAGCGGTCGGCGAGCAGCTCGGCCGATCGGGTCAGGTCGGCGTCGCCGCCGCAGTGCGCCCGGCCGCGCACCACGCCGGGGTGCTCGGCGACCTGGCGCGTCGCGTCGGCGGCGTCACGCAGCACGGCCGCGATCTCGCGCAGCTGGTCGGTCTGCACCGCGTAGTCGGCCATGGCCAGACGCTAGGACGATCGGCCCCCGCCCCGCTGTCCGTCGTCCACAGGGTGCGGCTGCGGTGTGAGACAGCGCACGCCGTCCTGGGGGGCGGGGGGTGCAGGGGCACGGGAGAATGGTGGCCCCACCGGCCGAACCGCCGGTGAGCCACGACCGAGGAGGAACCGTGCCCGAGCAGACCACCGACGCCCTGTCCACCGAGTGCCTGCGCGCGGGTCTGAGTGTGGCCAACCCGCGTCGCCTGCGGGTCGGTCGCGATGGCCGGCCCCTGCCCGTGCTGTCGTTGGGCGAGCAGTCGCACGCAGCCTGAGCGCACGGGATGGATCGTGCCGGCGCAGGCGTTGGGATCGATGAGTCCCGCACCGGCGGGACCGCCCTCCGGAGGTAGCTGTGCTCGACCCCGACGCCCTCTACACCACCACCGACGCGGCTGACGGCGTCACCGCGGCCGTGCTGGTGCACGCGCTGAACGGCTTCATCGACGCCGGATCAGCCGGCCGGATCGCCGCCGACCACCTGCTGTCGACGCTCGAGAACGAGCTGCTCGTGTCCTTCGACCCCGACCAGCTCGTCGACTACCGGTCCCGGCGGCCCGTGATGGTGTACGACAAGGACCACTACGAGTCCTATGCGACGCCGCTGGTGCGGCTGCACGCGGTCACCGACCTGCAGGGCCAGACGTTCCTGCTGCTGACCGGACCCGAGCCCGACGTGCAGTGGGAGGGGTTCGTCAACGCGGTGCGCGGCCTGGTGCAGCGGTTCGAGGTGCGCACGACCATCGGGATCCACGCGATCCCCATGGCGGTGCCGCACACCCGACCGATCGGCGTCCTGTCGCACGGCACCCGCGAGGGGCTGGCCCCGCAGCGCCAGTCCTGGGTGGGCACCGTGCAGATCCCGGCATCGGTGGCCGCGCTGCTCGAGCTGCGCCTCGGCGAGGCCGGTCATGACGCGATGGGCTTCGTCGTCCAGGTGCCGCACTACCTCGCCGACGCCGAGTACCCCGAGGCGGCCGCGGTGCTGGTCGACAACCTCGGCGAGTCCGCCGGCCTGACGCTGCCCACCGGCGCGCTGCTGACCTCGGCCGAGCAGACCCGCCTGGCCATCACCGAGCAGGTGGCGGCCTCGGACGAGGTGAGCCGCGTGGTGCAGGCGCTCGAGCAGCAGTACGACGCCTACGTGGGTGCGCGTGGTCGCACCAGCCTGATGGCGGCCGACGACACCGGTCTGCCGTCGGCGGACGAGCTCGGCGCCGAGGTCGAGCGGTTCCTGGCCGGCAACACGCCCGACGACCCGAAGCCCTAGTGCTGCAACGCCTCTAGCAGGGTCAGTTCGTCGTCGCGCGAGAGCCCGGCGGCGCGCTCGCGGTCCAGGCCGCGCCGCTGCTCGTCGGCGAGGGTGTCCGCGAGGGTCTGTGCGGACGGACGGCGGGTCAGGCCGATCGCCACCGAGAGCGCGTCCGAGCGTGCTCCGAAGCCGGCGTGGTCGTCCCACGGCAGCCACAGGGGTAGCGAGCGCGGGCCTGCCCAGCCGGTGACCTCGTTGTCCTGCAACCACGTCGGGTCAGCAGCGACGAGGCGGGCGCGTCTGCCCGTCACCTCGTGCGCCGAGTCGAGCAGGTCACCGAGCCGCTGGCGCTCGCCGACGCAGTTGACCGGGCCGGTCGCGCCCGACTCGCCGGCGGTGACCAGCCACACCGCCAGGTCGCGGACGTCGATCGTCTGGGTCGGCTGGTCGGCGGCGTCCGGGACGAGCACCGGACCGTCGCCGGCGAGCGAGAACCGGCCGACCCAGTAGCCGTACCGGTCGCTGGGGTCGCCCGGGCCACCGATCAGGCCGGCGCGGGCCAGCAGCGCCCGATCGCCGACCGTCGACAGCACCGCTGCCTCGCACGCGACCTTGGCCTCGCCGTAGGTCTCGCCCGTCGCGGGGACGTCGTCGGCCAGCTCGGCCAGCAGCGGCGCGTGCTCGTCGGCACCGGGGGTGTCGTGCGCGGCGTAGACCGAGCAGGACGACACGTACGTCCAGTGGGCGGCCCGCGGGCCGAGCGCCGCCACGGCCTCGCGCACCTGGGCGGGCTGCCACGACACGTCCACGACCGCGTCCCAGTCGCGGTCCGGCAGGGCGTCGTACGCACCGGGCTGAGACCGGTCGGCGGTGACGAGCGCGGCCCCCTGGGCGACGGCACCAGCCCGGCCGCGCGCCAGGCAGGTCACCTGGTGCCCCCGCTCGAGCGCGACCCGCGCCACCTCGCGTCCCAGCCACGCGGTCCCACCCAGCACCAGCAGCTCACCCATGCCCACACCTCACCAGCCCGAAGGCGCGAGCGTCGCCGGGGTTCGCCGTCGGCGCAACCACACCGGGGCTCGCCGTCGGCGCAACCACACCGGGGTTCGCCGTCCGCGCAACTACCCTGGCCGCGTGCCGAGCCGACCCGACGTGCGAGTTCGCGAGGCGACCACTGCTGACGCCGGCGAGGTGCTGACCCTGCAGCTGGCGGCGTTCGTCAGCGAGGCGCAGCTGTACGGCGACCCGCTGATCCCGCCGTTGCGCGACGACATGAGCGGAATCCGCCGCGGCATCGACGACGGGGCCTGCACGGTCCTGGTGGCCGAGGTCGTCGCAGACGGCGCCTGGGGTCGGGCCGGCCGCCTGGTCGGCTCGGCCCGGCTGCAACGCGGTGAGGTGGGCCGGGTCGGCCGGGTCGTGGTCGCCCCCGACGCGCAGGGTCTGGGGCTGGGTTCGCTGTTGCTCGACACGCTCCATGAGGTCGCCGCCCGTGACGGCATCCGGGCCACCACGCTGGTGACCGGCGCCGACTCGGAGCGCAACATCGCCTTCTACGCCCGGCACGGGTACGTCGCCACCGGGCAGGTCGATGACGACCGGGGGGTGCGGCTGCAGGTGATGCGGCGCGAAGCGCAGGCGTTCGGGTCGCCTCCGCACGCGGGCCGGCCCACCGACGTACGCTGAAGCCCGGCGACCTGCGAGGGAGCGGCATGGAGCGGCGGATCTTCGGGATCGAGAACGAGTACGGCGTGACGTGCACGTTCGAGGGCCAGCGCAGGCTGAGCCCGGACGAGGTCGCGCGCTACCTGTTCCGGCGCGTCGTGTCGTGGGGTCGGTCCAGCAACGTGTTCCTGCGCAACGGAGCCCGCCTCTACCTCGACGTCGGTTCGCACCCCGAGTACGCGACCCCCGAGTGCGACGACGTGCGCCAGGTCGTGGTGCACGACAAGGCCGGCGAGCGCATCCTCGAGGGGCTGGTGGCCGACGCGCAGACCCGCCTCGCCGACGAGGGCATCGCCGGCGACGTCTACCTGTTCAAGAACAACACCGACTCGGC
>JBKJTJ010000012.1:0-29296 GCA_046590855.1 Actinomycetota bacterium
GTCGACCACGTCCGCGCCCACGCCGACGGCGGGCCGACCACCGCCGACAACGCCCAAGGACTGTGCGAAGCCTGCAACAACGCCAAAGCAGCGCCCGGCTGGGCAGCCACCACCACCCCGAGTGACAAGGCGGCGCACACCGTCACCCTGACGACGCCGACCAGCGCGACGTACGACTCCACCGCACCACCAGCACCACGACCCCTGCCACGGGGCCGGCCCGGTCGCGACAGCGTCGACTTCTCGTGGGTGGAGTGGCACCTCGAGGTGCTGCTCGAGCACGCCAACTAAACCGATCAGCGGTAGGCGGGGTTCTCGGGCCAGGCGCACCAAGGACGAACGGCTAGCGCAGGTAGGACGCGCCGTTGACGTCGATGATCGTGCCGGTCGAGAACGCGGCCTCCGGCGATGCCAGCCACAGGACCGCGGCCGCCACCTCGTGCGGCTCAGCCACCCGACCGAGCGGTGACTGCGCCCGGACGGCGTCGCCACCCGGGCCGTCCAGCACCTCACGCGCCATCTCGGTCTGCACGAACCCCGGCGCGACGGTGCCGACCCGGATGCCGTAGGGAGCCAGCGCCACGGCCAGCGACTGGCCCATGGCGTTCATGCCGGCCTTGGACGCGCCGTACGCCGGGCAGGCTGGCTCACCGCGGAACGCCCCGCGGCTCGACACGTTGACCACCGCGCCACCACCGCTGGCCACGAGGTGCGGGACGGCGCAGAACGTGGCGTTGGCGGCGGCCACCAGGTTGACTGCCAGCGTCGTCGACCACGCGGCCTGCCACTGCTCGTAGGTGGACTCCAGCGGGGGGTGGGCGAGGAACACCCCGGCGTTGTTGACGAGCACGTCCAGCCCGCCGAGCCGATCGGCCGCCTCGTCGACGCACCGGCGCACCTGCTCGGGGTCGGCCAGCTCGGCCTGCACCCGGACGTGACCGCTGCCGGGCAGCTCGGCGACCAGCGACGCGGCGGCGTCAGCGCTCGACCCGTAGTGCACCGCGACGCGGTCGCCCGCCTGGGCGAACGCGGTCGCCACGGCACGGCCGATGCCGCGGGCCGCACCCGTGACGAGCACCGCCCGCCCGGTCATCGGGCGGTCCCCGTGACGGACTCGGTGGCGGCTGCACTGACGGCCTCGAGGAGGCGGTCGACGTCGTCCTCGTCGGTGTACGGCGCCAGACCCGCGCGCACGGCGCCGGCGTCGCCGAGCCCCAGGTGGCGCGAGGCCTCGAGGGCGTAGAAGCTGCCGCCGGGCGCGTTGACACCCCGGCCGGCGAGCGACTCGTGCACCTCGCGCGGCGTGCGGCCGGCCACCGAGAACAGCACCGTCGGCGTGCGCCGGGCCGGGTGGGTGTGCACGGTGACGGCGTCGATCGACGCCAGCCCCTGGACCAGCCGCTCGAGCAGGTGGTCCTCGTGCCGCTCGGCGACCTGCATCGAGGCGACCACCCGCTCGCGTCGTGAACCCTCGCCGGGGACCAGGTCGGCGATGAACTCGACCGCGGCGGTGGTGCCGGCGAGCAGCTCGTAGGGCAGCGTCCCGAGCTCGAAGCGCTCGGGCACCGCGTCGCTGGAGGGCAGCAGCTTGTCGGGCCGGATCCCTTGCAGCACCTCGGGTGCGGCGACGAGCGCGCCGAGGTGCGGGCCGAAGAACTTGTACGGCGAGCAGGCGTAGAAGTCGGCGCCGAGCGCCACCACGTCGACGGGGACGTGCGGGGTCAGGTGCACCCCGTCGACGTGCACCTTGGCCCCGACGGCGTGCGCGGCGGCGACGATGCCGGGGACGTCGGGCCGGGTGCCGATCAGGTTGGACGCCGCGGTCACCGCGACCAGCCGGGTGCGCTCGCTGAGCAGCCCGGCGACGGCGTCGACGGGCAGGTCACCGGTGACGGGGTCGAAGTCGGCCCAGCGCACGGTCGCCCCGACCGCCTCGGCGGCCTGCACCCACGGCCGGATGTTGGCGTCGTGGTCGAGCCGCGTGACGACCACCTCGTCGCCGGGGCCCCAGTCCTTGGCCAGCGACCTGGCCAGGTCGTAGGTGAGCTGGGTCATCGACCGGCCGAACACCACCCCGCCCGGCTCGCCACCGACGAGGTCGGCGACGGCGGCTCGGGCGGCGAGCACCACCTCGTCGGCGCGCCGCTCGGCGGCGGTGACGGTGCCGCGGTTGGCCAGGCCGGCGACCATCGTGCCCGCGACGGCGTGGGCCACCGACCGGGGCACCTGCGAGCCACCGGGGCCGTCGAAGTGGGCGACGCCCAGCGCTAGTGCCGGGAAGGCGGAACGGACACGGGCGACGTCGAGCGAGGTGAGCAGATCCATGCGGGCATCCTGCCGGACGCCACCGAGAGTGGTCAGCCGAGGTCGCCGAGCGCGCTGTCGCGCCGGTCCTGCTGCTGCATCGCGTCGCCGATCGACGCCGACCCCTCGAGGTCGGGCTCGAGCCGGGCCAGCTCCTCGACGACCCGACGGGTGACGCCCTGGGCGGTCAGGCCGAGCTCGCTGAGGATCGCGCCGCGCTCGGCGTGGTCGAGGAACTCCGGCGGGATCCCGAGGTCGACCAGCGGGGTCCAGACCCCGGCGTGCCGCAGCTCCTGCGCCAAGCGGGCACCCACCCCACCGACCCTGGAGTTGTCCTCGACGGTGACGACGAGGCGGTGTGCTCGAGCCATCGACACCAGGGCCGGGTCGACCGGAAGCACCCAGCACGGGTCGACCACCGTGGCCTGCATGCCATGCGCCGCAAGGCGTTCGGCCACGTCAAGGGCGGTGGACGCCATCGACCCGACACCGACGAGCAGGACGTCGGGCGACGCGGACTCGTGCAGGACGTCGACGCCGCCCTCGCGACGCACGGCCGGGATGTCCTGCGGCACAGCGCCTTTGGGGTAGCGGATGACGGTCGGCGCGTCGTCGACGTCCAGCGCCTCACGCAGCTGCTGCCGCAGCCGCGTCCCGTCCCGCGGCGCCGCGAGGCGCAGCCCGGGCACGACCTGCAGCATCGACATGTCCCACATGCCGTTGTGGCTGGCGCCGTCGGTGCCGGTGACGCCGGCCCGGTCGAGGACGAACGTCACGCCGGCACGGTGCAGCGCGCAGTCCATCAGCACCTGGTCGAACGCGCGGTTGAGGAACGTGGCGTACAGGGCCACGACGGGGTGCAGGCCGCCGAACGCCAGCCCCGCGGCGCTGGTCGCGGCGTGCTGCTCGGCGATGCCGACGTCGAACACCCGCTCGGGGTAGGCCTCGGCGAACAGGTGCAGCCCCACCGGGATCAGCATGGCGGCGGTGGTCGCGACGACGTCGTGGCGGTCGTGGCCGACGGCGAGCATCTCGTCGGCGAACACTCCGCCCCAGGTGACGGCGTCCGACGCCGCGAGCGGCACGCCGGTCTCGGGGTCGATGTTCGGCGGGACGGCGTGGAACCGGTCGGCCTCGTCGGTCATCGCCGGCTCGTACCCACGGCCCTTCTGGGTCAGCACGTGCACCAGCACCGGGCCGCCGTACTCGCGGGCGCGGCGCAGCGCGTGCTCCAGGGCCACCAGGTCGTGGCCGTCGACCGGGCCAAGGTACTTCAGGCCGAGGTCCTCGAACATCCCCTGCGGCGCGACGATGTCCTTCAGGCCCTTCTTCATCCCGTGCAGCGTGCCGTAGACGGCGCCCCCGACGACCGGCGTCCGGCTTAGCGTCTGCTTGCCCCAGGTGAGGAACCGCTCGTAGCCACCGGTGGTGCGCAGCGTCGCCAGGTGCTCAGCCAGGCCACCGGTGGTGGCGGCGTACGACCGCTCGTTGTCGTTGACCACGACCACCAGGGGCAGGGTCTTGTCGGCGGCGATGTTGTTCAGGGCCTCCCAGGCCATGCCGCCGGTGAGCGCGCCGTCGCCGATCACCGTCACGACGTGGCGGTCGTGCTCGCCGCGCAGCCGGTAGGCCTTGGCGACCCCGTCACCCCACGAGACCGCCGTCGACGCGTGCGAGTTCTCGACGACGTCGTGCACGCTCTCGGCGCGGCTGGGATACCCCGACAGGCCGCCCGCCTGGCGCAGCGCCGAGAAGTCCTGACGCCCGGTGAGCATCTTGTGCACGTACGACTGGTGCCCGGTGTCGAAGATCACGGTGTCGCGCGGCGAGTCGAAGACCCGGTGGATCGCCAGCGTCAGCTCGACCACACCCAGGTTCGGGCCCAGGTGACCGCCGGTGCGCGTGACCTGGCCGATCAGGAAGGTGCGCACCTGCTCGGCCAGCAGCACCATCTCTCCGGCGCTCAGCCGGCGCAGGTCCCGGGGTCCCCGGATGGAGTCCAGGAGCGAGCCTCGCGTCATGGGCCGAGTGTAAGCGGCGCCCCGCCCCTCAGCAGGGCGACGACCGCGCCCGGACCTTCCGCACGAGGTGCGTCTGCCCGTACGGTCTGGCCAGTCGCCGCGAGCGTCCGCGGCAGGAGGGACGGTCGAGCGTGCGCGTGCTGCTCTCCTCGACGTGGGGCCACGGCCACGTCTTCCCGATGGTGCCGCTGGCGCGGGCGCTGGTCGACGCCGGCCACCAGGTGCTCTGGGCGACCAACGAGCCCGCCGTCCGGCTCGTCACTGAGGCCGGGCTGCCCGCCGTGGCGGTGGGGCTGGACACCGCCGGCGTCACGCGGATCGAGGCCCGCCTGGGCGCCGAGGTGGCCGACGTCCCGCCCGCACAGAAGGCGTCGCACGCGTTCCCCAAGATGTTCGGCGCGTGGGCGACGCCCCCCATGGTCGTCGACCTGCTGCCGCTGGCCCGGGACTTCGGCCCCGACCTGATGATTCACGAGCAGGGCGAGCTGGGATCGGCACTGGTGGGCGCGGTCCTCGGGGTGCCGTCGGTGACGCACGCGTTCGGAGGGGCGGTTCCGGCGGCGTTCGTCACCGCGGCAGGCGAACGCCTCGCCGATCTGTGGGCCGAGCACGACCGTCCGCTGCCGCCGTACGTCGGGTCGTACCTGACCGCGTACCTCGACATCTGCCCGCCGTCGGTGCAGACCCAGTCGCTCGACCACATCCCGGTGCGGATGCCGCTGCGCCCCGTCGCTCACGGGGCCGCCCCGAGCCAGCCGCTGCGCGAGCCGCCGGGCGACGCGCCGCTGGTCTACGTCACCCTCGGCACGGTGCGCGCCTACCCGCAGGCGCTGCGCGACGCGGTCGCCGGCCTCGCCGACCTCGACGTCCGGGTGGTGGTGGCCGTCGGGCCCGCCGGTGACCCCACCGCGCTCGGCGCGCAGCCGCCGCACGTCACGGTGACCAGCTGGGTCGACCAGGCAGCGTTGCTGCCGCACTGCGCGGTGGTGGTGTCGCACACCGGATCCGGCACGTTCCTCGGCGCGCTGGCGAACGGCGTGCCCCAGCTGTGCCTGCCGCAGGCCGCCGACCAGTTCCGCAACGCGAGCGCCGCCGAGCGCGGTGGCCTGGGACTGGTGCTCGCCCCGGGTGAGGCCACCGCGTCGAACGTCGCGGACGCCGTCCGCCGGCTGATCGCCGAGGACGGGTTCCGCACCGCCGCAGCCGGGGTCGCCGCCGAGATCGCGGCCATGCCTGCACCGGAGCAGGTCGTGCCCCAGATCGAGCTGCTGGCCTGAGCCGTTACAGGCGCGGCACGTAGTCCAGGCCGCGCAGCGCGTCCTGCACCAGGCCGACCGCGCGGTGGGTCGCGAGCAGACGGGCGTGCTCGTGCTCGAGCGCGCCGATGACCGCCTCGAGCTCGTGGGCCGCCAGCACGTCGCGCAGGTCCGCCCGCGCCACCGACCGGGCCGCGGTGTTGGCCCGACCCTGGGCCAGCACGTGGTGCGCCGCGAGCCAGGCCAGTGCCACCGGTTGCCCGGTGATCGCCCGGTGAGCCCGGTACTCGGCGGGGCACTGGTCGAGCAGCCAGGCCACCGCCGAGCGCTCCCAGCCGGCCGCACCCGGGGGACGGACGGCGCTCGGCCAGCCGGGCGGCAGGCGGACGTCGGGCACCTCGCCAGTGTGCCGCAGACCTGAGGTCATTGACTTCGTTCACGACTCGTACGAAACTGGTCTGCGACACCGCACCACCCACCGACGTCGCTGGGAGCCACTCATGACGACCGACCTCGTGCTGGGGATCGACTCGTCGACCCAGTCGTCCAAGGCCCTGCTGCTGCGCGCGGAGGACGGCTCCACGGTCGCGACCGGACGCCAGGCCCACCCCGACGGCACCGAGGTCGACCCGCGCGCGTGGCTGGCTGCCGTCGACGCCGCCGCGCGCGACCTGCTTCCGCGAGCGGCAGCGGTCGCCGTGGGCGGGCAGCAGCACGGCATGGTGGCCCTGGACGACGACGGCGAACCGGTGCGTGATGCCCTGCTGTGGAACGACACCCGCTCTGCCTCGTCCGCGAACGACCTGATCGCCGAGATGGGCGGCCCGCAGGCCTGCGCCGAGGCGGTCGGCAGCGTCCTCGTCGCGTCCTTGACGGTGACCAAGCTGCGCTGGGTGCGCGACAACGAACCGCAGGCGGCGCAGCGCATCCGGCGCGTCCTGCTCCCCCACGACTACCTCACCTGGCACCTGTCCGACCGGACGGCCGCCCCCAGCACCGACCGCGGCGACGCATCCGGGACGGGCTACTGGTCGCCCCGCGACGACGCCTGGCGACCCGACCTCGCGGCGGCCGCCGTCGGCCACGAGGTCGACCTGCCGCGCGTGGCCGGCCCGGCCGAGGTCGTCGGCCGGGTGCCGTCGTCCGGTGCCGCCATCGGCGCGGGCACCGGCGACAACATGGCGGCCGCGCTCGGCCTGGGGGCGGTCGACGGCGATGTCATCGTCTCGATCGGCACCTCGGGCGTCGCGTCGATGGTCACCGGCACCCCCAGCGCCGACGCCAGCGGCCTCGTCACCGGCTTCGCGGACGCGACCGGCCGCTTCCTGCCGCTGGTGTGCACCCTGAACGCCTCGCGGGTGCTCGACCTCACGGCCCGCCTGCTCGGCGTCGACCACGACCGCCTGTCCGAGCTGGCGCTGGCCGGGGCGCCGGGAGCCCACGGGCTGACCCTGCTGCCCTACCTGGACGGCGAGCGCACGCCCAACCGCCCCGACGCCTCGGGCACCCTGCACGGCCTGACGACGCAGACCACCCCCGAGGACCTCGCGCGCGCGGCGGTCGAGGGGCTGCTGTGCTCGCTGGCCGACGCCGTCAACCACCTGACCCAGGCCACCGGGGCAGCCCCACGGCGGGTGCTGCTCGTGGGTGGCGGAGCCCGCAGCGCCGCCGTGTGCGCACTGGCCCCCGCCATCCTCGCGCTGCCCGTCGTGGTCCCCCGGGCCGACGAGTACGTCGCCCGGGGCGCAGCCCGCCAGGCGGCCTGGGCGCTCTCGGGCGCCAGCGAGCCGCCGCAGTGGCCGATGCCCGACCAGCGCACCTACGAGGCCGAGCCCACGCCCGACGTCCGGGCGCGGTACGCCGAGCTGAAGGACCGCACCGCCACCTGGGGGCAGTAGCCCCCGACCCCCCCGCCCCCCGCACGAACCGACCGAAGGACACCAGATGCAGATCCCCGAGCCCACCCCCGCAGACAAGTTCTCGTTCGGCCTCTGGACGATCGGGTACGTCGGCCGCGACCCGTTCGGTGACCCCACCCGGGCGCCGCTCGACCCGGTGCGCTCCCTCGAGGAGCTCGCGAAGCTGGGCGCCTACGGCATCAACTTCCATGACGACGACCTGATCCCGTTCGGCAGCAACGACTCTGAGCGCCAGCGCATCATCGGCCGGTTCAAGCAGGGCCTGTCCGACACGGGAATGGTGGTCACCACGGCCACCACCAACCTGTTCTCGCACCCCGTCTTCAAGGACGGCGGCTTCACCAGCAACGACCGCGACGTCCGCCGGTTCGCCCTCGCCAAGGTCATGCGCAACATCGACCTGGCCGCCGAGCTCGGTGCCAAGGTGTACGTCGCCTGGGGCGGTCGCGAGGGCGCCGAGGGCGGCGGGTCGAAGAACGTCCCCGCGGCGCTGGACCGGTACCGCGAGGGGTTCAACCTGCTGTCCCAGTTCGTGATCGACAAGGGCTACGAACTGCGGTTCGCCATCGAGCCCAAGCCCAACGAGCCCCGCGGTGACATCCTGCTGCCCACCGTCGGTCACGCGCTGGCGTTCATCGAGACGCTCGAGCACTCCGAGATGGTCGGCGTGAACCCCGAGATCGGCCATGAGCAGATGGCCGGACTCAACGCCGCCCACGGCTACGCGCAGGCGATGTGGCAGGGCAAGCTCTTCCACATCGACCTCAACGGGCAGAGCGGCCCCAAGTTCGACCAGGACCTGCGCTTCGGCGCCGGCAACGTCCGCGACGCCTTCTGGGTCGTCGACACCCTGCTCGAGGGCGGCTACGACGGGCCGGTGCACTTCGACTACAAGCCGGCCCGCACCGAGGACGACACCGGCGTGTGGGTGTCGGCCGCCGCCTGCATGCGCAACTACCTCATCCTGCGCGAGAAGGCGCTCGCCTTCCGCGCCGACAACGACGTGCAGCAGGCGCTCGCCGACGCCCGCGTCCCCGAGCTGTCGGTGCCGACGCTGTCCGAGGGCGAGGGCTGGGCCGAGATCGTGGCCGCCCCGGCACCGGACGTCGAGAAGCTCGGCGCCACCGGCATGGCGTTCGAGCGCCTGGACCAGCTGGCGCTGGAGCACCTGTACGGCGTCCGGGGCTGACGACCCGCACCGTGGCCGACGGCGTCAGGGCGGTCAACCGACCGGTCACGACCGACACGCTGCGCCGGCTGAACACCGCCCGCGTGCTGCGGTCGCTGCGCGACGAGGGACCCGCCAGCCGGGCCCTGGTCGCGCAGCGCACGGGGCTCGCGAAGGCGACGGTGGGCACCATCGTCGCCGACCTGCAGCGGTCGGGGGCCGTCGACGTCAGCGACGCGGCACCGGCCGGCCGGACGTCGGGCCGGCCGGCCGCCGCAGGACGACCCGGACGTCCGGTGGTCCTCACCGGGGCGGGGATCGTGGGCCTCGGCGTCGAGGTCAACGTCGGCTACCTGGTCGCGACCGCCCTGGACCTGGCCGGCCGCACCGTCCTGTCGCAGCGGGTGCCGACCGAGCCCGGCCGCGAGCTGGAGTCGTTGTGCGCGCTGACCGCGCGGTGCTGCGCCGAGCTGGCGGAGCAGGGCGCCGACGTGGTCGGCGTCGACGTCGCGGTGCCCGGCCTGGTCGCCCGCGACCGTGGCGTGGTCGTCGCCGCACCCAACCTGCACTGGACCGACGTCGACCTCGTCGGCGAGATCGAGAAGTCGTTGCCGCAGAACGGTTCTGGCCACTGCCGCGTTCGCGTCGACAACGACGCCAACTGCTCGGCGATGGCCGAGACGACCCACGGCGTCGCCCGCGGCGTCGACCACGTGCTGTTCCTGACCGGCACCGTCGGGCTGGGGGCGGGTTACGTCGTCCAGGGCAGGGTGCAGCGGGGCAGCACCGGCTTCGCCGGCGAGGTGGGCCACGTCCCCGTGGGGGGTGCGGACCGGAGGTGCGCGTGCGGGCGACGCGGCTGCTGGGAGACGACGGTGGGTCTGCCGGCGATGCTGCGGGCGACCGGCGTCCGGCTACGAGACGCCGACCCGCACCCGATGGCGGACCCGATGGCGGCGGCGGCCGAGGTGGCGCGCCTCGCCCGCACGGACGCGACCGTGCGCGCAGGGGTCCGCGACGTGGGCCGGTGGCTCGGCACGGGCGTCGTCACCATCGCCGGGCTGCTCGACCCGGCGATCGTGGTGCTCGGGGGCTACTTCGTGCCCCTCGGCCCGCTGCTGGTGCCGGTCGTCGAGCGCGCCCTGCGCGGTGGTCTGCTCGGGGCCGGCGCCCGCCACTGCGAGGTCCGGCTGAGCACCCTGGGCCTCGGTGCCGCCTCGACGGGCGCGGCCAGCGAGGTGCTGACCGACGTCTTCGACGGCGTGGTCGCCCTGCGCTGAGACCCGTCGCCGACGACCGGTGTCTCGCGGGTCGAGACGACCGTGCCGCGCCTGGAAGCGCCTCGCCGCCGCACCTACCCTTGCGACAGCAACCATGTCGTCCGCACCGAGGAGAGCACCAGTGGCCCTGCGCCCCAAGGCGAGCGTCGTCCCCTTCATCGTCCACGGGACGGGCACCGGCGTCGCCCAGCAGCTCGTGGTGCCCGGCTCGCCGCACGTCTTCCGCACCGACGCCTATCCGGCGTTCGGCGGAGCGGACGCCGATCCCAGCCCGCTGCTCTACCTGCTCGGTGCGCTGACGTCGTGCAACCAGGTGACCGCCCAGCTGGTCGCCAAGGACCTCGGCATCACGCTGGGACGGCTGGCCTTCGAGGTGCAGGGCGACCTCGACACGGTGGTCATGGTGGGCGGGGAGGACGGCAACGCCAACTTCGAGCGGGTGACGGTGACCGCGACGGTCCAGTCCGACGCCTCGGCCGAGCAGTTCACCGCGCTCCGGCGCGAGACCGAGCGGCGCTGCCCCGTCTCGCAGATGTTCATCCGCAGCGGGCTCGACTTCTCGTCGCAGTGGACCCAGGAGCCGCTGACCGTCGACGCCTGACCCGCTACGTCCGGCGGGCCGACCGCTCACACGGCTGACGTCGGCGACACCTCGTACCGCGGCGGCGGGGTGTTGAGCCCGTCCACGTGCACCGGCCCACCGCGCTCGCGCAGCGGGCGCCCGTCGGTGCCGGTGCGCACCGCCAGCGCCTCGGACAGGATCGACAGGGCCGTCTCGGCCGGTGTGCGAGCGCCGATGTCGAGACCGGCCGGCCCGTGCACGCGCGCGGCCACGTCGTCCGGCACACCCCGGTCGCGCAGCCAGCCGGCTCGGGCCGCCTGGGTGCGCCGCGAGCCGAGCCCGGCGACGTACCCCGCGCGACCCGCCAGCGCCGCCTGCAGCACCGGGCCGTCGACGTCCCGGTCGTGGCTGAGGACCACCACGGCGTCGCCCCGCGTCAGGCCGGTGACGGCGGCGACACCGTCCGCGACGGCTGTGCAGACCCGCACCTGCCAGTCCAGCAGCGCCCCCTGCCGCGCGAGAGCCTCGGCGAGCAGACCGTCGCCGACGACGACCACGCGGGGGGTGGGCCACAGCGCCTCGACCAGGACGGTGTCGCCGGCGGCCGTCCGCGTGGTCGCGGTCAGGCTCGAGCCGCGGCCGAACAGGCGCACGACGTCCGGGGTGTGCCTGGTCGGCTCCGCTACGGCGTGGCTCGCGCCGTCGGTCGTCGCCGCGTGGGTGAACCACGTCGTGCGACCCACGGCGGCACCCTCGAGGTCGGTGACGAGGCAGACCGGTTCGCGCCGGCGCAGCAGGTCCCAGGCCGGCTCGGGTACGTCGGCCGCGGGCTGGACGACGAGCTGGGCTCGACCGCCGCACACCAGTCCGGCAGCCACCGCCTGCTCATCACTGACCGCGACCTCGACGAGCGCTGCGCCGCTCGTCTCGCGCAGGACCGCGGTGACCCGGTCGTCGGCGGCCGAGTCGAGAAGGCCCCCCGCGACGTCACCGGTGACCGAGCGCGCCACCGCACGGCTGATGGCCGTTGACCCGAGGCCGCTGACCGACACCACGCGCGCCAGGGTGACGTCCTGGCCGTCCGCGAGCCAACGGTGCACGTCGTGCGCGATGTCGAACATCGTCGTCTCCTCGGCGGGTGACGACCCTCGCGTCGTCCGCGAGCGCCACCGTACGCCGACGACTCAGGGACGGTGCTGCTCTCGGTCCTGGTGATCTCGCGGGGGGTCAGCCTGGTGCAGTTGCCCTGTCGGCGACGGCGGAGCGCCGCCGTCGGGTAGCGCCAGGAAGGTCGGCTCGGAGTGCGTGAGGAACATCAGCCAGGCGACCGGCCGCGAGGGCGAGCGCAACCACAGCCGGCCGGGGATGAGGTCCTGCGCTGCCGAAAGGGCACGCAGCCCGGCACAGTCCATGAACGTCACGTGCGACAGGTCGGCCACCACGTCCAGCTGGGCCCCGGCCATCCGCACGAGGCGCTCGATGAGGGAGGGGCCAGACGCGAGGTCGAGATCACCGGTCACGTCGACGAGGGCGTAACCGGGTGACGGGAGTCGACCTGAGCTCTGCCGGATGGCCACGGTGTCCTGCCCTCAACACATCGACTCGATCGATGCGCTGCCAGGGTCTGGAGCAACACAGTGCGGAACCGGTCCGCTGACGCTTCAGGGTAGGACCGCGAAGTTGATCAACGCAACGGACAAGTCGGGCCGACACCGGCGCGGCGACGGTGCTGCGTCTGGCAGCATGGAGGCCGGCCCGGCCCTCGCCGCCCGCCCCGGACGAGATGTGCGCCGTACCCGGCCCGACAAGACGACGCTCCCGAAGGAGCCGTCATGGGTCAGCTCGTGCAGGTGTGCGGTTCGGTGTTGGTGCTGGTGGCGTTCGCGCTCGCCCAGCGGGGTGTGCTGGACCAGAAGTCGCCGCGCTACCTGGTGCTCAACGTCGTCGGGTCCGCGATCCTCGCCGTCCAGGCGCTCGTCCTGCACCAGTGGGGCTTCCTGCTGCTCGAGGGCGTGTGGGCGCTGGTGTCGGCTGTCAGCCTCGTCGGCGTCCTGCGGCGGCCTGCTGACCGTGCGGTCCCGCCCAGCGAGCGGCTGGGAGCCGACCGATGAGCCGCTGGCACGAGGTCCGCGAGATCCGCCGCGGCATCTGGAGCGTGAGCGAGCCCTCGCACGTGACGATGTGGCTCGTCATCGGCACCGAGCGCGCCGTGCTGCTCGACTCCGGGCTGGGGCTGTTCCCGGTGCGCCCCGTCGTCGAGGCCCTCACCGACCTGCCGCTCAGCGTCGTCAACACCCATTACCACTTCGACCACGTCGGGGGTAACTACGAGTTCGACCACACCGCGATCCACACGGCCGGCGCCGAGCTGATGACCCGCGAGGTGCCGCGCGAGACCCTCGACGCCTACGTCGACCACACCCGGCGCCTGATCGCCGCCGGTCGACCCGCCGACGAGCTGGACCGCCAGGGTCTGCACCTGATCGATGCCGACAGCCGCCCCAAGGAGCTTCCCGCGGACTTCGACCCCTCGACGTGGACCGTGAGCGCTCCCGCGCCCGCGCTGCTGCTGGGTGACGGCGACGACGTCGACCTCGGCGGCCGGTCGCTGCGGGTGATCCACACGCCGGGCCACTCGGGCGACAGCATCTGCCTGCTGGACGACCGGTCGGGCGTGCTGTTCGGCGGCGACACGATCAACACCGGCCCGATCTACGCCCAGTTCCACGACTCCGACGTGGCGGACTTCGCGGCCAGCACCGCCAGGCTGGCGCTGCTGAAGGACGACGTGTCGATGGTCGCGGTCAACCACTTCGGACGCACGACCGCGCCTCCGTACTTCCTCCAGGAGGTCAGCGACGGGTTCGCGGCGTTGCTCGCCGGTCAGCCCGCGTCGCGGCCCGGCCGTGACTGCACGGGCGACGCCGTGACCGAGACCTGTTTCGACCGGTTCTCGATCTACACCGCCGTCAGCAGAGCGCCGCGGCAGGGCGGCTGACCGGACCGCAGGTCAGGCCAGGACGGCGTCGATCGTCTTCTTCAGCGCGCTGGGCTGGGCCGGGCTGCGGGGCGCCGTGGGCTTCAGCTCAGCCATCTGGGCGCCGATCTCCTGCAGCTGCTTGCGTCCCAGGCCGGCGCGCACCTTGGGGAACCAGT
This sequence comes from Actinomycetota bacterium, assembly GCA_046590855.1. Lineage (GTDB taxonomy): Bacteria > Actinomycetota > Actinomycetes > Actinomycetales > Angustibacteraceae > JACMOY01. The sequence continues at coordinate 13,667 of JBKJTJ010000012.1, forward strand.
CCTGCTCCTCCTCGTCCATGTGGTGGGTCACGCTCTCGATCAGCACCGTGGTCTTGGCGCCGAACCGCTCGTCCTCGGGCGACATCAGGGCGAGCTCGGTGACGAGGACGTCGGCGACGTGGTGCTCCTCGTAGGACTCCAGGACGTCGTCCTCCAGCGCCGGCAGCAGCCGGCGGACCTGCGGGTACATCACCTCGTTCTCGAGGTAGGTGTGGACCGTGAGCAGCTCGATCATCTTCGTGACGAGCTTGCCGCGCGCCGCCGGAGCGGAGGCACTGGTCGCGGCGAACGACCGGAAGAGCTTGCGCAGCTCGGTGTGGTCGTTCTTCAGCATGACGATCGCATCGGTCGACACGGGAGCTCCTCAGGTGGGGATGAAGACGTTGCGGCACAGCGTAACCAGCCTCTCGGCCGGGCGCGCCTCGAACCGAGGCCGCCCCAGCGCGGCCGTTGGGCGTGCGGACCAGCGCGGCAAGGCGTACCTTTTCGCCGTTCTGGCGCCCATGCCCGGATTCGCGTAGATCAGGCCGAGACGAGGGAGTCGCCGTGAGTGATGCCGTCAGGACGCAGCCGGAGGACACCGGCACCATCCGCAGCCTGATCCCCGCCAGGATCGACCGGCTCACCTGGGCCCCGTTCCACACGCGCATGGTGGTGGCGCTGGGCACGGCGTGGGTCCTGGACGGCATCGAGATCACGATCGCGGGTGCGGTCGCGGCGGTGCTGACCGAGAAGGCCACGCTGGGCCTGTCGACCACCCAGGTCGGCGCGATCGCCACGGTCTACCTGCTCGGTGAGGTCTTCGGCGCCCTGCTGTTCGGCCGCCTCTCGGACGCGCTCGGCCGCAAGAACCTGTTCGTCGTCACCCTGGGGGTGTACCTGCTGGGCAACGCACTGACGGCCCTGACGTGGAGCGGCAGCGGTCTGGGCCTGGTCTTCCTCTACCTCACCCGTTTCGTCGCCGGCGCCGGCATCGGTGGTGAGTACGCCGCGATCAACTCCGCGATCGACGAGATGATGCCCGCCAAGTACCGCGGCCGCGTCGACATCGCCGTGAACGGCACCTACTGGGGTGGCGCCATCATCGGCACGCTCGGCACCTTCATCCTGCTCAACCACGTCTCGCTGAACCTCGGGTGGCGGATCGGGTTCCTGATCGGCCCGGTGCTGGGCGCGATGATCTGGAACCTGCGCCGTCACCTGCCCGAGTCACCGCGGTGGCTGATCATGCACGGCCGCGAGGCCGAGGCCGAGGCCGCGATCACGGTCATCGAGGACGAGGTCCAGCAGTCCGGGCAGAGGCTCGCGGAGGTCGACGAGTCCCAGGTCATCGAGATCAAGCCGGCGCGCGCGCACGGCTACCTGTCGCTGGTGAAGGTGCTCTTCACCCAGTACCCCTCCCGGTCGGTGCTGAGCGCGACGCTGATGATCACGCAGTCGTTCCTGTACAACGCGATCTTCTTCACCTACACGCTCGTGCTGACCAAGTTCTACGACGTTAAGGCCGCGGACGCGCCGCTCTACCTGATCGCGTTCGCCGTCGGCAACCTCGCCGGCCCCCTGACCATCGGGCACCTGTTCGACTCGATCGGACGCCGCAAGATGATCTCGGGCACGTACATCCTGTCCGGCGTCCTGCTCGCGGTCACGGCCTACCTGTTCGACCTGGGAGTCCTGAACGCCATCACCCAGACCATCGCCTGGTCGATCATCTTCTTCTTCGCCTCGGCCGGGGCGAGCGCGGCGTACCTCACCGTCAGCGAGATCTTCCCGCTGGAGGTGCGCGCCCAGGCGATCGCCGTCTTCTTCGCGATCGCCCAGTGCTTCGGCGCCATCGGCCCGGTCTTCTACGGTCGGCTGATCGGTGAGGGCAGCGACCCGGGCAAGCTGTTCATCGGCTATTTGATCGGCGCGGGCGTCATGGTCATCGGCGGAGTCGTCGAGATCGTCCTGGGCGTGGACGCCGAGGGCAAGTCGCTCGAGCACGTCGCCCCGCCGCTGTCGGCGGTCACCTCGCGACCGCGCGCCACCGGCTGAGACCTGCCGCGACTTCGGCGTGCGGGGTCCGTCATTCGTACATACGATCGAGTGCATGACACAGAACCCCGACGAGAACGTCGGCACCCAGACGCCGCAGGACGCCACGAAGCCCGTCAGCGAGTGGGCCACCGGTGACGAGCCGGCGACCGGCCCGCAGCTGAGCTACCTCAGCACGCTGGCGCGCGAGGCCGGCCAGGACGTGCCCGCCGATCTCACCAAGGCGGACGCCTCCGTGCTGATCGACGAGCTGCAGGGAGCATCGCCCCGCGTCGCCGAGTGAGCCGCCCGAGGGCGCCACGCATCGTGGCGCCCCGGGGTCCCCGCAGCCACGTTCACCGCAGTGACGCGGGGATCAGGTCGCCGTGCGCCGCCAGCAGCTCGTCGCACATGTCCCGCGTCTGGCGCATCGTCAGCGTTGCGGCGGTGTTCGGGTCGAGCAGGGCCGCGTGGTAGACGTGCTCGCGGTCACCGTCGAGCACGGCCCGCACGGTCAGCTCGGCGACGTTGAGGAACGTGCGGTTGAGCGCGGCCAGGTGCGTCGGTAGCGCCCCGACCGCGTGCGGGTGCACGCCGTCGCGGTCCACCGTGGCCGGCACCTCGACGCAGCAGTCCTGCGGCAGGTTGTCGATCAGCCCGTCGTTGCGGACGTTGACGTACAGGTCGTGCGCGACACCCGCCTGTCGCGCGATGATGATCTCCGAGGCCATCTCGGACGTCGGGCGCACGGCCAGCGTCGCGTGGTCGTCGAGCTCGCGACGGGTCGCCTCGTACTCGTCGATGTTGCGCTCGGAGCGCTGCAGGTAGTCGCCGACGAAGATGCGGAAGCGCTCGACCTCCGCGTCGGAGTGCATGAACCACGGCACGTACTCGGCGCCGTGCTCGCTGGACTCGGTCGGGAAGTACCCCAGGTGGCGGAACATCTCGACCCGCACGCGGCGCGCCAGCTCGGGATCGGCGTCGAGCGACTCGCGCAGCCGCGGGTAGAGGTCGACCCCGTCCTGCTCGAAGGTCAGGACGAATGCCTGGTGGTTGAAGCCGGCGGTGACGAAGTCGATGTCGTCGACGCCGAGCCCGACCTGCTCGGCCAGGAACGCGTGCGTGTCCCGCACCGAGTGACACAGCCCGACGACCCGCTGGAACGGGGTGCCGGCGTAGACGCCCCATGGCAGCATGGCCATCGGGTTGCTGTAGTTCAACAGGTAGGACTCCGGCGCGACCTCGGAGAGGTCGCTGCCGATCCCGATGGCGACAGGGAGGGTCCGCAGGCCTCGCGAGATCCCACCGATGCCGATCGTGTCGCCGATGGTCTGCCGGACCCCGTATCTCGCGGGGATGTCGAAGTCGGCACGGGTGGCTGTGTACCCACCGACCTGGACGGCGTTGATGACGTAGTCCGCCCCCTCGACGGCGGTTCGACGGTCGATGTCGGAGGTCACGGTGGCCCCTGCACCGGTCTGCTCGCTGATCCGGCGGGCGAGGGCGTCGGCGTACCCCAGCCGGGTCGCGTCGATGTCGTGGAACGACAGCTCCAGCTCGCCGTGCATCTCGGGGAACGCGCAGAGGTCGGTGACGACGTTGCGGGTGAACTCCACGCTTCCGGCGCCGATGAAGGCAACTTTGGTCATGTCGTGACGCTAGCCGTTCGCGTCGCCCAGGAGCAACACTCCTGTGCAAACGCGCAGTTTCACTGATGAGAGCGCGCTACGCCCGGACGACGCGGCACCCGCTCTCGCCGATCAGCCGCGTCTGCTCGTCGGTGACCCGGGCGTCCGTGATCAGGACGTCGACGTCGGACATCGCGCAGACCGAGGCGAGCGCGACCCGACCGACCTTGGACGCGTCGGCGAGCACCACCGTCTGCCGGGCCCGCTCGATCAGGACCGCGTTGACGCGTGCCCCCACTGGGTCGTAGTTCGTGCAGCCCGCGCGGGCGTCGACCCCGTCGACACCGACGAACGCGACGTCGAGGTTGTAGGCCGCCAGGAAGGTCTCGGCGCTCGGACCGACGGCCTCCTGGCTGCTGCTGCGCACCTCGCCCCCCGCGGCGAACACCCGCAACCGCGGGTTCGGCAGCAGGTCCGTCGCGACGTTCAGGGCGTTGGTGACCACCGTCAGGCCCTCCCGCTCGAGCAGCAGCCGCGCGAACTCGGTCGTGGTCGTGCCGCCCGTCATGCCGATCACCCTGGCGCCGGCCAGGAACGGGAGGGCGGCGGTCGCGATGCGCTGCTTCTCGTCGAGGTCCTGCATCGTCTTGAAGCTCAGCGGCAGGTCGTTGAACGCCGCGTGGGTGCGCGCGCCACCGCGTGTCCGGCTGACCAGCCGTTGCCGCTCGAGCAGCTCGAGGTCGCGTCGGATGGTCGCGAGCGAGACGTCGAACTCGCTGGCCAGCGTCCCGACGTCTGCGGCCCCGCGTTCGACCACGGTGGACAGGATCATGTTCAACCGGTGCTTGCGGTTCACGCAGGTACCGTAGCGCGCGCACAGCCCGGCTGCGCGTCCCGTGCCGTGGCGAACCCCAAAACTGCGCACTCCCCCGGGAAGCCGTCGTGATTGGCCTCTGAGATGTCTTGACGCCGTCTCCCCCGCCGTGTGAGCGTTGGCACCGCGCAGATCGTTGCTCGAATCGCTCACGCTATTGATCGAAGTGCCACCTCGAGCGACCGGCTGCCATCCCCTCGACCCACGGTGGAAGGCGACAGACATGACCGCACGGCGATTGAGCCCCACCCGCACCAGGCCGGCCTCGGCGATCGCGGGGGTGACTGGCGTCTGCCTCCTGCTCGCAGCGTGCGGCGGCGGGTCGGGCGGGTCGGCGAGCGCAGGGTCGACCGCGACCAGCGGCGTCACGATCACGGTCGCCCTGGCCCTGGACGCCCCGCCGCAGGCCGCGCTGGACGCCTTCACCAAGAGCACGGGCATCACCGTCAAGTGGACCAACATCGACTGGGACAGCCTGCAGACCAAGATCACGGCCGCCGCGACGGCGAAGACCTACTTCGCGGACGCGACCGACGTCGACTGGTCACGTGTCGGGCAGCTCTACAAGCTCAAGGCGTTCTACCCGATGAACGAGCTCGTCGACACCAAGGCGATGGCCGCCGACGTGCCGCAGCTGACGTCCTTCACCACCGAGGGCAACGTCGTCGGCATCCCCTACGACGCCTCGTTCGACGTGACCACCATCAACAAGACCATGTTCGACAAGGCCGGGGTGGGACGGCCGAAGACCATGACGGCCTACACCGACGCCCTGCGGCAGATCAAGGCCAAGGGGATCTCCCAGTACCCCCTGGACATCCCCTTCGCGGCTGCCGAGGGGCTGTCGACCTACTGGTACCAGGCCACGGCGGCCTTCGGCGGCAACGTCCTGGACGACAAGGGCAAGCCCCTGTTCGCCGACGCGGCCTCACCCGGGTACAAGGCCGCCGCGTGGATGGTGGACGCCTTCAAGACCGGGTTGGTGCCCAAGGGCAACATCAACGTCACGGACAGCCAGGGACAGCAGACGCTCATGGCCAAGGGCCAGGTGGCCAGCGTCTTCGGTGACTACTCCGGCACGGTCGGCAGCCTGTACGACGTCCCGACCTCCTCGACGGTCACCAAGCAGATCGCCTACCTGGAGACACCTGGGGTGGACGGCGCCGGGCCGAACAACAGCAACCCTGACGGCGTCGGGATCCCGCGCGCGGCCAAGTACCCGCAGGCGGCGGCCAAGTTCATCGAATGGTTCACGGCCCCCGAGAACCAGGCCGACTTCGCCGGCCTGAACGGGCCCGAGAAGGCGCTGCCCGCCTACGCACTGCCCTCGCACGTCTCCGTGGTCGACCAGCTCGCCAGCAAGGGCAAGCTCATCGGTGGTGACCAGCTGAGCGCGATGCTGAAGAGCTCCTCGCGCCCGATCTTCGCCGGTGGTGCGCCGTCGTGGTACCCCGAGTTCTCGCGCGCGGTCTACACGAACCTGCACTCCGCGGCGGCGGGCTCCCAGGACGTCGACGCCGCCGTCAAGGCCATCGCAGCGACTGCGGACCGTCTGTCCAGTAAGTCGTGACGCGACGCCAGGCCGGGGTCGGGCAGCCGGCGGCCGAGGCGGCCGGCGGTGACCGCACCGCCGCGGTGACCGGCGGCAGCGTCTCGGTGCGCCGGCGGCGACCCGACCTGCTGCCCTACGCCCTGGTCGCACCGCTGGCGGTCTTCATCCTGGTGCTGGCCCTCGTCCCAGCCGCCTACACCCTCGGTGAGTCCTTCTTCCGCGTGCAGGAGCTGGACCCGCCGACGCGGTTCAACGGACTGGACAACTTCCGCAACCTGCTCGCCGACCCTGCGGTGGTCGGCAGCGTCGGCAACACGCTGCTGTACGTCCTCGTGGGCGTGACGCTGTCGACCGTCCTGGGTCTGGTGATGGCGCTCACCCTGCAGCACCGGTTCCGCGGCCGCCCGATCCTGATCGCGGCGATGATCCTGCCGTGGGCGCTGCCAGGCGTCGTCGAGGGCATCGTGTGGAGCGGGATCTGGGACGCGAACACCGGACTGCTCAACAGCGTCCTCACCTCCCTGCACCTGATCGGCGACTACCACGTCTTCATCGGCACCAACCGCCTGCTGACGATCCTGCTGATCGAGATCGTCCAGGTCTGGCAGATCACCCCGCTGTCGGCACTGCTGGTGCTCGCAGCGCTGCAGAACATCCCCGGTGAGCTCTACGAGGCGGCGAACCTCGACGGGTGCAACGCGTGGGACACCTTCCGGCGCGTGACCCTGCCGCTGGTGCGTCCCGGCGTCGCGGTGGCCATGGTGCAGGCGGTGATCGCGACGCTCAACGTCTTCGACCAGCCCTACGTCCTGAACGGCGCCGCCGAGACCGGCGCGTCACTGACGATGCAGACGTACTTCATCAGCTTCCAGAACCTGGACTTCGGTCAGGGCTACGCGCTGTCCCTGATCGTCACCGTAGTGACCCTGCTCGCCTCGTTCATCGTCGTCAAGGTCGTCTACCGACCGGTGGAGTTCTGATGCGCCAACCCCGACCCCGCCTGCGCTGGCTCGGAGTCGCGTTCATCGTGGCGTGGTCGCTGGTCCCGTTGTACTGGGCGCTGAACATCAGCCTGCAGACCGACGCGCAGGTGGGCAGTCGCCCGGCCCACTACGTCCCGTCGCCGCCGACGCTGCGCAACTTCCACGCGCTGCTGGCCGGCGCCGGTGACGTGCCGTCGCAGATCCGGCGGTCGGGCCTGAACATCGTGGTCGAGTGCGCGTCGGCGACCCTGGTCACCGTGCTGCTCGCCACGCTGGCGGCGTACGCGTTCGCGCGCATGAGGTTCCGCGGGCGCAACGTCCTGTTCTACGCCGTCCTCGCCACGATGGCCCTGCCGGCGTACGCCACGCTCATCCCGCTGTACCGCCTGATGAGCGCAGCCGGGCTCGTCAACACCTACACCGGCATCGTCCTCGTCTACGTCTCGGGGTTCCTGCCGCTGGCCACCTGGATCATGCACAACTACATGTCCAGCCTGCCCGTGAGCATCGAGGAGGCGGCCCTGGTCGACGGCGCCTCCCGGATGCAGGTGCTGACGCGCGTCGTGCTCCCGCTGGCGCGTCCCGGGATCATCTCGACGACGATCATCACCTTCCTGTTCGCCTGGGGGCAGTTCCTGTTCCCGCTCGTGCTGTCCAGCGACATCTCGACCCAGCCGCTGACCGTGGTGATCACCTCGCTGCAGGGCCGGCACGAGGTGCCGTACGCCCTGCTGAGCGCTGCCGGGATCCTCGCGATCGCGGTCCCCGCCGCGATCGCCGTCACCCTCAACCGCTACATCGTCAGCGGACTGCTCACCGGGAGCGTCAAATGAGCACCATCCACCCCCTGCGCACGATGGTCGCGCGACACCGCTCGGGTGAACCCGTCGGGATCACGTCGGTCTGCTCGGCCCACCCGCTCGTCCTCGAGGCGGCCGTCCTGCAGGCCATCGAGGACGACACCTCGCTGCTCGTCGAGGCGACGTCCAACCAGGTCGACCAGGACGGCGGCTACACCGGGCTGGTCCCTGCCCAGTTCCGTGACCTCGTCCTCGACCTGGCCGACCGCGCCGGGCTCCCCCGCGGCCGGGTGATCCTCGGCGGTGACCACCTGGGACCCAACACCTGGCGGGGCCTCGGGGCGGTCGAGGCGATGGCCCGCTCGGAGGTGCTGGTGAGCACCTACGTCGAGGCCGGCTTCACCAAGATCCACCTCGACTGCAGCATGGCCTGCGCGGAGGACGACCTGCCCCTGACGGACGACGTGGTGGCCGAGCGGGCGGCCCGGCTGGCCCGCGTCGCGGAGGCCGCGGCCGTCCGCGCCTTCGGTGCCAGCGAGCTGGTCTACGTCGTCGGCACCGAGGTGCCGGTGCCCGGCGGCGCCCAGGAGACCATCGACCACCTGACCCCAACGACACCGGAGGCCGCGAGCGTCACGCTCGACCGGCACCGCGAGGCGTTCGAGGCCGCCGGCGCCGGCGAGGCGTGGGAGCGGGTGATCGCGCTCGTCGTCCAGCCGGGCGTGGAGTTCGACCACCTGGGCGTCATCGACTACGACCGCGAGCAGACGCTGGGCCTGCAACAGGTCCTGACGTCGCACCCGCACCTGGTCTACGAGGCGCACTCGACCGACTACCAGAGGACGCAGGCTCTGGCGGCGCTGGTCGAGGACCACTGGGCCGTCCTCAAGGTCGGCCCCGGGTTGACCTTCGCGCTGCGAGAGGCGATGTTCGCGCTGGACGCGATCCAGGCGCAGCTGCTGCCGCCGACGCAGTGCACAGGGCTGCGCGAGGTGCTCGAGCGGGCCATGCTGGCAGACCCGCGGTGGTGGGAGCACCACTACGCCGGCACGCCGGCCGAGCAGCGGATCGCTCGTCGCTTCAGCTACAGCGACCGCTCCCGCTACTACTGGCCCGATCCCGGGGTCGAGGCCGCCCAGACCGAGCTCCTGACCTCCCTGGCCGCGGTCGGTATCCCCCTGCCGCTGCTCAGCCAGTACCTGCCGGACCAGTACACGCGCGTCCGCGACGGCGTCCTGGCGAACGAACCGCGAGCCCTCGTCCTGGACCGGGTCCGCGACGTGCTTCGCGGGTACGCCGCCGCCTGCCACCCCACCGCGAAGGAGAACAGCTGATGACGACGGCCCCGACCGACCCCACGACCCGCGACTACTCGCTGCCCGAGCTGGACGCTGCCGGCGCGGGTGCGACCGCGCGCGAGATCGCCCAGCAGCCCAACCTGTGGCGCGAGGTGGGGGCCGCCGTCGCCGCGCGACGCGGCGAGACCGACGCGTTCCTCGCCCCCCTGCTGGCCCTGCCCGACCTACGCGTCATCCTGACCGGAGCCGGCACCTCCGCCTTCGCCGGCGAGCTGCTGGCCAGCGGCCTGGCCCGCCGGCTGGGCCGACGGGTCGACGCGGTCGCGACCACCGACCTGGTGTCCAACCCGCAGGACCACCTCACGCACGACGTGCCCACGCTGATGGTCTCCTTCGCCCGCTCGGGCGACAGCCCCGAGAGCGTGGCGGCGACCAGGCTCGCCGACCAGCACCTGACCAGGTGCCACCACCTGGTCGTCACGTGCAACGTCGACGGCCAGCTGTACCGCGACCACGTCGACGCCCCCAGCTCGTTGGTGCTCACCATGCCCAGCGCCTCCAACGACCACGGCTTCGCGATGACCTCGAGCTTCACCTGCATGCTGCTGACGGTCCTGCTCACGCTGCGGCCCCCGGCCGACGACGGCGACCTCGTCGAGCAGCTCGCCGACGCTGGTGATCAGGTGCTGGCCGGCTGGACCGGGCCCACCCGGGCCCTGGCCGGACGCGGTCACGAGCGGATCGTCTACCTCGGCAGCGGCCCGCTCACGGCGCTCGCGCGCGAGTCGGCGCTGAAGATGCTCGAGCTGACCGCCGGCCGGGTCGCGACGTGGTTCGACTCCTCGCTGGGGTTCCGGCACGGACCCAAGTCGGTCGTCAACCCGCGGACCCTGGTCGTGGTCTACGTGTCGACCCACGCACACACGCGCCTGTACGACCTCGACATCGTGACCGAGCTGCGTTCGCTGATGCCGGCGGCCGACGTGATCGCCGTCTCGACGGACGTCACCGGGCTGCCATCCGACGGCCAGACCTGGCTCGTACCAGCACCTTCAGGAGCTGACGACCTCGACGTCGCGCTCCTGTACGTCCTGTTCGCCCAGCTTCTGGCGCTGCACGTCTCGCTGGGACTCGGGCTGACCACGGACAACCCGTTCCCCGACAACCAGGTGAACCGGGTCGTCCAAGGCGTCACTATCCATCCGCACGCCGGTCGGCCCTGACGATGTTCCTCGGTGTCGACGGGGGTGGGACGAAGACCGCGTTCTGCCTCGTCACCCCAGCGGGTGAGGTCGCGGCGCGCACCACCTCACGCAGCAGCTACTTCGTCACCGACGCCCGTGCCGTCGCCGGTGTGCTCCGCCAGGGCGTGACGGAGGTCTGCGAGCGGGCCGGCATCGAGGTCGCTGACGTCACCCAGGCGTTCTTCGGGCTACCGGGGTACGGCGAGTCGACCGCGGCCACGCCGATCCTGGACGAGCTGCCGGCCCAGGTGCTCGGCCACCACCGCTACACCTGCGACAACGACATGGTCTGCGGCTGGGCAGGGTCGCTGGCAGCCGCCGACGGCATCAACGTCGTCAGCGGCACCGGGTCGGTGTGCTACGGCGAGCGCGCCGGAGCCCGCGCCCGGGCCGGCGGTTGGGGCGAGGTGTTCGGCGACGAGGGTTCAGCGCACTGGATCGCCGTCCAGGCGCTCAATGGCTTCTCGCGGATGAGCGACGGCCGCCTGCCGCGGGGGCCCTTGCACGCACTGCTGCGCGAGCGGCTCGGCACCTGCACCGACCTCGACGTCGTGGACGTGGTCCTCGGCCAGTGGGGCGGTGACCGTGCCCGGGTCGCCGCCCTGTGCCCCCTGGTGATGGACGCCGCCGACCTGGGGGACGAGCTCGCGGCCGACGTCATCCGTCGGGCGGGCATCGAGCTGGTGTCGCTGGTGGCCGCCGTCCGGGCGCGCCTGGGCTTCGGCGAGGACGAGCAGGTGCTGGTGTCCTACTCGGGCGGGGCGTTCAACGCCGCAGCGCTGCAGCGCTGGTTCGTGCTGCAGCTCGCGGAGGCGTCGGTCCCCTACCGCGTCCACCCGCCCTCATACCCCCCCGTCGTCGGTGCCGCTCTGTACGCCGCGAAGCAGGCCGGTGCCCCGTTGAGCTCCGAAGCGTTGCTGCAGCTGGGTCTCGCATGGAGGTCGTGATCCTCCGGACGGCGGAGCAGGTCGCCGAGCTGGGAGCCGACGCGATCGAGGAGCTGCTGGCCGCGGAGCCGGACGCGACGTTGGGGCTGGCGACCGGGTCCAGCCCGCTCGGGGTGTACCGCGAGCTGGGCCGACGGGTCGCCGCCGGGACGGTGAGTCTGGCGAGGGCCCGGGGGTTCCTGCTCGACGAGTACGTCGGCCTGTCGGCGGACCACCCCCAGGGGTACCGCGCGGTGATCCGCCGCGAGCTCGAGGAGCTGGTGGACCTCGCCGAGGACGCCGTGGCCGGTCCCGACGGCGGCGCCCCGGACCTGCCCGCCGCCTGTGCCGACTACGAGCGCCGGATCGCTGCTGCCGGCGGCATCGACCTTCAGCTGCTGGGGGTGGGGACCGACGGCCACGTCGCCTTCAACGAGCCTGGTTCCTCCCTGGCCTCGCGCACCCGGGTGAAGACCCTCACCGACCGCACCCGTGCCGACAACGCCCGCTTCTTCAGCTCGCCGCAGGACGTGCCGCGCCACGTGATCACCCAGGGGCTGGGGACCATCCGCGAGGCTCGGCACCTGGTGCTGATCGCCACGTCCGCCGCCAAGGCCGACGTCGTCCGCCAGCTCGTCGAGGGCCCGGTCACGGCATCGTGCCCGGCGTCGGTGCTGCAGCTGCACCCGCACGTGACGGTGATCCTGGACGAGGACGCCGCCACACGGCTGGCCCTGGCCGACTACTACCGGCAGGCCTTCGCCGGAAAGCCGGAGTGGCAGGGACTGTGACCTCGTCCGTCACCACCGCGGGGATGCGGCGTCAGCGCCGGTCGTGCTCGTCCGAGAGCAGGTGCTCGGCCGACAGCAGGTCGCGCCACAGGTCGTCGTGGGCCACCTGCAGGGCTCCCGTGACAACAGCGTCCTGGGCCAGCGTCGTCAGCTCGACAGTGGGGGCGTGCAGGGTCAGCTCGTCCAGGTGCCGCTGGATGCAGCGGGTCAGCAGGTCACCGGCGCGGGCGATGCCCCCGCCGATGACCAGCGAGTCGGGGTTCAGCGCCAGCACGACCGGGGCGAGGGCCGCGGCGAAGACCCGCGAGACGTCGTCCACGACGGTGACAGCGGTGGCGTCACCGGCAGCAGCCGCCTCGAACACCAGCGCGGCATCGGCTGCGACGCTGTCGTCACCCAGCCTGCCGTTCAGGATCGACGAGGGGTCCTCGGCCGCGGCGGCCCGGGCCCGCGCCACGATGCCGGCCGTGCCGATGCTCCTCTCCAGCGGGCCCTGCTCGGTCATCCCGACCCGGCCCCCTGCCTCGCCCAGGCTGACGTACCCGATCTCGCCGGCGGCCGAGCTCGCCCCCCGGTGCAACCGACCGTCGATGACGATCCCCGCGCCCAGCCGCTCGCCCCACTGGACGGCGAGCAGCGTCCGCGGTGGTTCGTCTCGGGCCGCGTACACGGCGCTGGCCACCAGGTTGGCGTTGTTCTCCAGGCGCACGGGGCAGTCGAACTGCCCGCGCACCCGGCCGAGGAGGTCGAGCGTCGACCACTGGCCCAGCGCGTCGGACAGCGTGATGCGCTGCGTGGTCTCGTCCACGATGCCGGGACTGCCCACCGTGACCTGCACCAGGTCCGCGGCGCTGATGTCGGCCGCGGCCAGCGCGTGCGAGACGGCGAGGTCGAGGGCCACGAGCATCGCGTCCACACCGGCGCCGCCGCCGCTGTGCCTCACCGGTTCGCGCACGAGGGCGACGCGCTCGTTGGTCAGGTCGGCGATCGCCACCGCGACGGAGTGGACCCCGACGTCGATCCCGAGGGTGTGCGCGGACGGTCCGTTCAGCTGCACCAGGACGGCGGGACGTCCCACCTCGCGGGTGTCGGGGGCAGCCCCGGAGCGCAGCCACCCCGCGGCCACCAGGTCACTCACCGACTGCGTCACGGTCGGTCGGGTCAGCCCGGTCACCCGGACCAGGTCCGCGATCCGCTGGGCGGCGGGGTGGGCGGAGCGCACGCTGTCCAGGACCAGAGCCGTGTTCAGACGCCGCAACCCCGGAGCGCCCACCGGTCCCCGATTGGTCACGTTTCCTCCTTGTGGCGGAGCACCCGGCGAGATATAAAGGCAACATCCTTTACTAAGGCTCGACAGCGTACCGGCTGAGATCCCCACCCAACTGGAGGAACCCCATGCAGCGCACTCGATCCGCCCTCGTCGCCGGGGCCGCCGCCGCGGGCCTCGGGCTCGCCGCCTGCGGCGGGGGGACGGGCGGCGGGACGGCCGCCGGCCAGTCCGCCGACGGCAAGAAGGTCTCCTCCATCAAGCTGGTCGCGGCCGAGTACTCCAAGGACAACACCGCGGCGTTCTGGAAGCAGTTCGCCGAGAAGTACAAGGCCAAGACCGGGACCACGCTGGATGTGCAGGTGGTCAGCTGGGACGTCATCGACCAGCAGAGCAGCACGATGATCCAGAACAACAACGCCCCCGACATCCTGAACCTCAACGTGTACGCCAGCTACGCCAAGGACCAGCTGCTCTACAGCGCTGACGAGGTGCTCTCCCCCGACGTCAAGAGCGACGTGCTCGACGCCTTCGTCGCCAGCGGCACCTACCAGGACAAGCTATACGGCATGCCGGACCTGTCCTCGGCCCGGGCGCTGTTCTACAACACGACGCTGTTCTCCAAGGCCGGGATCGCGGCACCGCCGACGACCTGGGACGAGTTCGAGGCAGACGCGAAGAAGGTGCAGGCACTGGGCGGCGGCAACATCGGCTACGCGATGCCGCTCGGGCCGGAAGAGGCGCAGGGCGAGTTCTCGATGTGGACCTTCAACAACGGCGGCGACTGGAAGACCGACGGGAAGTGGGCCATCAACTCGGCTCAGAACCTCGAGACGCTCCAGTTCCTCAAGAAGCTGGCCGTCGAGGACAAGGTCACCCAGAACAACCCGGGCAAGACCAACCGCGCCGACGCGTTCAACCTGTTCAAGTCCGGCAAGGTCGGCATGGTCGTGGGCTTCTCGCCCTTGGCCGGCGACCTCGACAAGGACAAGAAGGTCGAGTACGCAGTCGCGCCGATGCCGACCAAGGACGGTGGCGCACCGCAGACGTTCGGGGTCACCGACTACCTGATGGCGTTCAAGAAGCCCGGCAACCAGGAAGCCGTCAAGGCGTTCTACGACCTGTACTACCAGAAGGACCAGGTCAACGAGTTCATCAAGGCCGAGGGCTTCCTACCCGTCACCAAGAGCGGTCTGGCGGTGTTCGCGTCCGACCCCAAGCTCAAGGTCTACCTCGAGACCCTGCCCAACGCACACCTGACCCCCACCGACGACCCCACCTGGGACAAGGTGAAGCTGGACGTCCAGCAGAACCTGGGTGCAGGCATCGCCGGCGACCCGAAGGCGACCCTGGACGCCCTGCAGAAGACCGCTGAGAACGCCGGCTGAGCTGTGGCCCAGCACGTGCCCGGCCTGGCGGTCACCGACGACTCGGTGACCGCCGGGCCGGGCGGCAGCGGAGCGACACCTGTTGCAGGCCCGCGCAACCGCACGCGGCGGGCACCACGACGCAGCACCGGGCGCACGTCCGTCGGCACCGCCCTGATCTGGCTCGGGCCCGCCCTCGCGCTGATCGCCGGCGTCGTGGTCTTCCCCGCCGTCGAGCTGGTCAAGGCGTCCCTGAGCAACTACTCGATCACCGGCCTGCGCCTGGGTGACGCGGGGCTCGCGAACTTCGTCCATGTCCTGCGCCACCCGAGCCTGTCCACCGTGCTGACGAACACCCTGGTCTGGGTGGTCGCGGTCGTGGCGCTGACCGTCGTCATCAGCCTGGCCGTGGGTCAGTTCCTCAGCAAGGACTTCTTCGGTCGCAAGGTGGTGCGCTACGCCATCATCGTGCCGTGGGCGGCCTCACTGGTCATCACCGCCAAGACGTTCGTGCTGATCTACGACTACTACTACGGAACGCTGAACCTGATCCTGACGACATTGCACCTGACCGACGGGCCGATCGACTTCCTCGGCGACGACGCATGGACCATGCCCTCGATGGTGCTGGTCGGTGTCTTCGTCTCGGTCCCGTTCACCGCCTACGTGTTCGTCGCGGGCCTGAACGCCATCCCCCAGGACGTCTACGAAGCCGCACGGATGGACGGTGCCCGGCCCTGGCAGATCTACTGGCGGGTCACCCTGCCGCTGCTGCGTCCGGCGCTGCTGGTGGCGAGCGTCCTGAACATCATCTACGTGTTCAACTCGTTCCCGATCATCTGGACGCTGAACGACCGCAACCCGGGTTTCACCCACGACACCAC
>JBKJTJ010000141.1:0-14586 GCA_046590855.1 Actinomycetota bacterium
GGTCGCGTGCCAGAGGTGATACCCCGACAACGGCAGCCGGTCGACGAGGGCGAGGGCGACCCCCGGGCCGTCCAGCTCGGCGACGGCGACCGCGCGGTTCAGCCCCACGATCGGCGACGGGTCCAGCCGGGTCAGCTGGTCGTAGAGCGCGACCACCTGCGCCCAGTCCGTGTCCGCCACGGTGGGCGCGTCGGTGTGGACGGCGTTGATCGCCGCGAGCAGCTGGTAGCGACCGGGTCGGTCGATCCGCAGGCACTCGCGCACCAGGTCGTGCCCCTCGGCGACCAGCGCACGGTCCCAGCGGGCGCGGTCCTGCTCACCGAGCGGCACCAGCTGACCGTCGCGCACGCGGGCCTCGCGCCGGGCCTCGGTGAGCAGCAGCAGCCCGAGCAGCCCGCTCACCTCAGGCTCCTCGGGCAGCAGCCGATGCAGGACCCGCGCCAGCCGAATGGCCTCGCCCGTGAGCTCGGAGCGGACCGGGTCGCCGTCGCCCGTCGCGAGGTACCCCTCGTTGAAGACCAGGAACAGCACCACCAGGACGCCACCGAGCCGCTCGGGCAGGTCGGCGGCCTCGGGCACCCGGTAGGGCACCCTCGCTGCCGCGATCTTCTTCTTGGCCCGGGTGATCCGCTGCGCCATGGTGGTCTCGGGCACCAGGAACGCCTGCGCGATCTCGGCCACGGTCAACCCACCGAGCAGCCGCAGCGTCAGTGCGATCCGCGCCTCCGGCGCCAGCGCCGGGTGGCAGCAGGTGAAGACCAGCCGCAGCCGGTCGTCCTCCACCGGGCCGGCGGGCGCCCGGGGTGCGACGTCCCCGTCCATCAGGGCCTTCTGGTGCTTGGCCTCGCGCCGCTTCTCGCGGCGCAGCCGGTCGATCGCGCGGTTGCCCGCGGTCACGGTCAGCCAGCCGCCGGGGTTGGGCGGTACGCCGGACTCCGGCCACTTCTCCAACGCCGCCACGAGCGCCTCGGCCGCCGCGTCCTCGGCGAGGTCGATGTCGCCGAAGCGGCGGACGAGCGAGGCGATCAGGCGGCCGTACTCGTCGCGGAACGCCCGCTCGACGGCCGCAGCCCCGCCGGGCAGCGACCGGGCGTCGTGGTGGCTCAGGCCAGGCCCTCGAACGGGCGGACCTCGACCTTGCCCCGGCACGCCTTGGATCCCGCAGCCGCAAGCCGGAGCGCTACGTCGAGGTCGGGGGCCTCGATCACCCAGAACCCGCCGATGACCTCCTTGGTCTCAAGGTAGGGGCCGTCGGTCATCACCGGCGTCTCACCCTGGCCGTCGACGACGGTGGCCGTCGACGCCGGCGCGAGCCCGCCCGCGAAGACCCAGTAGCCATCGGCGCGCAGCGTCTCGTTGAAGACGCCGGTCGCAGCGAACGCCTCCTCCATCTCCTGCGCGGAGCCGTAGCTGCCGAACTCGTTCCGCTCAACGGGGCCGTGCACGGTCAGCAGGTAGGTCGTCATCACACATCTCCTCAGCTCGAGACGGTCCCGGTGACCGCCTTCCACCCACACCACGAACGGCGGGCCGCCGATACGACACCCTTCCACGCTCACCCGCGGGCGCCTGCAACCCGTCCCATGACCACCGCCGGGTGCTCATGCCGTCAGGGACGTCGTCGGCAGACTCCTGGTAGGCCGCAAGGGTCGTCCGGGTGGCCCAGGTGACGCAGTCGTGCAGCAGGTGTCGCAGCAGCAGATCGGCGTAGAACCGCCCAGCACCTCGACCAGTACGGGCAGCGGGCGCACCCCGAAGGGCGTCAGGGTCACCTCAGGGTGGGGTTCGGGTGTCTCCCCGATGTGGCGCGACCGCCCCCGGGGCCACGCTGCTCGCCATGATCACCGTCGAGTCCATCACGAAGTCCTACGGACGTGCGTCGACTGCCGTCGACGACGTCTCGTTCACCGCCGCCGCGGGCCGGGTCACCGGCTTCCTCGGCCCCAACGGCGCAGGGAAGTCCACGACGATGCGCATCATCGTCGGCCTCACCCCCGCCACCTCAGGAACCGCGACGATCGCCGGTTGCCGGTTCACCGACCTGCCCAACCCGGGCACCGAGGTGGGCGTCCTGCTCGACGCCTCCGCGCAGCACGCCGGCCGCACCGGTCGCGAGCTGCTCACCCTCGCTGCGCAGACGATGGGCCTGCCGCGCTCGAGGGTCGCGCAGATGCTCGACCTGGTCAGCCTCACGTCCACCGAGGCCGACCGCCGGGTGCGCGACTACTCGCTGGGCATGCGTCAGCGCCTCGGCATCGGCACCGCCCTGCTCGGCGACCCGCACGTGCTCGTCCTCGACGAGCCCGCCAACGGGCTCGACCCGGCAGGCATCCGCTGGATGCGCGACCTGCTGCGCGGCTTCGCGGACGACGGCGGCACCGTGCTGCTCTCGTCCCACCTCCTGCACGAGATCGAGGTCATCGCTGACGACCTCGTCGTGATCGGCAACGGGCGCATCGTGGCCGAGGGGACCAAGGCCGACCTGCTCACCTCGGCCGGCACCGTCGTCCGCGCGACGGACGCCGCCCAGCTGGCCCGCGCGATGGAGCGCGCCGGCCTCGCCGTCGTCGCCCACCGGGACGGGAGCCTGCACACCCATGCCGCACCCGACCAGGTCGGTGCGATCGCCCTCGCCGCGCACCTCGTCCTCACCGAGCTCCGCACCGCGGACGGGGCCGGGCTCGAGGAGCTGTTCCTCGAGCTCACCGCAGACACCCAACGTGAAGGAGCAGCAGCATGAGCACCACCGTCTCGACGTCCACCACCGCTCAGCGCGTGAGCGGCGTCAGCCGCACCCGTTCGGCACCGAGCCGGATCCCGCCGTCCCGCCTCGTCGGCGTCGAGCTGCGCAAGATGTTCGACACCCGCTCCGGCTTCTGGCTGATGGCCAGCATCGTCATCACCAGCGTCCTCGCGACGATCGCGATCATCGTGTTCGCGCCCGACGACCAGCTCACCTTCGAGAACTTCGCTGCGGCCATCGGGGTGCCGATGACGGTCATCCTGCCGATGATCGGGATCCTCGCGGTGACCAGCGAGTGGAGCCAGCGCAGCGGTCTGACGACCTTCACCCTCGTCCCGCGCCGCGGCCGGGTGCTCGGCGCCAAGTTCATCGCGGCCACCGCGGTGGGTGTCGTCTCGATGCTCGTCGCGCTCGTCGTCGGCGCTCTCGGCACCCTCGTCGGCAGCACCATCGCCGGCATCGACCCGGTCTGGAACGTCTCGGCCGCCCACTTCGGGCTGATCGTCCTCGCCAGCGTGCTGGGGATGTTGTTCGGCTTCATGCTGGGCCTGCTGATCCGCAGCTCGGCGGGCGCCATCGTCATGTACTTCGTCTACACCCTCGTCCTGCCGCCCCTGCTCGGCCTGCTCGCCGCGAACCAGCGGTGGTTCGCCGACCTGCAGCCGTGGGTGGACTACAACCGTGCGCAGCAGCCGCTCTTCGACGGCGCCGTCACGAGCCAGCAGTGGCAGCAGCTGGCGACCTCGGGTGCCCTGTGGTTCCTGCTGCCCATGGCGGTCGGACTGCTCGTCGTCCGCCGCGCCGAGGTCAAGTGACCTGACGTGCTGGCCGGGCCCCCACCGTGCGTGGTGGGGTGGGGGCCCGGCTGCCGACGGACGGAGTACCCATGAGTCGCCACGTGCAGGTCACCTTCGACGCCCGCGACCCGCGGGCGCTGTCGTGCTTCTGGCGCGACGTCCTGGGTTACGTGCACCCCGCTCCCCCGGGGGTGGACCTCCCCGCGGGGGCCGACCCGCTGGCCGCGTGGGACGAGTTCCTAGAGCGGGCCGGCGTCCCGCTCGAGCGGCGCAACAGCGGCTCGGCGCTGCAGGACCCCGACGGGCCGGGGCCGCGGCTGTTCTTCCAGCAGGTGCCCGAGGACAAGGTCGCCAAGAACCGGGTGCACCTGGACGTCCGGGCGGCACCGGGGTTGCAGGGCGAGGAGCGGATGGCGGCGCTGGAGTCGGAGTGCGCCCGGCTGGTCGCGCTGGGGGCCGTGCGCGTCCGCCGGCACGAGCCGGACCCGCCGATGAGCTCGGGCTTCATCGTGCTGACCGACCCCGAGGGCAACGAGTTCTGCCTGGACTGACTGCCCCCGGCGTCCGGTGCTCGCGGGGGCACCCCACTCCACTCGGACCGTAGTGGGGTGCCCCCGCGACACCGGGAGCGTCGAGCTCGTGGGGGCGAGGGGGCCCAGGTCGGTGGGCTGCCCGAGGAGGCCCCTTCTCCTGGACGTCGCACGCCGACCTCGCTGAGGTCGATGCGTTCGCGTTGACCCTCGAGGGCCGCCTGGACGGCGTCTCCCCACCGCTCACGGCATCGCACGCCCTCGACCTCGCGGACGTCGCACGAATCCTCGGCGCGGTCACGGACCGCACGATCACCCGAGTCGTCGTCGACGACGACGAGTGGACGGCGTCGGCCGTGGCGCGAGGGATGCCGGCGTCGGCCGCCGAGTTCACGCTCGGGATGTTCCGCGCCGCGCGGCGCGGTGAGTTCGCGGTGACGGACCCGACGCTGCAGAACCTGCTCGGGCGCGAGCCGGTCTCGGCACAGGCGGCGATCGAGACCATCGTGGCGCCACGGAGGTGACCCACCGGGAGCCGATTTCCGGGTTCGTCAGACCGGACGGCGCATCAGCCGCTCGCCGTCGTCGTCCGGCGAGGGCCCGGCGTCGACGAAGCCGTGGCGCTCGTGCAGCCGCCGGGCGGGCTGGTTGTCGGCCCGCACCGACAGCACCACCGGGCGTCCGGGATGCTGGTCGCGCGCCACGCCAGCACCCGGCGCACGGCCTCGTCCCCGGCGCCGGCGCCGGCGCCGGTACCCCGCGCCGACCGCGCGACCCAGGCTGATGAGCTCAACCCCGCCCGAGGTGCCAGGCGCGCTGCCGCTGACCATCGCCACCGGCTCGCCGTCCGCGAGGATCACCAGGTTCAGCGCGACGCCGACCAGCCGGGCGCGCCACCGGTCCTCGGTGTCACCGGTGCCGCTCCACTGCGCGAGCGTCGAACCGAAGGCGGCCGGCGCCTCGGTCAGTGCCGCCAGGCGCAGCTCGCGCCACAGCCGCCAGTCTTCGTGCGTCACGACCCGTACGGCGAACACCCGGGCCACGACAGGTGCCGGTGCAGGTCAAACGGATCGGTCGCGGGGGCACCCCACTCCACTAGGACGGTAGCGGGGTGCCCCCGCGACACCGGGAGCGCGGCGTGCACGACGCGGCGATGGCGCGGCAGTGAGGTGGGTCAGACCCAGCGCAGGACGCCGCGGCGCCACGCGTGGGCGAGGCCGACCGCCAGCACCCCGATGAACACACCCATCTCGGCCAGGGTGCGCCAGCCGAAGCCCGGCAGGGTGAGCACCGTGGCCCACGGCAGCAGGTACATGGCGTCGACGGCGAACACGACGTACAGGTAGGCGTAGAGGTAGTAGCGCACGTTGGTCTGCGCCCAGCCCTCGCCGACCGGGTCGACGCCGGACTCGTAGGTGAGCAGCTTGTCGCGGGTCGGGGCGGTCGGCCGCAGCAGGCGGGTGCCCTGGGTGCCCGCGACGAACAGGGCGACCCCGGCGAGCACGACGAACCCCACCACGGCGTACGGCGGCAGCGGGCTCACGGGGTCGAATCTAGCCCGGCCGTCAGCTCAGCACGTCCTTGCGCTCGAAGTGCCGCCAGGCCAGTGCCAGCAGCACGACCGCGTAGACCAGCGACCACAGCGCGCCGCGGGTGATCTGGCCCCACTGCAGGGTGGGCGCCAGCGCGTCCGCCCACGCGAACTGGTAGTGCGTGGGCAGGGCCACCCGCAGGTCGCCGAGTGCGGTGATGGTGTCGAGGATCGCCGACACGATCGTCACCACGACCGCACCGCCGACCGCGGCGAGCGGCGCGTCGGTGTACACACCGATGACGAACGCGAGTGCGGCCACGAACAGCAGGTTGCTGGCGACCGCCGCGACGACGACGACCAGCCGCAGCACGAAGACGCCCCACGTGAGCGTGTCGCCCGTCGGCGACGAGTACGGCGCCCAGCCGTAGGCGAGACCGCCCACCAGCACCGACCACACGGGCAGCAGCACCAGGGCGATCAGACAGGTGCCGGCCCCCACGACCAGCTTGCTGCGCAGCAGCCGCCCGCGGGGCACCGGCGCGGCCAGCAGGTAGCGCAACGTCGACCAGCTGGCCTCGGACGGCACGGGATCACCGGTGAACAGCGCCACCAGCACGACGAGCAGGAACGACACCGACGCGAACAGCGCGAAGACCGCAAGGTTGGCTCCGCCAGTCTGCGCCAGGTCGACGAAGGTCGGCGCGGCGTTCGGCGTGCCGTCCTGCGAGCCCAGCGCGAAGGCCCCGACCAGCAGCAGCGGCAACGCGATCACCAACCCGAACGACACCTGGGTACGTCGGCGCCGCAGCTGGCGAACCACCTCGGCGCGCAGCGGCAGTGGCGCGCTCACGCCGACCCCACCAGCTGCATGAAGACCTCTTCGAGTCCCTGTCCCGCGCCGCCGCCGGTCAGCGACTCGACCGACCCGGTGGTCACGACCCGACCCCGGTGCATCACCACGACGTGGGAGCAGGTCTGCTCGACCTCGCCGAGCAGGTGGCTGGACACCACGACGGTCCGGCCGGTGGCGGCGTAGTCGCGCAGCACCTGCCGCATCGCCAGGATCTGCGGCGGGTCCAGGCCGTTCGTCGGCTCGTCCAGCAGCAGCAGCGAGGGCAGGCCGAGCATGGCCTGCGCGATCCCCAGCCGCTGGCGCATGCCCTGGCTGTACGCGCGGGTCCGGCGGTCGACGGCGCCGCCGAGCCCCGCGATGGCGAGCGCCTCGTCCAGGTGCGCCTCGCCCGGCGGCCGACCGGTCGCCGCCCAGTACGCGGCCAGGTTCTGCCGGCCGGTCAGGTGCGGCAGGAACCCCGGCCCCTCGATGAACACCCCCACGTCGCCGAGCACGGCGGCACCCGGGGTGACCGGCCACCCGAGCACGTGCACCGACCCGGCGTCCGGGCGGATCAGCCCGACCACCATCCGCAGCGTCGTGGTCTTGCCGGCGCCGTTGGGCCCCAGCAGGCCGACCACCTGGCCGGGCTCGGCCCGCCACGAGACGTCGTCGACCGCCCGCTGACCGTCGCGGTAGGTCTTCACCAGTCCCGACACGACCAGTGGCACCGCCGCGAGCGAGTCGTCGCGGTGCACCCGACGCCGGCCGCGCCGTCGCCACAGCAACCAGCCGGCCAGCGCGACCAGCAGCAGGCCGAGGGCCACGACGAGGCCGATCGGGGCCAGGGTCGTGCCCGAGGTGTCGAGCACGCTGGCCACGGTCGGGACTGCGACGGCCGCGCCGACCAGTGAGACGGTGTAGCCGCGGGAGTCGCGGGGTACGGCGTACGCCTGGTCGGTGCTCGACACCACGACCTGGAGCCGGTGGCCCTGGGCGAGCGTGCGAACCACCCACGGCAGCGCGACGACGACGTCGACCGCCCGACCGGGCGTCAACCCCTCGAGCCGCATCGGAGCCACGAGCTGTTGCGGCAGAACGGCTCCGGTGGCTGCGACGTCCCACAGCCCCACGAACAGGCTGGCGTCGGTCGTCGTCGACGCGACCCGCAACCGCACCTGCGACGAGCCGACGACCGTCACCGGCCGCTGCAGCGGAGCCGAGGTGAAGACGGCCGACTGCCCACGCAGGACGCCGAGGGCCCGCAGCGCACCCGTGCCGGCCGCCGTAGCCAGCAACCCGCCGGTGCCGGGCAGGCCGGTGACCGCGGCCGGGCTGCCGCCGGGCGGGGAGACGACCGTCTGCGCGGCGCCCTGCAGCGCGACCGGCTGCCGCGAGAACGCAGCCCGGCCCAGCCCCGGGTAGGCGGGGGCCACCCGCTGCTCGGCGGGCTGGGCGCCGAGCGGGCTCGCGGGCGGCACGGCGTAACCGAACGAGGTGTCGGACGGCGAGCCGTCGCGCCCGAGGTAGCGGCCGAACCAGGTCATCGCCGCGTCCTGCAGACCGCCCAGCGACGCGGCGTCGGCGCCGGTGGCGTCGTGCCCACCCTCGACCCAGCGCACGGCCACCGGCGTGCCGGCGGCCGCGATCCCCCGCGCGTTGGCGTCGGCCTGGTCCAGGCCGAACAGCGAGTCCTGCTCACCCTGCACGAGCAGCGTCGGGGCGCGGACGGCCGACAGCACCGATTGCGGGCTGGAAGCCTTCAGCAGCGCCAGGATCACGCCGTCGGGACGTCCGCTCGTGGCGGTGGCGGTGTACGCGGCGCACACGTCCGGGGCGAACCGGCCGCACACACCCGGCTTCGACCCGGCGCCCGACGCGAAGAACAGCGACGCCCAGCGCTGCTTGAAGACACCGGGCGCGGGTGTGATCGCGGACTGGGGGAACAGCGCCTGACCCAGGTCGTTCCAGGTGATCGCCGGCACGGCTGCGTCGACCCGAGGGTCGGTCCCGGCCAGCAGCAGGGCCAGCGCGCCGCCGTACGAGCCACCGGCGACGCCGACGCGCGGGTCACCGGGCGCGTCGAGCAGGACGTCGGGCCGCGCGGCGAGCAGGTCGACCAGCTTCACGGCGTCGGCCACCTCGTACGCGGGGGCGTCGAGGTGGATCAGCCCGCCGGACGCGCCGAAACCCCGTGCGGTGTAGGTGACCGCGACGTACCCGGCGCGCGCAACCCGCCGAGCCCAGGCCGTCGAGTCGGCCTTGCTGCCCCCGAACCCATGTGCGAGAACGACTGCAGGACGACGTCCGCTCGCACCGCGCTCGGTGAACACCGACACGTCGAGGTCGACGGGTGCCCCGTCCGCCTCGGCACCGACCGGCAGGCGCAGCGACTGCGCGGTCACGGCGACGGCGGCACGCGCCGGGGCTGCCGACAGGACGGGGCCGGTGATCAGCAAGGCCAGCAGCAGGGTCCCGCGCCGTGCGACCAGAGACCTCAGGCGCTGCACCACCTGAGCATAGGTCGGCCCGTGGCGGCCCTTCCGGGGCCCCCGTCGCAGCCGGTCAGCCCATCGACTTCTGGCCGTCGATGGCCTCGCGCAGGATGTCGGCGTGACCGCAGTGCTGGGCGGTCTCGGACAGGATGTGCGCCAGCACCCGGCGGGCCGACCAGGTCGCACCCGGCGCGAACCACGGGGCGGGCGGCAGCGGCTGGGTGGCGTCCAGGTCGGGCAGCGAGATGATCAGCTCCGCCGTCCGGCCGGCGGTCGCCGCGTAGGCCTCCAACAGCCCGGCCAGCGTCTCGTCCGGAGCCATCGTGAAGGCGGCGGCCCACTCGGCAGCCGTCTCGTCGCTGAAGGCCATCGCGTCCGGGCCGATCTCGATGAACCGGCACCACCGGCCCTCGACCAGGGTGACGTGCTTGACCAGGCCACCGAGGCACAGCTCGCTCACCGTCGAGCGCTCACGCGCCTGGTCGTCGCGCAGGCCCTGGATGGTGCGGCACAGCAGTCCGCGCTGGGTGTCCAGGGCCTGCTGCAGGTCTGCCCGCTCACCCGTCGCCGCCGGGTCGGGGGTGTTCGCGGTCGTGGTCGTGGTCATGGGTCCGCCTCTGCTCGCCGGTGTGTGCGACGACGCTAGGGCCTGGAGCGGGCCGGTGACAGGGGCCATCAGCGGCGGTCAGACCGGTTGCGCGTCCAGGCGGAAGGCGAACCACACGACCTTGCCGGACGACGTCCGACTGATCCCCCACCGGTCGGCGAGCGTCGCGATGAGCATCAGGCCACGGCCGCCCTCGGCGTCCAGGTCGGGGGTGACCATGAGGGAGCGCAGTCCTGCCGCCGCGACCGGCGACAGCACCGGCGACTCGTCCAGGTCGGACACCTCCACCACCAGCTCACCGCGGTCCTCGTCGCTGTAGCACTCGAGCACCAGCGGGGTTCCGGCGTGCACGACGGCGTTGGTGATCGCCTCGGAGCAAAGCAGCACCGCGGTCTCGGCCAGGTCGGTCGGGACGAAGTCGTCCAGCACGTCGTGCAGGAACCGGCGGCCGGTGCGGACGCTGGCCGGCTCGGCGCTCAGTGCCAGGTGCTGGTGGATCACCACGATGGGTCCCAGTGAGAGAAGAATGAGCACTGTCCGTGTCTGTTCGGTGGCACAGGGTGAACGGATTGGTCCTCCGGTTGCCTTCTTACCAGAGTGCGCTCGTCCGGTGCTGATACGTCGTGGTCACCGGCTTTGTCCCTGGTGGCGCCGGGGCGCGGCGATCAGGCAGCGACGGACGCGCGGCGACCCCCGGTCGGCACTCCTCAAGGTGGTGGGGTGCTGCCCTCGGCGGTGGTCGGCGGCGGTGAAACCGTGGCCCAGCACGGCGATGTTGCGCTTGGTGCCGGCGGGCCCTGCCTTGCGCAGGACGGTCATGCTGTCGGTCATGGTGGCTCACTGGTTCGTGACCTGATCGGGCTCACCTGGAAAGAGGGGTCGCGGCCCGCGCTGATACAGGTGCTCGTAGGCTCTGGACCCCTGCTGTCACCGCCCGCCCCCGGAGCCCGCCGTGCGTCGTCCCCTGCTCGTCCTCGCCACCCTCGCCGGCGCCCTCACCGTGGTGTCGTGCGCACCGACCGACCAGGCAGCCGCTCCGTCCGGGTCGTCGACCGGGTCGTCCGCGACCGGTTCAGCCCCTGCTGACGCCTGCACCAAGGCCTCGTTGCAGACCCGCACCCCGGGCAAGCTCACCGTCGGCACCGACAAGCCGGCGTACGCACCGTGGTTCGTCGACGACGAGCCCAGCAACGGCAAGGGTTTCGAGTCGGCGGTCGCCTACGCGGTCGCCAGGCAGCTCGGCTACGAGCAGGCCGACGTCACCTGGTCGGTGGTGTCGTTCAACCAGGCGACCGCACCCGGACCGAAGACGTTCGACGTCGACATCAACCAGGTGTCGATCACCGAGGCCCGCAAGAAGACGCTCGACTTCTCGTCCGGGTACTACGACGTCGCCCAGGCGGTCGTGAGCACCACCAAGAGCAAGGCTGCGAGCGCGACCTCCTTGGCCCAGCTGAAGTCCCTCAAGCTCGGCGCGCAGGTGGGCACCACCAGCTACACCGCCGCGAACACGACCATCGCCCCGACCCAGAAGGTCGCCGTCTACAACAGCAACGACGACGCGAAGGCGGCGCTCGCGAACGGGCAGATCGACGCGATCATCGTCGACCTGCCCACCGGCCTGTTCCTGTCGGCCGTCGGCGCCAAGGACGGCGGCATCGACGACGGCAAGCTGGTCGGGCAGCTGCCGACCAGCGGCACCCCCGAGCAGTTCGGCATGGTCCTCGACAAGGGCAGCGCCCTGACCTCGTGCGTCTCGGACGCCGTCGACGCGTTGCGCGCGGACGGCACGCTCACCAGGCTCGAGCAGCAGTGGCTCATCGACAAGGCGGGTGCACCGTCGCTGCGGTGACCGGGTCGCACACACCCTCGGCGCTGCAGGTCGACCGCCTTGCCTACCGGCGGCGTCGGGCGACCCGTTCGGCGCTGATCGGCCTCGTCAGCACCGTGACGGTGCTCGCCGTCGTGCTCGGCGGTGTCGTGAGCAGCCCGGGCTGGCCGCGGGTGCGGGCCAGCTTCTTCGACCCGGCCGTCGCCCGCGCGGCACTGCCGGACGTCCTCGTCGGGCTGTGGCTCAACGTGCGCGTGATGGCCGTCTGCGCCGTGTTCATCGTCGTGCTGGGCCTGGCCCTCGCGCTGATGCGCACCCTGCGCGGGCCGGTGTTCTTCCCGCTGCGGGCGTTCGCGACCGCCTACGTCGACCTGTTCCGCGGCCTGCCGCTGCTGCTGGTGCTGCTGCTGGTGGGCTTCGGCGTCCCGGGTCTGCGCCTGCAGGGGTTGCCCAGCAGCGTCGTGTTCTACGGCGGCGTGGCGCTGGTGCTCACCTACACGTCGTACGTCGCCGAGGTGTTCCGCGCAGGCATCGAGTCGGTGCACCCCAGCCAGCAGGCGGCGGCCCGCGGCCTCGGGCTGTCCTACGCCCAGACCATGCGGCACGTCGTGGTGCCGCAGGCGGTGCGGCGCGTCGTCCCACCGCTGCTGAACGACCTCGTGAGCCTGCAGAAGGACTCCGGTCTGATCTCGATCCTCGGCGTCATCGACGCCGTACGCGCCGCCCAGATCAGCCAGGCCGAGAACGCCAGCTTCACGCCGTACGTCGTGGCCGGTGCGCTGTTCGTGCTGCTGACGATCCCCCTGACCCGGCTGACCGACCACGTCGCGCGCCGCCAGGGCTGGCAGGGCGCGGGTGGCGTGCCGTGAGCGCCCCGCTGCTGCGCGTGCGCGGAGTGCGCAAGGCGTACGGCGGCACCGTCGTCCTCGACGGCCTCGACCTGGACGTCGCCACGCACCAGTGCGTCGCGCTGATCGGCGCGTCGGGGTCGGGCAAGTCGACACTGCTGCGGTGCATCGACCTGCTCGAGGTGGTCGACGACGGCACCATCGAGCTCGAGGGCGTCGACGTCACCGAGCCGCGCACCGACGCCGACGCCGTGCGCGCGCGGATCGGCATCGTCTTCCAGGCCTACAACCTGTTCCCGCACCTGCGGGTCATCGACAACGTCATGCTCGCCCCCCGCCGGGTGCACGGGGTGCCCCGCGAGCGGGCCAAGCACGAGGCGAGCGAGATGCTGCGCCGGGTCGGCCTGCTCGACAAGGCCCGCGCGTGGCCGGACGAGCTGTCGGGCGGCCAGCAGCAGCGGGTCGCGGTCGCCCGGGCACTGGTCACCGCGCCCGTCCTCATGCTGCTCGACGAGGTCACCAGCGCGCTGGACCCCGAGCTGGTGGGTGAGGTGCTCGCCATGCTCAGGGACCTCAAGGACGAGGGCACGACCATGCTCGTCGCCACGCACGAGATGTCGTTCGCGCGCGACGTCGCCGACACCGTGGTGTTCCTGGACGGCGGCACCGTCTGCGAGCAGGGACCAGCGCGGCAGGTGCTTGGCGACCCGGCGCAGCCACGCACCCAGCAGTTCCTTCGACGGATCGTCGACTCCGGCCGGCTCTGACCCCCGGCTCGACGCGATCGCCATGAGGCCTGGGCGGCGGCGACCTACAGTTGAGGGTGCCCGGCGGAAGATGCGGGGCCGGGGCGTGGTTGCCCTGATGAGGGAACATCGCGACAGAAGGCAGGCATGAGCAGCGCTAAGCAGGTGCAACAGCTCGACCGCGTGGTGATCCGCTTCGCCGGGGACTCCGGTGACGGCATGCAGCTCACCGGTGACCGGTTCACCTCCGAGACGGCCTCGCTGGGCAACGACCTGTCGACGCTGCCGAACTTCCCGGCCGAGATCCGCGCCCCCCAGGGGACGCTGCCGGGGGTGTCGAGCTTCCAGCTGCACTTCGCCGACCACGACGTGCTGACGCCCGGTGACGCGCCCGACGTCCTCGTCGCGATGAACCCGGCGGCGCTCAAGGCCAACCTTCCCGACCTGCCGCGCGGGGCCACGGTGATCCTCGACACGGACGAGTTCTCGCGCCGCAACCTGGCCAAGGTGGGCTACACCGCGAACCCCCTGGACGACGGATCGCTCGAGTCGTTCCATGTGCACGCGCTGGGCCTGACGAGCATCACCGTGGCGGCCCTGGTCGACTTCGACCTGTCGCGCAAGGAGAAGGAGCGCGCGAAGAACATGTTCGCGCTCGGCCTGCTCTCGTGGCTGTACAACCGGCCCACGACGGGCACCGAGAGGTTCCTCAACACCAAGTTCGCGAACAAGCCTGAGATCCTGCGCGCGAACCTCGCTGCGCTGAGCGCCGGCTGGAACTACGGCGAGACCACCGAGGACTTCGCCGTCTCGTACGACATCGCCCCGGCGCCGATGGTGCCGGGCCGCTACCGCAACATCACCGGCAACGCGGCGCTCGCCTACGGCCTCGTCACCGGCTGCCACCTGGCAGGCCGGCCGCTGGTGCTGGGCAGCTACCCGATCACCCCGGCGTCCGACGTCCTGCACGCGCTGGCGGGCATGAAGCACCTGGGTGTCACGACGCTGCAGGCCGAGGACGAGATCGCCGGCGTCGGTGCGGCGCTCGGTGCCTCGTTCGGCGGTGCCGTCGGCGTGACGACCACCTCCGGCCCGGGGGTGGCGCTGAAGTCCGAGACCATCGGGCTGGCGGTCTCGCTCGAGCTGCCTCTGGTGATCTGCGACATCCAGCGCGGCGGCCCGTCGACCGGGCTGCCCACCAAGACCGAGCAGTCCGACCTGCTGCAGGTGATGTTCGGACGCAACGGTGAGGCGCCGGTGCCGGTCATCGCCCCCCGGTCGGCGTCCGACAACTTCGACGCCGCCCTCGAGGCCGTGCGGATCGCGACGACCTACCGCACCCCGGTGTTCCTGCTCTCGGACGGCTACCTCGCCAACGGTTCCGAGCCCTGGCGGATCCCCGACGTCGCCTCCTTGCCACGCATGGGCGTGACGCTGACGACCGAGCCCAACGCCGTCGACGACTCGGGTGCGCCGGTCTTCCACCCGTATCGACGGGACGAGACCACGCTGGCCCGGCCGTGGGCCGTCCCGGGCACGCCGGGTCTGGAGCACCGGATCGGCGGCATCGAGAAGGCCGACGGCACGGGTGAGATCAGCTACGACCCCGACAACCACGACCGG
>JBKJTJ010000327.1:0-20092 GCA_046590855.1 Actinomycetota bacterium
AGCTCGGTGGTGTGGGCCGCGACACCGCCCTTGTAGGGGTGGGTCGGGCCGACGACCGCGATCCGCACCGCTAGACGCCGTCCCGGGAGCGCACGACGAGGTCGGACAGCAGCGCGAGCGAGCCGATCATCAACCCGGTGACGACCAGCAGCACCGTGCTCGCGGGGAAGTAGAACGGGTGGCGCACCATGTCGACGACACCCTTGACCAGCCCGATGACGATCAGCCACAGCGCCGGGGGCATGAGCACCTTGAGCGGCTCGAAGTACATGACCATCCGCAGCACCTGCAGGATGTAGCGGTAGGCGTCCTTGACGAAGTGGAACTTGCTCGAGCCGGCCCGCTTCGCGTAGTCGATCTCGACGTACTTGATGTCGTGCTGGTTGGACAGGAACGACAGCGTGATCGTCGTGACGCAGCTGAACCCGGGCGGCAGCAGGCGCAGGTAGGGCAGCGCCACCGAGCGCCGGAACGCCCGCAGGCCGGAGTTCAGGTCGGGGATCCGCTGGTTGGTCAGCCGCTCGGCGACCTTGCGGATCAACCACTTGGCGGGCACCCGCAGGATCTTGTGGGTGCCCTCCTCGGTCAGGCGGGCTCCGACGACCTGGTCGTAGGACGGGTCGTCGCGCAGGATCCGCAGCAGCTCGGGGATCCGCTCGTTGGGGTAGGTCATGTCGGCGTCGGTCCACACGACGACCGGGCCGCGCGCCATCTGCGTGCCGATCCGCCGCGCCGTGCCCGAGCCGCCGTTGCGCCGGAACGGCACGACCTTGACGTGCGGGAAGCGCAGCTCGGCCTCGCGCAGCACCGCCAGGGTGCCGTCGGTGGACGCGTCGTCGATCGCGAGCACCTCGTAGGTGAACTCGCTGGCGTCCAGGGCGGCGCAGATGCGCTCGACCTCGGCCATCACGTGGTCCTGCTCGTTGTAGGCCGGCAGGATCACCGTCGCGTCCACCGCCGCCGGCGCGGCCGGGGTCGACGGGGTCTGCGTGGCCCCGGGCAGGATCGCCGTCTGGGGCGCGCTGGTCAGGATGTCGTCGCTCATGATGGGCCCGAGGATACCGGCCCCAGCCACAGGTCGACGTCCAGCGACGCCGAGCCGCCCGGGCGCCGGGTCAGCAGCCGCTGGTCCTCGACCGTGCGCAGGTCGACCACCTGTCGCGGCACGGTTCCGAGCTGCTCGAGCGCCGCCGCCGAGTCGGCGCTCACCAGCACCGGCCGCCGTCCGGCCGCGCGCACCCCGGCGACGACGGTGCCAACGGCTGCGGCGTCCGGGGCGCCGTCCCGCGACCGGACCACGAGGCTGGGCACCCCGCACACGCCCCGCAGCACCTGCGGCCACTCGTTGGCCGCCCGGTCGTCGATCAGCACCGCGGTGTCGCGCGGGCCGAGCGCCGCGCAGGCCCGGTCGACCGCAGCCACCTCGCCGGGCTCGGTGCGCTGCCCCGCCACCGGCCAGGTCGCCACCGCCGCGGGGCCCACCAGCAGTCCCAGCCCGACGACCCCCACCACCCCCGCGACCCGCCCCCGGGACCGCACGCCCGACCGCACCTTTGCCGCAAGGTGCCGGTTTCGGGGCCCGTATGGCGCACCTTGTGGCGAAGGTGCGGTCAGCGCGGTGAGGTGGCGGACGGCGGCGGCGGCCAGGAGCAGGACGGCGGGGAGCACGACGGGCACCAGGCGCCGGTCGGCCCAAGGGTGGTCGGGCGTGATGCCGGGCCGGTAGAGGGTCAGCGCGGTCGAGGCGACGCCGACGAGGGTTGGGGCCAGCCACGCGGGCAGCGCCGCGCCGTCCCGCAGTGCAACGCCGAGCCGGTGGGCCAGCACGGTCGCAGCGGCCAGCGCGAGCACCAGCGCGGGGGCCCCCACCCACCAGGCCGTCCACCCGACCGTCGCCTCGTCGTACGTGCGGCCGCCGTCGACCGCCAGCCCCTGCGCGAGCTGCAGCCCGGCCACGACGCGGGCACCGGGGTCCGCCGGGCTCTGCCGCACGACCAGCCACAGCGGTCGCGACGCGAGGACGACGAACCCGAGCAGCGTCGCGACGGCGAGCCCCGCCGGCAGCCGAGTCACGAGCGCAGCGGGCCACCGCCGCACCCGCAGCGCCGCGACCGATCCGGCCGCCAGCACCACGACCGCGGCGACCAGCGGCAGCAGCGAGCCCGCCACCGCGCCGAGGTAGGGCCGCGACAGCAGCAGGGCGGTCGCGAAGGCGTACGCCGTCGCCAGTCCCAGCCCGGCCAGCAGCGGCCGGGCGGCCGGCGAGCGTCGGGCGGCGAGCAGCGCCACCACGGGCAGCAGCAGCGCCGACTCGCGCAGGGCGTCGATCCGCACCAGGGCCACCCCGCCCGCGAGCAGTCCCGCCAGCAGGCCGAGCCGCCGCAGCGCACGACCGTCGGCCGAGAAAGCGGTGACGGCGACCAGCACGCTCGCGGCGGCGCAGCCCACGAGCAGGGCGAAGGGCTCGGAGTACGTCGAGCGCCCGGCGTGCAGCACCGGCTGGGTCAGTGCCAGCGCAGCGGTCGCCGCGACGGCCCACGCCGGGCCGACCAGCCGCCGCGCCAGAGCGCCGAACGCGAGCAGCGCCAGGGTCAGGCCGACAGCCGGCACCAGCAGCAGGCCGGTCCACCCGCCGGCCCACCAGCCGAGCGACAGCAGCACCGGGGCGGCGGGCAGGAACTGCGGGACGACGCGGGTCTGCGCGCCCGACCCGCGGGCGTAGAAGCCGGGGCTGGCGACGGTCACGCCCGGCGTCGCGAGGACGTCGGGGCCGCCGAGGGCGGGGACGTCGACGTGGACGCCGAGCCGGTGGGCGGTCGCCAGGTGCTGCGCGGACAGCGCGTAGGTGCCGGCGTCGCGCCGAAGCACCACGTGCTCGGCGTGCGTCGCACCGGCCCACACCCCACCGCCGACCGCGACCAGCACCAGTGCCAGCGACGCCCACCGCGGTCCGGGGACGCCCGGCACGGTCCGCGACAACCGCACGGCCACGGCCGCCGCGACGAGCAGCACCGGTAGCGCCACCGACGGCCGCCAGAGGCCAGAGACGATCAGCGGCACCGAGAGCACCGCGCTCGTGACCACCCAGGCGGCGGCTCCCACCCCGGCACGGTCGACGAGGCTCACGCCGCGACGCTATAGGTTGGCGCGCATGCGAGGCATCATCCTGGCCGGCGGTTCGGGCACCCGACTGCACCCGATCACCCTCGGTGTCAGCAAGCAGCTGGTCCCGGTCTACGACAAGCCGATGATCTACTACCCGCTGTCGATGCTGATCATGGCCGGCATCCGCGACGTGCTGATCATCACGACCCCGCACGACGCCGACCAGTTCACCCGGCTGCTCGGTGACGGCAGCAACTTCGGCATCTCGATCACCTACGCCGTGCAACCCAGCCCGGACGGGCTCGCGCAGGCCTTCGTGATCGGCGCCGACTTCATCGGCGGCGACAAGGTCGCCCTGGTGCTGGGCGACAACATCTTCTACGGCCCCGGCCTCGGCACGAGCCTGCGCCAGCACACCGACCTGGACGGTGCACTGGTGTACGCGTATCGCGTCGCCGACCCGACGGCGTACGGCGTGGTCGAGTTCGACGAGTTCGGCACGGCGATCTCGTTGCAGGAGAAGCCTTCGGAGCCGCGCAGCGACTACGCCGTCCCCGGTCTGTACTTCTACGACAACGACGTCGTCGACATCGCGAAGAACCTCGAGCCCTCGCCCCGAGGCGAGCTCGAGATCACCGACGTCAACCGCACCTACCTGGACGCCGGATCTCTTGCGGTGCAGGTGCTTCCGCGCGGCACCGCCTGGCTCGACACCGGCACGTTCGAGTCGCTGATGGACGCCGGTGAGTTCGTCCGCGTGGTCGAGGCTCGCCAGGGCCTGAAGATCGGCTGCCCCGAGGAGGTCGCCTGGCGCGCCGGGTTCCTCACCGACGACGAGCTGCGCCAGCGCGGCGAGAGCCTGGCCAAGTCCGGCTACGGGCAGTACCTCGTCGGCCTGCTCTCACACCGCCAGCACTGACGGCGCCGCGACGGCGAACCTCTCGCGCCAGTCGCCGATCGGTTCGACCCCCGCGGCGCGCACCGCGTCGTGGCCCAGCACGGAGTACGCCGGCCGCGGGGCCGGGCGGACGAACGCCTCGGACGTCGTCTCGTGGACGCGGTCGGGGTCGGTGCCGGCCTCCTCGGCCACGGCCCGCGCGAAGCCGTGCCACGACACCTGGCCGGACGACGTCGCGTGGTAGCTGCCCGCCGGGGCCTCGGCGACCACGAGTGCGAGCACCAGCGCGGCGACGTCCACGGTCCACGTCGGCTGCCCGACCTGGTCGGCGACGACGTCCAGGGTGTCGCGCTGGGTCAGCGCCCGGGCGATGGTGCGCGGGAAGCAGCCACCGTTCGCGCCGTACAACCACGCCGTCCGCACCACCAGCACGTCGTCGTGCTCGGCGCGCGCCGCCCACTCGCCGGCGGCCTTCGTGCGCCCGTACGCCGACCGCGGCGCCAGCGGGGCGCCCTCGGCGTACGGCGCCGTCGCCGTCCCGTCGAACACGTAGTCGGTCGAGATGGTCACCAGTCGCGCATCCGTTGCGGCACATGCCCGAGCGAGGTTCTCGGCGCCGACGGCGTTGACCGCGAAGGCCCCCGCCTCGTCGGACTCGGCGTCGTCGACGGCGGTCCACGCCGCGCAGTTGACGACGACGTCGTACCCGCGAACCGCTGCGGCGCAGGCGTCCGCGTCCCGCACGTCGAGGTCGGTGCTGCCGACGGCGCTCGCTCGGTGACCGGCGTCCAGCAGGGTCCGCACCACGTCGGTGCCGAGCATGCCCCGGCCCCCGGTGACGAGCCACGACAGGGGCTGGGAGGACGGCGACGTCGGCTGGGTCGGTGGGGTGCTCACGCTCGCTAGTGTTCCAGCATGCAGATCTTCCCCCTGTCGATCGAGGGCGCCTGGCGCGTCGAGCCCCGCCTGTTCCCCGACGACCGCGGGACGTTCCTCGAGTGGTTCAAGGCCGACGCCTTCGAGCAGGCCGTGGGGCACCGGCTCGACCTGGCGCAGTCGAACATCTCGACGAGCACCGTCGGCACCGTCCGCGGCATCCACTTCGCCGAGCTGGCCCCGAGCCAGGCCAAGTACGTCACCTGCGTCAGCGGCGCCGTGGTCGACGTCGTCGTCGACATCAGGGTCGGGTCGCCCACCTACGGACGCTACGAGCTGGTGCCGCTGGACGACGTGAGCCGGCACGGCCTGTACGTCAGCGAGGGCCTGGGTCATGGCTACATGGCCATGACCGAGGGAGCGGTGTTCCTGTACCTGTGCTCGGCGCCGTACGCGCCCGGGCGCGAGCACGGTGTCACGCCGCTCGACCCGGCGATCGCCATCGCGTGGCCCACGGCCGACGCCGCCGGCAAACCCGTCACCCCCCTGCTCTCCCCCAAGGACCTCGCCGCGCCCACCCTGGCTCAGGCGGCCGAGCAGGGCCTGCTGCCGACGTACGACGCGGCGCTGGCCTTCCGCCGCAGCCTGGCCCGGTCGTGACCGCGGCTGCCGGCGACCCCCCGGTCGACCGCGCGGTGGCGCGCTCCGCAGCGGTGCCGGCCCTGCTGCGGGCCCTGGTCGCCAGCGACCCGGGCCGCCCGCGCATCACGTGGTACGACGACGCGGCCGGCCCGACGCGCGGTGAGCGGATCGAGCTGTCGGCCCGGGTGCTGGCCAACTGGGTGGCGAAGGCCGCGAACCTCCTGGTCGACGAGCTGGACGTCGAGGCCGGCGACCGCGTGGTGGTCGACCTGCCGACCCACTGGCGGGCGACCTACTGGCTGCTGGCCGCGTGGTCGGTCGGTGCCGAGGTGGTGGTCGGTGCGAACGACGTCAGCAATCCACGTGTCGTCGTGACGGACGACCCCGCCTCGGTGGACGCCGGCGACGGCGCGACCGTGGTGGCGGTGACGCTGCCCGCCCTGGCCCGCAGCTGGGCCGGCTCGCCGCTGGCCGCCGGGGTGGTCGACGAGGCGGCGACCCTGACCGGGCAGCCGGACGTGTTCGACGCCGACGAGCCTGACGGCGACGGCGTGGCCCTGCGCACCGGCGACCGGGCGGTCACCTACGCCGAGCTGCTGGCGGCCGCCCGGGCGGTCAGCGCGGCCTGGCCCGCGCAGGCGCGGGTGCTGGTCAGCACCGGCCCGGCCGACGCCGTCGCGGGCCTGCTGGCGCCGCTGACGGTCGACGGGTCGCTGGTGCTGGTGCGCGACCCCGATCCGGCGCTCGCCGACGAGCGGCGAGCAGCCGAGCGGGTCACCAGCGCTTGACGCCGAGGGGGTAGGCCGCCTTCTCGACGGCCGTCCAGGTCGAGGTCACGACGACCCCGGTGGCGCGCAGGTGGTTCTTGGTCTGCATCGCCGTGACGGTGACGAGCAGCGGAGCCGCGAAGACGCCGTCCGCCTTCTGCCGCAACGCCTTCTGCAGCGCGGCGACCGCCGGGCCCTTGCTGCCGACCCTCAGCACCACGGTGCGGTAGGGCAGCAGCGGGTAGGCGACGGCCTCGACCGAGGCCCACGTGCGGGCGTCGACCACGCCGGTGGCGGGCAGCTTGCGGGCCTTCTGGAAGGCCCGCACCGTCGAGAGGGTGCCCGAGCCGAACAGGCCGTCGGCCTTGGTGCCCAGCGAGCGCTGCAGGGCGGTGACGACCAGACCGGCGGCGCCCCGGCGCAGGCTGAGCGTCGTGTACGCCGACAGCGGGGTGCGCTGGGCGAGCACGGCCGGGGTGGCTGCGACGGCGCCCAGGGGGAAGGCCTTCGCCTCGACGGCCGCCCAGGTGGCGGTGTCGACGATGCCGGTCTGCGCGAGCCCGGCGGCGGCCTGCACCGCCTTGACCGCCGACGTGGTGGCCGGCCCGAAGAACGTATCCGGGGCCTTCAGGGCCAGGGCCTGCTCCAGCGCCAGCACCGCGGGGCCGGTCGAGAACCGGCGCAGCACCGTGGCCCGCCGGTCGAGCAGCGGGTGCGCCTGACGCTCGACGACCGCCCAGGTCGCCGCGTCGACGACGCCGGTGCCGCGCAGCGAGCCGCGGGTCTGGGCGGCGGCGACCGCCGCGGTGGTCGAGTCGCCGAAGACGCCGTCGGCGGTGACCTTCAGCGACCGCTGCAGCTCGGCGACCGCGGCACCGCGCGACCCGGGGCGCAGCACGGTGGTCTTGAAGGGGGTCAGCGAGGTCGTCGGGACGACGACGACCGGGGCGGCCGGGACCGAGGCGGTCGGGGTGGACGCAGGCGGCGGGGGCGGAGCGAGCCGGGCCCAGGTCGGCTTGTCGAGCACCCCGGTGACGGGTAGGGCCACGGTGCGCTGCCACCCCATGAGCGCGGTCCGGGTCGCGGCGCCGAACACGCCGTCGGCGGCCAGGCCCAGCTGGGACTGGGCGAGGCGCACCGAGCTTGTGCTCTGACCGGGCCACACGATGGCGTACGGCGAGGTCGGCGCGCTCAGCAGCGGGGTGGGGCAGGCGCTCAGCTGCGGCCCGGTGTAGACGGGGGCGGGCTGACCGGCGTACACCCCGCACGGCCCGCGGTCCTCGACAGTCGCGGTGCGCCCGCTCCACCACGAGGTGCGCGCCATGGCGCCGTTCCAGCTGAAGCTGGTGTGCACGTGGTCGGTGTGCGGGTTCGGGCCGTAGTACGCGCGCCAGCCGGTGCCCGTCGAGTACGCGCTCCAGATCCGCCGGTTCCAGATGAGGTACATGACGCCGATCCGGCGGGCGTTGCCGCCGACCACGCCCGCGGCGCCCGGGCCGGTCAGCCAGCCGGTGAGCGCGTCGCCGACGGCCTTCTCCTGCGGGACGTTCACGCTGAGCATGTAGTCGAAGGCGCGACCCTCCTTGTGCTCGCTGGTCGCCCCGATGCCGCACCCGCGGACGATGCCGCCGTTGCGGCCGACCCGGTAGGTCTGCAGCACCATCCGCACGTACGCCTCGACGCCGGGCTTGGCGGCCGGGTCGCAGCTGCGCTGGGCCTGGTAGGTCGGGACGACGTCGGCGAGGGCGGGCAGCACCGTGGTGGCCACCGGCGGTGGCGGCGGCGGAGGCGGTGGGACAGGCGGCAGCGTGGGCGTCGGCGTCACGGTCGGCGTCACGGTGGGGGCCACGGTCGGGTCCGGTTCGGGCTGCCCTGTCGCAGGCGCGGTCTGGGGCGCGGTCGGCGGCGCGATGTCCACGGCGGACGCCGGCAGCACGGCGATCGTGGTCACCGTGGTGAGCGCGACGGCCAGCAGCGCACCGATGCTGCCGGTGCGGGCCAGGTGGCGTGACATGAGGCTCCGTGAGGTCGGTGACGCGACGGGCACTGCAGGTTCCCATCGGCTGCTGCGGCGTGTCGCTTGACACCAGAGGGTGCGGTTGTTGCTGCTGTGACGGGTGGTGTCCGGGGTGACGCTAACGGGTCGGACGCCGTCCCGTCCAGGACCCACCCGGTGCAGACGTGGACATCCCGGACGCCAGGCGCACGGAGGTCGGGGTCACGGCGCGAGCAGCACCCGGCGGCTGGTGGGCCCGGCCGACAGCGCGAACCGCTGGTAGAAGACCGGCCCGGCGACGGTCGCGGGCAGGCTGGCGCGGGTGCCCGACCAGGTGCCCGCGACGAACCGGTCGCCGGGCTTGCCGAGGTCGAAGGTCGCGGTGCTGGGGGCCCTGTCGCGCAGGGCCGCTGCGGTGAACCAGGTGGTGCCGCGCACCACGCCGGGGGTGTCGAGGCCGTCGCCGTCCCAGTCGCCGAGCACGGGCACGTCACTGGAGCGTCCCCAGCCGACCGTGATGGTCGCCGGGCCCGCGGTCGGCGTCGCTCGCAGCAGCCACCTGCCGGCCCGCCAGACGCCGATGCCGTCGACCTTCCCGGCGACGAACCGCCCGGCCACCGGCAGGTCGGCGGACGTGCCGAACCGGAACGTCCGATCGCACGCGCCACTGGTCAGGGTGTTGCGCAGGCACCAGGTGTTGTTGTGCACCACGGCGACCGAGTCCCTGCCGTCGCCGTCCCAGTCCCCGACGACGGCCCGGTCGCCAGGGCCGCCGAGCAGGTAGGCGGTGCGCACCCCGCGGGCGGTCAGCCAGGTGACCCGGCCGGCGGCGAACCAGCCCACGTCACCGCGCCGGTCGCCGTCCACGTCACCGGTGAGCGGCTGGCTGGTGGCCGGCAGCAGCCAGCGCAGCGTGAAGCCCGGCGACCGGACGCCGAGGGCCGCGCGCGCCGCCGCCCCGGTGAGCGTGCGCGTGCTGGTGGTCCCGGCGGTGACCCCGGTGACCGAGACGCCGCTGATCCGCTCGGCGGTGCCGGGGGCGGCGACCCGCACGTCGATGACGGTGTCGAAGCCGAACCGGCGGGCGACGTCGGCCTGCGACAGGCCCACCGACCACGAGCGGTAGGGGTTGTCGGACGCCGCGTCCCAGGCGCTGTCGTCCACGGGCACCAGGTAGGGGACGGCCGGTCCGCCGAACACGTAGCGGATGTCCTCGCTGCCGCCACCGTGGCTGGAGGTGAAGAACGCGCTGATGGGTGCGCCGTCCGCGGCCAGCACCAGCTGGCGGTCGGTGGCGTCGACCGCCGCCCGCCACGCGCCGCCCGCCGTCTGGTCCTGCTCCTCGTGGGCGTAGCCGCCGTAGTGCTGGGTCGCCGTCGTCGTGCCGATCCGGTACGCCGTCGGGTCGGTCGCGTCGGGGTAGCCGGCGACGAGATACGTGCGGGCCGCGACGGCCTGCGCCTGCAGCGCTGCGCTGGGCCACGAGGCCGGCACCTCGGCCAGCCCCCACAGGTACTTCTGCACCCCGGTGCCGATCGCGTCGTCGCGGATCACCTGGTCGGCGAAGAGGCCGACGCCGCGCAGGGTCGAGAACTGGGTGTCGTCCCAGCGCATCCGCAGGTCGTTGCGCAGCGCCGCGCCGGTGGATCCGCCGAAGCTGCGCACGCGGGCGACGGCGCCGCGCTCCTGCAGCCGCAGCACGCCGGTGTCGGCCACCCAGAACCGCTCGGCGCCGGTGGCGTCCTGCAGCACGACCCCCTTGAGGTCGGCACGCCGCAGCACCGTCCAGGTCTCACCCAGCGGCTGCACCACCGTCTTGTTCGCGGTCACCGCCACCCAGGTCAGCGGCCCGGTCTGGGCCTGGACGGTGGTGCGTCCGGCGGCCTCGGCGGCGAGCAACCGCAGCACCACCGAGGACCGCAGCGGCACCTGCGCCACCGTCGTGCCCGGGTAGTACGTCGACAGGATCGTGCCGGCCGAGCAGCCCAGTCGGGCGGCGCCCTGCGCGCCGTACTGGCTCAGGCCGAGCGAGTGCCCCCAGCCGTGGCCGTCGACGACCAGGGCCCCGCTGGTGGGGGTGGGTGCTGCCGGCACCGCGACGCCGCCGGGGGGCGGGCAGACCGGGCCGTCGGCGTGCGCGGCAGCGGGCACGAGGAGCGAGCCACCCGCGAGCAGGCCGGCGATCAGGCTGACGGCGGCGGTCAGCGCGCCAGGGGTCCGGCGGGGGCGGCGCGTCATCACGGGGCTCCTGGGCGTTTGGTCGCGGATGCCCCGCCAGCATGACACCCCCTCGGCCTCAGGGGTGTCGGTTCGCCCCATGCGCACCAGCGGTGACCCGGCCGGCCAGCTCAGCGCGCCAGCCCGGTGTCGGGTCAAGCGCGTCCGCCCCGCCGACGGCGACCAGGTCCGCCGCGCGCACCCCGAGCAGACCGTCGGCCAGGTGCACGAGGCCCGGCGACAGGGCCGAGCGAAGCGTCAGGTCGTAGCCGGGCGCCAGCCGGGCGCCGGCGTCCGGTACGGCGATCGACGCCCCGCTCGTGCTCGGGAGGGCGTGCGCCAGGGCCCACCCGGGCGTCATGGGCGCCGGCCAGCGCAGCACGGACAGTTGCGCGCAGGTGGCCGCGAGGCCCGCCAGGGCGGTGCCGGTCGCCCGGCTGCCACCGGCGTCGACGACCACCACCTCGACGTCCCCCGCGGCGTGCCGGACGGCGTCGAGCAGGGTCGGCACGAACACCGCCGCCGGCACCGACGCGGCGACGACCACGACGACGCTGAGCCGGTCGCCGACGCGGGCGTCCAGCCCGGCGGCCAGGGCGGGCCAGTCGACCAGCCGGCGGGCCCGCACGACGTCCGACCAGGTGCTCGACTCGCGCACCGTCACCCGGTCGGCAGCGTCCCTGCGAGCGTCGTAGCGCGCACCGACGACGGGCACGAACAGCGGCCGCGAGCGCTCGGCGAGGCGCAGCACCAGGTCGTAGTCGACGGCCCGGCGCAGCGAGGTGTCGAAGCCACCGACGGCCTCGACGGCCTCGCGGCGGGCCACCAGGACGTTCAGGTCGATGTGGTTGCGCAGCGCGAGGGCGGGTCGTCCGGCGTCCAGCGCCCGGTAGCGGACGCCGTCCGCGGCGTGCTGCTCGAGCACCGCGTAGGCGCTCTCGGCGCCGGTGG
This sequence comes from Actinomycetota bacterium, assembly GCA_046590855.1. Taxonomy (GTDB): domain Bacteria; phylum Actinomycetota; class Actinomycetes; order Actinomycetales; family Angustibacteraceae; genus JACMOY01. The sequence goes on from JBKJTJ010000327.1 coordinate 11,453, forward strand.
CGGCGAGGGTCGCGAGCATGGTGCGCAGGTGGTTCGGCGTCCACGTGTTGTCGGAGTCCAGCCAGGCGAGCACCTCGCCGGTGGCGCGCGCCGCCCCCAGGTTGCGGGCCGCGCTCACCCCGCCGTGGTCGGCTCGCACCAGCTCGACCCGCGGGTCGCGGGCGGCGATGGCCGCGACGACGTCGGGGGTCGCGTCGCTCGACCCGTCATCGACGACGACCAGGTGCCAGTCCCGGTGGGTCTGGGCGCGCACCGACTCGATCGCGTCGGCCACCTGTCGCGGGCGGTCGCGCACGGGCATCACCACGGTCACGGTCGCGAGGTTCGTGGGATCACCCTCGGACGCCGGGGGCGACGTCCACCGGTCGCGGACGCGTGGCAGCGTGCGCAGCGCCTCCTGCTCGCGCCGCTCCCCCGCCGAGGCGGCCACGGCGGCGCGCAGGTCGCCGTAGCCGACCGGCCCGCCGAGCACCGTGGCCACCTCGGCCGTGCGCGGCAGCGTCCGCGCCGCGCGGACCGTCAGCGCGCCGGGCACCAGCGCGGGGTGGGTGGCCGAGAGCAGGTCGGGCGCGGCGAGCGGGTCGGGGAAGCGTCGACGCCAGGACGCCGGAGCCACCCAGGAGGGTTCGAGCAGGGGGTGCGGCGACCAGCCGGCCCGACGTCCGGCCAGCAGGTAGTGCGCCACCTGCCCGCGCGAGGGCAGGTACCCCTGCGCGGCGTACCAGTCGCGGTCCATCGGGGGCCGACCCCGCCAGGACCCCAGGGCGTGCGCCGCTGCCGGGACGTTCGCGGCCAGGCTCAGTGCGCGCAGGGCCCGGCGAGCCGACGACCCTCGCCGCAACCGTTCCAGCATGCTGTCACACTAGGCGGCTGGCGGGCCGGCCCGGTTCCGCCGTGACCCGACTCGAGAGGCTGCCGGTGTGAGCGTCGTCGTCCCCGCGCCGAGTCCTGGCCACCCCAGTGACGACAGGCCCAGTCACGACGACCTGGCGGCGCTCGCCGCCCAGCACGGCCTGCCCAAGCTGGGCAGCCGCCCCGCGCTGAGCGACTACGTGCGCCAGCTCTGGGGCCGGCGGTTCTTCTGCTTCGGGTTGGCCCGGGCACGGTTCCGGTCGCAGAACGAGCAGGACCGGCTCGGCATCGCGTGGATCGTGCTGCGCCCCCTGATCAACGCCGCGGTCTACGGGTTCATCTTCGGCCTGCTGCTGCCGAGGTCGAACCGCCAGGAGAACTTCATCGCGTCGCTGGTCGTCGGGGTGTTCATCTTCCAGTTCTTCGCCGCCTGCCTCACCGACGGCGCCAAGTCGATCACCGGCAACAGCGGGCTGATCAAGAGCCTGCACTTCCCGCGGGCGGTGCTGCCGTTCGCGACGGTGATCGAGCAGCTGCTCGCGCTGGTGCCGATGATCGTGGTCATGCTCGTCGTCGCGCTGGCGACCGGTGAGCCGGTGCGGCTGAAGTGGCTCGAGCTGGTGCCCGCCCTGCTCCTGATGACGTTGTTCTGCGCGGGGATCGCGATGATCGCGGCCCGCCTGACGATCCACATCCGCGACATCACCCAGCTGATCCCGTTCCTCACCCGGCTGGTCTTCTACCTGAGCGGCATCTTCTACAAGACCCCCGGCAAGGAGGCCACCGGCGGCCAGTCGGTGCTTGCCACGGTGCTCGAGCTCAACCCGGTGCACGCCTACATCAGCCTGGTGCGCGGTGCGGTCATCGTCGGCGAGGGCGCACCACCGAACACCTGGCGCCTCGGCGTCGGGTTCGGCGTCGGGTTCTTCGTCGTGGGGTTCGTGTACTTCTGGCTGGCCGAGGAGCGCTACGGCCGTGAGTGAGCCCGCCGGCCCCCGCCCGACGGTGATCGTCGACGACCTGCACGTGAACTACACCGTCTACGCCACCGGTCGGCCGGCGAAGAACGAGTCGACCAAGCTGCTGCGTCGGGCCGTCAACATGCGCCGGGCGCGCAAGATCCACGCGCTCAAGGGAATCAGCTTCACCGCCCACGAGGGCGAGGCGATCGGCGTCATCGGCCGCAACGGCTCGGGCAAGTCGACGCTGCTGCGGGCGATCGCGGGCCTGACGCCGGCCGACGAAGGAGCGATCTACGCCGACAGCGACCCGACCCTGCTGGGGGTCAACGCGGCCCTGATCAACGAGCTGTCGGGTGAGCGCAACGTGGTGCTCGGCGGCCTGGCCATGGGCCTGACGCCGGACGAGGTGCGAGAGAAGTACGACGACATCGTCGACTTCGCCGGCATCGGCGAGTTCATCGAGCTGCCGATGCGCACCTACTCGGCCGGCATGGGCGCGCGGCTGCGGTTCGCGATCGCCGCGTCCGCGACGCACCGCATCCTGCTCGTCGACGAGGCCCTCGCCGTCGGCGACGCCGACTTCCAGCGCCGCAGCGAACGCCGGATCAGCGAGCTGCGCGACGCGGCCGGCACGGTGTTCCTGGTCAGCCACTCGCTGAAGGTCATCGAGGACACCTGCCAGCGCACGCTGTGGATCGACGGCGGCACCCTGCGCCTGGACGGCCCGTCCGCCGAGGTCATCGCCGCCTACAACGCCTCGGTCAAGTAGCCCGTGCGGGTCCTGGTCGTCACGGTCGTCCACGACCCGCAGGACGCGCGCATCCGCTACCGCGAGATGCGCAGCCTGCTCGACGCCGGTCACGCCGTGACGTACGCCGCACCGTTCACCGCCTACGGCCGCACCGCTCCCGACGGGGTCCGCGCCATCGACCTGCCGAGGGCCGTCGGACGCCGTCGCGTGGCCGCCCTGGTGGCCGCCCGGTCGGCGCTGCACCGCGAGCGGGGCGGGCACGACATCGTCCTGCTGCACGACCCCGAGCTGCTGCTGGCCCTGCCGACCCTGCGCGGTCTGCCCCCGGTCGTCTGGGACGTCCACGAGGACACCGCGGCAGCCATCTCGATGAAGCAGTGGGTGCCAGGCCCGTTGCGCCGGGCGGCCGCGTGGGCCGTGCTGCGCGCCGAGGCCGTCGCCGAGCGGCACCTGCACCTGATGCTGGCGGAGTACGGGTACGACCAGCGGTTCGCCCGCCGGCACCCCGTCGTCCCGAACACGGTGCCGGTGCCGGACGCCGATCCGCCGCCGCCCGGGGACGACCGCGTCGTCTACCTCGGCCGCATCACCCGCCAGCGGGGCGGGCTCGAGATGGTGGCCCTGGCGCGGTCACTGCCGCGGGGCGTCCGGCTCGAGCTCGTCGGGCCGGCTGACCCCGACGTCCGCGGGGCGGTGCAGGCCGCCGCTGACGCGGACCTGTTGCGCTGGCACGGTTTCGTGCCGAACGACGTCGCGCTCGCCCTGCTGCAGGGAGCCACGGCGGGCCTGTCGCTGCTGCACGACGAGCCCAACTACGCCCACTCGCGGTTCACCAAGCTGATGGAGTACATGGCGAACGGCGTGCCGGTCGTGACCACCGCCAACCCTGCCGCCGCCGAGATGGTGCGCGAGTACGACGCCGGGCTGGTGGTCCCCTTCGACGACGCCGCCGCCGTGGCCGACGCGGTGCGCCGACTGGTCGACGACCGCGACCTGCGCGAGCGACTGGCGCGCAACGGCCGCACTGCCGCGAGGGCCCACCTGGACTGGCGGGTGTCGAGCGTGGCCTTCGTAGCGCAGCTCGAGCGGTGGGCGCGCACGGCCTGAACAGACTGCAGAACGGTGCGACCAGACCATTGCCTCGCACCCGTCCGGGGCGGTAAGCCTGTCACCGGGGGCGGTCGGGTCCCCGACCGGCACCCTCTGGAGCAGCCCGTGCGCCCACTCGCCCCCCGCCCCCGCGCCGTCCGCTCGCTGGCCCTGCGCACCCTCGCGGCGGCTCTCACGACAGCGAGCCTCGCCCTGACCGTCGCCCCCGCGGCGGACGCCGCCGTCCCCCGCTCAGCCGCGACTGCCGTTCAGGCAGCCACGAGCACGGCGCAGTTCCCGGTGCTGCGACTCGGTGCCCACAGCCACGACGTCGCCGCCGTGCAGCTGCTGCTCGCCGCCCGCGGGTCGCGCGCCGTGGTCGACGGTCGCTACGCGGCCACCACCGTGGCCGCGGTGCGCAGGTTCCAGGCCGCGCACCGGCTCACCCCCGACGGCGTCGTGGGCCCGCGGACGTGGAGCGCACTGGTGACCCCGGTCGGGGCCGGGCGCACCGGGCGCAGCCCCGCGGTGCTCGCCGTGCGGCTGCTGCTGGCGCACCGCGCACCCGACTCCCCCGCCCAGCTGGCCACCCTGGTCCGCACCGGTTCGCGCACGGTCGACGCCGGGCTGGTGGCCGCGGTGCGCCGGTTCCAGGGGCGCTACGGCCTGACCCCCGACGGCGTCGTTGGCACACACACCTGGCGGGCCCTGGCTGCCGTCCCGGCCAACCGCGGGATCGTGCGCCCCGTGCTGGTGCTCGAACCCGACGGGCTGGGCTTCGTCGTCGGGACGGCCAGCATCCGGCACGTGCGGTTCGGGTCGTCGTCCACGACGTTGCGCACGGCGCTGACCGCGGCACTCGGCCCGCTGCAGACCGACGTGCAGTCCGAGTGCGGTCAGGGTCCGCGAACCTCGTTCTTGCGCAACGGTTTCAGCGTGCTGATCGCCGGCTCGAGGTTCGTCGGCTGGACCGAGCAGGGCGGCGCCCCGCGGCGCACGACCGGGGACGGGATCGGCGTCGGGTCGACGCTGACGGCGCTGCGCGCGTCGTTCGGCACCGTGACGTTGAGCCGCACGTCGCTCGGTGACGAGTGGGCCAGCCCCGGGCCGATCGCCGGCCTGATCAGCGGCCGCCAGCCGACCAGCCGGGTCACGACCATCTACTCCGGCGAGACCTGCTTCTTCCGCTGAGCAGAGCTGCCACGGTCAGCCAGGTCAGCCGGTGAGGGTCTGCACCGCCACCTGCACCAGCCGCCTGGCGCGGGCGTCGAACGAGTGGTCGAGCGCGACCCGCTCGGCGTTCGCCACGATCGTGGCGTCATCGGGGAACAGCTCGTCCACCGGACGGCGCAGCAGCTCGGTGAGGTGCTCGGGAGAGCGCCAGGTGACCACGCTGGGGCCGAACACCGCTGCGGTGCCCGCGATGTGGTCGCTCAGCACCCGGCCACCGGCTGCCGCGACGTCGAAGAGGCGGTTCGACCAGAACCCCTCGCGCCGCATGTCGTCCCAGTGGTCGTTCAGCACCACGCCGGCCCCGCGGTACATGGCCGGCAGCGCGGTGTTGGCGACCGCCGGGGCGCGCACCATCCGCGGGTCTAGGTACTGCTCCCACATGCTGCCGTAGACCGCGAGGTCGACGCCGGCCTTGACGGCGGCCTCGACAGCTGGGCGGTAGATGTTGCGCGAGTTTCCGACGAACAGCACCGCGTCCCCGCTGTCGGGGGCCGCCGCGCCTGGCCGGAAGATCGTGGCGTCCGTGCACTGCAGCAGCGGCTCGATCGGCACGCCCCAGGACGCACCGACGTCCGTCGCCCAGCGCGCGCCCGCGGCGAACACGTGGTCGTAGCCGCGCAGCTCGTCGGCCTCGACCTGGTCGGGGTGGCTGATCACCCACATCAGGTTGACCTGGCCGGGGACCGGCACGACCCGGTCGAGCCCGCGGATGACCAGCCGGACGTCGTCCAGGTAGCTCGTCGGTCGCCCTACCGCCTCACGCAGGTCGACGACGGCGTCGTGGCCGAGCCGGCGCAGCGCGCCGGCCAGCGACTGGGCGAAGTGCCAGTCACCCCACTGCTCGCCGCGGGGACCGGACGGAGCCGCGATCTGCAGGGCCCAGCGCAGCGGGCCACCGTCAGCGGCCCGCTCGCGCGCCGAGGCGGCGTCGTGCCGCACGGTGACCGGTACGGGCAGGAGCACCCCCGGCCCGCGCTGCTGGGCGCTGACGTGCGCCAGCCGCAGGCCGGCTCGCGCCCACGCTGACGTGTCGGGGGCGGGGTCGGCCCGCCGCCACGACTCGCGCACCACGCTGACGTCGTGCGGGTGGGTGGCCTGCTCGGGGCGGCCGACCACCCAGGCCTGCACCCCGGTCGCGATCCTGGCCCCACCGGCGTCAGCACCTCGGTGCTCGCGCAGCCGCAACGTCAGGTCGACGACGTGCCAGTCATTCAGCAGCAGCGGTTGCAGCCCGCCGACGGCCGCGACGTCGGCTGCGCGCGCCAGCACGATGCGCTCGTCGGGCGAGACGACCTCGAGCGGGCCGTGCAGGCTGAGGTCCTCGCGCGGGTGGTCACGCAGCACCGGCATCGGCAGGTCGACACCCTCCACCGCGGTCACGCCGGCGCTGACGACGGTGCCCCCCAGGCCGATGACCAGCGGCGCCACGACAGCGGTGGCGTCGTCCAGCGCGGCGCACAGCTCGTGCAGGCCGCCTCGCAACAGCAGGTGGGGGTCGGTGATCAGCACCAGCTCGCCGGTGGTGTGCCCGAGCCCGACGTTGGTGCCGAGGGCGAACCCGAGGTGGGCCGGCACGCGGTGCCAGTGCACGCGCGGGTCGGCCGCCGCCAACGAAGCGAGCACCGTGCTGCCCGAGCGACGTGAGCCGTTGTCGAGCACGATGACCTCGAGGTCGCCGTCCCACTGCAGCAGGCCCTCGACGGCGCGGACGGCGTCACCGGGCTGGTCGTGCACTGCGATGACCGCGCTCACCCGGCCCGGCACGCGTTCGCGGTCCCGGGCGGCGTCCCAGTCCACGAGGTGGCGCGAGCGGACGACGTAGTCCCAGGTGAGCGGCTCGCGGACGCTGATCCGGCTCGTGTCGTCGCGGTCCTCGGTGTAGACCGCGCCGACGTAGGGCAGGTAGGTGAGGTCGCAGACCTCGCTGAGCTTCAGCACCAGGTCGTAGTCGACGGTGCGGCGCAGGTCCTCGGCGAAACCGCCCACCTCGCGCACCCGCTCGGCGCGCACGACCAGCACGTTCAGGTCGATGTGGTTGCCCACCAGCAGGTGCTCACGGCCGCCGTCGAAGGCGCGGAACGTCGTCCGGGCGCCGTCGTGCAGCTCCATCGCGGTGTAGGCCGCGTCGAGGCTGCGGTGCTGCATCGCCGACAGGGTGACCCGCAGGAAGTCCGGCTCCCAGGTGTTGTCGGAGTCCAGGAACGCGATGTGGCTGCCCCGGGCCGCGGCGATGCCCGTGTTGCGGGCCCGGCTGACGCCGGAGTGCTCGCCGGCGACGACGCGGATGCGCTGGTCGAAGGTCGACAGCCCTTGCAGCACATAGGGTGTGTCGTCGGTCGAGCCGTCGTCGACGACGATCAGCTCCCAGCCGCCGTACGTCTGCGCCTGGACCGAGACGATCGCGCGGCGCAGGGCCGCGGCCCGGTTCCAGGTCGGCATGACGATGCTCACGAGGGGGTGCTCGACGTCGGCTGCGGGCAGCGTGACGGCGTCGACCTCGTCCTGCAGCCGCTGCTGCTGCTGCTCGGGCAGGGCGTCGACCCGGCGCGGCGCCCGGCGCAGCGCGTCCTGCTGCTGCCAGGTGCGCACCGCGTCCTCGGCCGCCGCGCGCAGCTGGCCGTAGGTGACCCGGCTGTACGCCGTGCCCGCGGGGATCGGCAGCGGGGTGTCGGCGGTGGCCGTGGCCACGAAGTGCCCGAGCGGCCCGCCGCGGTGCTTCTTGGCCTCGGGATGGGCCCGCAGGTGCTGCGAGGCGTCGAACAGCGGGTGCGGTCGGCCCTTGCCGGCGCGCCGGCGCAGGTAGACCGCGAACGGGTCGAGCGAGCGGCCGCTCCAGCGGCGACGGTCGAACCACTCCGGCTCGAAGAGCGGGGTCGGCGACAGCCCCCGGCCGCGGCCGTGCCGGACGTAGTCGACGACGGCGCCGAGGTCGGTCGAGAACGTGCGACCCCGCTGCAGCTCGTACCAGGGCCGGTCGAATGCCCCCGACGCCGAGATCGTCGAGATCGCCAGGGCCTCGCGGGCGTTGCTCAGCGCCTGTCGCGCACCGGGTGCGGTGCGGGCTCCGGGCGGGACCAGCCGGCGGACGACGCTGCCGAGATTCACGAGGCGTACCCCAGCAGCCGGCGGGCCGGGAACCCCAGCCGGGCCGGGCCGACCAGCTCACCCTCACGGCCGGGGTAGGCCGTCGTGGTGCGCTCGAGGAACGCTCGGACGCCGGCGAACTGCTCGGGGTAGGCCGCCTCGCAGGCGTCCAGCAGCACACCGGAGCCGAGCCGGTACGGGTCGTACCGCAGGGTGTCGATCTTGACGACGGGCAGCCGGCCGCCGTCCAGGGCGACGTCGGCCAGCGCCGACATCGGGTTCCACGGCTCGCGGGCGAACCGCGGCAGACTCGACAGCCGCTTTCCCTTGGGGCGCAACGGTGCCCGGTGCACGGCCCACCACACCTGTCGGGCCCGGGCGAGGCGACGGTCGTGCTCGCTCTCGGTGTAGTAGCTGCCGATCTCGAACCCCGCCTCGAGGATCGCCCTGCTCAGGCCGAGCTCGTAGACCCGGATCACTTTGGTGCGGTCGGACACGACCTGCATGTCGGCCCAGAACCGGCGGAACCCGCGCGATGCCACGACCCACGGGCGGAAGGCGTAGAAGTAGCTCTGCACGTGGCGGCGGCGGCGCATCGTCTCGGTGAGTCCCCAGGCGTCGACCTGCCGGTGGCTCATTGCCTGGATCACGGTCGACCAGGGCACCAGC
>JBKJTJ010000390.1:0-5430 GCA_046590855.1 Actinomycetota bacterium
TCCGCGCCAACGCGTTCCGCCAGCGCGGTTCGGTCGCGCTGATCTTCCGCCTCGTGCGGACGTCGACCGCCAGCTTCGAGGACCTCGGCCTTCCCGAGGTCGTCGGTCGGCTCGCGCTCGAGCACCGCGGTCTCGTGCTCGTCACCGGGCCCACCGGGTCGGGCAAGACCACGACCCTGGCGGCGATGATCGACCACATCAACCGCACCCGCGAGTGCCACATCGTCACGATCGAGGACCCGATCGAGGTGCTCCACGACGATCAGCTCGCGTCGATCAACCAGCGCGAGATCGGCGTCGATGCCGACTCGTTCGGCTCGGCCATGCGCGCCGCGATGCGCCAGGACCCGGACGTCATCCTCGTCGGCGAGATGCGTGACCAGGAGACGGTGAAGGCGGCGCTGAGCGCGTCCGAGACCGGTCACTTCGTCATGTCGACCCTGCACACCACCGACGCGCAGGAGACGGTCGCCCGGATCATCGACTTCTTCCCGCCGCACGAGCAGAAGCAGGTGCGTCTGGCGCTGGCCGGGTCGCTGCGCGGCATCATCTGCCAGCGGCTGGTGCCGCGCGCCGACGGTCAGGGCCGCTGCGTCGTCATGGAGGTGCTCGTCAACACCGGCCGGGTCGCCGACGCCATCGCCGACCCCGACAAGACCAACACGCTGAACGAGCTGATCCAGGAGGGCGGCTTCTACGGCATGCACACCTTCGACCAGCACCTGACGATCCTGATCCGCGACGGCATCGTCACCCTGGACGACGCCATGTCGGCCTCGACCAACCCGCACGACCTCACCGTCGAGCTGCGCCGCCTCGGCCTCGTCGCCTGACCCCTTCCTCCCCCCACCCGGTTTCCTCCGCCCACCCGGCATCCTGCGCCCGAGATGCCCCGTTCGTCACCGGTCCGGAGGAGGAAAGCGGGGTGGGGGAGGAAGGGTCAGAGGGTGAGGGCGTAGCCGAGCAGGACGACGCCGGGCTCGGGCACCCAGTCGAGGTCGGGCTGCCGGACGAAGCCGAGCCGCTGGTACACCCGTTGCGCGGCAAGCATCTGCGGCTGGGTCGACAGCACGACGCGGCCGTGGCCCTCGGCCCTGGCGCGGTCGACGCAGGCCCGCACGAGGCCCTCGGCCACCCCGCGGCCGCGCTGCGTCGGGTCGACGCCGAGCATCCGCAGCTCGACCTCACCGGTCGCTGCCAGCTGCGCCATCGTCGTTCCGCCGGCCACGTACGTGACGCTGCCCAGCAGGCGCTCGTCGTCCACTGCCACGAGCAGCACGGCCTGCTCCGCACGGGTCACCGCGTCCCGCAGCCGCTCGACGTAACCCGCGCTCACCTGCAGGTCGTGCAGGTACGCAGCCGCCACCACCGAGCCGGCCGCGCCCACGTCCTCGGGGGTCGCCACGCGGACGACGAACGGGGCCCGAGGTGCGCTCACGCGATGATCCTGCCAACCTGCGACGAGTGACGTCACAGCGGGTGCGCAGGGCCAGGCTGCGCGCGCTCCCGCACCGCACCGTCGTGGCGATGCGCCGGCACGACGTGCTGCTCTACGGCGCGGGCGTGACGTTCTACGCCGCGCTCGCGGTCGTGCCCGGCCTGCTCGTCGCGACGCGACTGCTGTCCCTGGTGCTCGGCACCTCGCGGATGCTCGCGCTCTCGGTCGACCTGTCCGCGGCGCTGCCCGACCAGCTGGGGGCCGACCGGGTCGCCGCCGCACTGCTGCGCGAGGGCATCGGCATCAGCTGGACGGCGGTCGTCATCGCCGTGCTGCCGGCCAGCCTGTACGGCGAGGGGCTGCGTCGCGCGTACGCCGCACTGGCCGACGCCGACGACACGCTCGTCGGGTGGCGCGGTCGGCTCGCCGTCCTGCCCCTGCTGGCCGCTGCCCCCGTGCTGCTCGCGGCCGTCCTCGGTATCACCCCGTTGCTGGCCGACCTGTTCTCCAAGGGCGCGGGGGGAGTGGCGCTCGGCGTCTACATCGCCCTGAACGTGGACTGGATCGTCGTCTCGCTGCCGCTCGCGTGGAGCTTTCGGATCGTCGCACCGGACCCGCCCCCGTGGCGCTTCGCCCTGGCCGGCGGGTTCACCACGGGGGCCTTCGTCGCCGGCTTCCTGCAGGGCTTCGTGCTCTTCCTCACCCTGCCGCTGGACCTCGGGGCACCGTTCGGCGGGCAGACCGCCGTGGGGGCGGTCTGCGCCGTCCTGCTGTGGCTGTGGGTGCTGCACCTGGTGGTGCTCACCGGCTGGTCGGGCACCCGCGAGGCCGTGCGGGTGTGGGCTCAGCCGGTGAGCTCGGACAGGTCGCGGACCCTCGGGTCACCGGCGTCGGCCCGGTAGTCCTCGGGCTGCGTCTCGTCGGTGCCGTCGGGCACCTTGGCCGCGCGCAGCACCACGGTCAGCACCGAGGCCACGACGACGTTGATGACGAACGCGGTGAGGGCGATGTACCCGCTGCGCCCGATCGACGGGATCGCGGAGACCGAACCGCCCAGGTGCTTGCCCGTCAACGGGTTCAGGACGTTGTAGGCCGTGATGGTGCCGTAGACCATGGCGACGGCCCAGCCGCCGAGCAGCGCCCAGCGGTGGAACCACCGGGTGTACAGCCCGAACACGATGGCCGGGAACGTCTGCAGGATCCAGATGCCCCCCAGCAGCTGGAAGTTGATCGCGTTCTGCTTGTCGAGCAGGAACACGAACAGCAGGGCGCCCACCTTGACCACCAGCGACACCAGCTTGCCCATCCGCTGCTCCTGCGCCGGGGTCGCGTTGGGGCGCAGGAAGTCGCGGTAGATGTTGCGGGTGAACAGGTTCGCTGCCGCGATCGACATGATCGCCGCGGGCACGAGAGCGCCGATCGCGATCGCCGAGAACGCGATGCCCGCGAACCAGGACGGGAACTGGTCCTCGAACAGCTGAGGGATGATCAGCTGCGCGTTGGGCTTGCCGTCCAGGCCGATCGGCTTGGTGCCGGCCGCGATGGCGACGAAACCCAGCAGGGCGAGCAGACCCAGGACGAACGAGTACGCCGGCAGGATCGAGGCGTTGCGGCGGATCACGTTGCGGTCCTTGCTCGACAGCACGGCCGTGATCGAGTGCGGGTACATGAACAGCGCCATGGCCGAGCCGAGGGCGAGCGTGGCGTACGGCCACACGCTCAGTGCGGTCGGGATGAACGCCCCGGTCGGCTTGCCGGTGACCGGGTTGGGCTTGGCCATCTTCTCCTTGGCCGCGTCGAAGATCCCCTCGAAGCCGCCGACCTTGCTGGGCAGGTAGATCACGGCGACGATGATGACCAGGTAGATCAGCCCGTCCTTGACGAACGCGATCAGGGCGGGAGCGCGCAGTCCGCTGGAGTACGTGTACGCGGCGAGCACCGCGAACGCCACCAGCAGCGGCAGGTCGCGGGCCAGGGCGTTGCCGCTGCCACCGACGCCCATGACCTCCAGCACCGCCTGGATCCCGATCAGCTGCAGGGCGATGTACGGCATGGTGGCCAGGATCCCGGTGACCGCGACGGCCAGCGACAGGCCGCGGGAGCCGTAGCGGCCCTTGACGAAGTCGGCCGGGGTGACGAACCCGTGCGTGTGCGACACCGACCACAGCCGGGCCATGAAGATGAAGATGATCGGGTAGACGACGATGGTGTACGGCACCGCGAAGAACCCGGTGACGGCACCGGTCGCGAACATCGCCGCCGGCACCGCCACGAACGTGTACGCGGTGTACAGGTCGCCGCCGAGCAGGAACCAGGTGACGAAGGTGCCGAAGCTGCGGCCGCCCAGGCCCCACTCGTCCAGGCTCGCCTCGGCGCCCTCGCGCCGCCAGCGCGAGGCCATGAACCCCATGACCGTCACGACCAGGAACAGCACGATGACGATCGAGAGCGCCACGGTGTTGACGCCGCTGGTGCCCGCTGCCGCGTGCATGCCGGTGCTCATCGCCGACCCCCGACGTCCGAGGTGGTGCGGTCGGCGCGACGACGGCGCTCGTGGCGCACCACGATCTGGTAGGCGATCGACGTCAGCCCGGCCGTGATGAACACCCACGCGAACTGGTACCAGTAGAAGAACGGGAACCCGAACAGGCGCGGATCCTCCTTCGCGTAGCTGGACACCCACAGCAGCGCGACGAGCGGCGCCGCCAGCAGTCCGGCGACCAGCAGCAGCAGGGGAGTGGGTAGGCGCCGACCCGACGGCGGTTCTGGGGATCGCTCTGGTGCTGACGTGGACATGGCGCCCTCCGGGTGTCGCGGCGGTGGCTTCGGTGCCACCTGCCGCCGGGACGATACCGCCTCAGCACGACGTAGGCCGACATTTCAGGCAGGTGCCCTCAGGCAGGCGGTGTCTCAGGCGGGACGCCGGTTGAACCGTACGAGGACGGCGCAGGCCAGGGCCGGCAGCGCCAGGCCCCAGCGCGGGCCGGCCCCCAGCAGCAGCGGCACCGTGCTCACGACCGCGACGTCCAGGCCCACGAGGTACGACGTCACCGCGCCCACCGGCAAGGAGCCCAGCGGCGAGGTGGCCTGCACGCCCCAGCTGATCGGTGAGCGGCCGGCCGCTGTGCGCAGCACCGCCGCGGTGCCCACCAGGGCCGCGGCCAGCGCCGTCCACGCGGGCCGGTCGGTGAACGCGGTGGCCGCTGAGGTGACGACGAGTGCGACGACCCCGGGCACGACCGCGTGGGCGCCGCGCAGCTGGGCGTCCGAGAACGGCAGGCTGCGCGAGACCGACCCCGAGCGGCTGACGGTCCGCAGGCCGGCGGCGACCTGCCCCGCAGCGCCCCACGCAGCCAGCGAGACCGCGGCGGCGGCCCCGAGGCGCCCGTACAGGTCGGCCAGGGCCCAGGCGGCCGGTGCCAGCGCCAGCGCACCGAGAAGGGCGCGCGGCGAGCGGCTGACCCGTCGGGCGTCGGCTGCGGCCAGCGCGACCAGCCCCGCGCCCGCGAGCCGGTGTCGCCGGACGACGGCCCGCTCCAGCAGCCGGCGGGTGCGCAGCGTCTCGGCGACGAACGACCCGTCCAGGGCCGTCACGGTGGCCCGCAGCCCGAGGGCCAGCCCGGCGCCGGCGACGAGCTCGGAGCGGCGCAGCCGGGGCAGCGCGCGCGGCACCAGCAGCAGCGTCAGGGCAGCCAGGAGGGCGAGCCCACCGACCACCGGCCAGGGGGACGGAGCCCGCCAGCTCGACGTGCGTCCGACCAGGCCGATGACCAGCAGCGCCACGGCGACGACGGCGCCGGCGTCGGCCAGCCGGCGCACCCGCTGGTTGCGTGCCCGACCGCGCTGCACCGCGACCGCGACCGATGTCGTGGCCACCAGCACGGCGGCGCCGCCCAGCGCCCAGCCGAGCACCTGGGTAAACCCGACCCCCGCAACGACCCCGCACGCGGCGCCGAGGACCGCGCCGATGCCGACGGCCACCGACACCAGCA
>JBKJTJ010000004.1:0-23054 GCA_046590855.1 Actinomycetota bacterium
GGTCGCGGGCAGCCTGCTCGACGAGACCTGCGACGTGTGGGACTCGGCCGGTCGGCTGGTCGCGACCGGGCACCAGCTGGCCGGGGTGCGGCTGCCGCGGGACTGACCCCGGTTCGCTGTCCGGCCCCGTCTCCCTTCCTCCCCCCACCCGGTTTCCTCCCCACGACCGGGTCTCAACCGGGCATATCGACCACGCAGCACCGGTCCGGGGGAGGAATGCGGGTGCGGGGAGGGAACGCGGGTGCGGGGCGGTCTGGCGATCAAGACGCTGCTGCGCCCCTGACGCGCGGCGCGGGAACAACCTCCAGACACCGCGACTTGTCGCCGACGCACCGCCGGTGCGATCCGTCGCGCCCCAGTCCGGTCATCTCGAGGTCAGCGTCGACGTCGCCCCGCCCGTCTGCCACCTCCAAGGACCCGTCGTGACCACCACCGCGCCTCCCGACACCACTGCCGAAACCGCCGCACCGTCTGCCGCGCGACCTCGCGCCGGCCGGGCCGCGATCGGCGTACCCGTCGGGCTGGTCGTCGTCCTGGGCTCGCTGCAGGGCCTGGGGCCGCTGTCGCTCGACACCTACCTGCCGGCGCTGCCGACCATCGCGTCCGAGCTGGGCGCCTCGACGTCCGCCACCCAGCTCACCCTGACCGCGACGCTGGGCGGCCTCGGGATCGGCCAGCTGGTGTTCGGGCCGGTCAGCGACGCGCTGGGCCGTCGACGTCCGCTGCTCGTCGGACTGGTGCTGTATGTCGTCGCGTCCGCCCTGTGCTCGGTCGCACCCTCGATCGAGGTGCTGACCGGGCTGCGGTTCGTGCAGGGCTTCGCGGGAGCTGCGGGGATGGTCACCGCGATGGCCGTGGCCCGCGACAGCTCGAGCGGGGCCGCGATGGCTCGGCTGTTCGCGGCGCTGATGCTGGTCACCGGCGTGGCACCGGTCGCAGCCCCGGTGATCGGCGGCCAGCTGCTGCTGGTCACCTCGTGGCGGGGGATCTTCGCCCTGCTCGCCGGACTCGGGGTGCTGGCCCTGGTCGCGGCGTCGGTGCGGGTGCCCGAGACGCTGCCGGTCGAGAGCCGGCGCCGCGGCGGCCTCGGCCAGACGCTGCGGACGTTCGCCCACCTGCTGCGCGACCGCTCGTTCGTCCTGCCGCTGCTGACCCTGGTGCTCGGGTGCGGCGGCCTGTTCGGGTACCTCGCCGGGTCGCCGTTCCTGCTGCAGGACGGGCACGGGCTCTCGCCGCAGGCCTACAGCGGCGTCTTCGCCGTCAACACCGTCGGCCTCGTCGTGCTCTCGCAGGTCAGCGGCCGGTTCGTGCACCGCACCGGGCCCGGTGCCCTGCTGCTGGCCGGTACCTCGATCGTCGCCGTCGGCGGCCTCGGGCTGCTCGCCGCGACGCTGCTCGGGGCCGGCCTGGTCGCCGTGCTGCCGGCCCTGTTCTGCATCGTCTCTGGCATGGGACTGGTGTTCCCGAACGCCACCGCGCTGGCACTGGCCGACCACGGCGCGACGGCGGGATCGGCGTCCGCGCTGCTCGGGCTGGGTCAGTTCGCCGCCGGCGCCGCCGTGGCACCCCTGGTCGGCCTGGGCGCCGACGCGTCGATGGCGATGGCTGTCGTGATCGCGGTCGTCACGGCCGCGTCCGTCGTCGCCGCCGTCGTCGCCACCCGCCCCGGCCGGCACTTGCCTCACGAACTGCCGCTGACCTCGCACACGGAACGGCACTTAGCGCACAAAGTGCCGTTCTCGACGGTGGACGGGGTCAGGCGAAGGCGGCGGGCAGGGTCGCCTCGTGGGTGGCGCGCAGCTCGGCCAGGGGCAGGGTGAACAGGCCCTGGACGTCGAGGGTCGGCTCGGCCGCCTCATCAACCACGCCGATCCGCAGGTGCGCGACCCCGCGGGCCGTGCAGACGTCGGTGAAGCGCACCTCCTCCGACCGCGGCACGCTCACGATCACCCGGGCGGTCGACTCGCTGAACAGCGCCACGAACGGGTCGATGCCGTCGCGCTCGCACAGCTCGTCCAGCCAGACGCGCACCCCGACGCCGTACCGCAGGCACGACTCGGCCAGCGCCGTGGCGAGGCCGCCGTCGCTGAGGTCGTGCGCAGCGTCGACCATGCCGTCGCGCGAGCAGGCGACCAGGATCTCGGCGAGCACCCGCTCGGCCTCGAGGTCGACCCGCGGCGGCAGCCCGCCGAGGTGGCCGTGCACGACGTCGGCCCACGACGACCCGCCGAGCTCGTCGCGCGTGGAGCCGACCAGGTAGACGACTTGCCCGGCCTCGCGCCAGCCGGACGGCGTGCGTCGGGTGACGTCGTCCATCACGCCGAGCACACCGACGACGGGCGTGGGGTGGATCGCGGTCGTGCCGGTCTGGTTGTACAGGCTGACGTTGCCGCCGGTGACGGGGACGCCGAGCTGCTGGCACCCGTCTGCGATGCCGGTGACCGCCTGGGCGAACTGCCACATGACGCCCGGGTCCTCGGGTGAGCCGAAGTTGAGGCAGTCGGTGACGGCCAGCGGGGTCGCACCCGCGGTGGCGACGTTGCGGTAGGCCTCGGCGAGCGCCAGCTGCGCGCCGGCGTACGGGTCGAGCGCGGCGAACCGGCTGTTGCAGTCGGTCGAGATCGCGACCCCGAGGCCGGTGGCCTCGTCGACCCGGACGACACCGGCGTCGTCCGGCATCGACAGGGCCGTGTTGCCCATCACGTAGCGGTCGTACTGGTCGGTGACCCACGCGCGGCTGCTGAGGTTGGGCGACCCGGCCAGCTGCAGCAGCGTCGCGCGCAGCTGCTCACCGGTGGACGGCCGGGCCAGGCGCTCGGACGTCGGGGCGTCGGCCTGCAGTGCGTCCAGGGTCGCCGGCCGCTGCATGGGCCGGTCGTAGACCGGTCCGTCGTGGGCGACGGTGCGCGGCGGGACGTCGACCACGGTCTCGCCGTGCCACTCGACGACCAGGCGCCCGGTGGTGGTGACCTCGCCGACGACGGTCGCCTCGACCGCCCACCGGTCGGTGACCGCCATGAACGCGTCGAGCTGGTCGGGCCGCACGACCGCCATCATGCGTTCCTGCGACTCACTCATCAGGATCTCTTCGGGGCTGAGCGTGGTGTCGCGCAACGGCACCCGGTCGAGCCACACGTGCATGCCGCCGTCACCGTTGCTCGCCAGCTCGCTCGTCGCGCACGACAGGCCGGCGCCCCCGAGGTCCTGGATGCCCTCGACCACCTTGGCGGCGAACAGGTCGAGGCAGCACTCGATCAGCACCTTCTCGGCGAACGGGTCGCCGACCTGGACGGCGGGCCGCTTGCTCGGCCCGGTCGACTCGAAGGTCTCGGAGGCGAGGACAGACACCCCCCCGATGCCGTCGCCGCC
Organism: Actinomycetota bacterium; assembly: GCA_046590855.1. Taxonomy (GTDB): domain Bacteria; phylum Actinomycetota; class Actinomycetes; order Actinomycetales; family Angustibacteraceae; genus JACMOY01. The sequence continues at coordinate 3,370 of JBKJTJ010000004.1, forward strand.
GGTCTTGGCGCCGAACAGGATCACCAGGTTGCCGGCGCCGGTGGCGTTGGCCAGGTGGATGTCCTCGTGCCGCATCGAGCCGACGCACAGGGCGTTGACGAGCGGGTTTCCCTGGTAGCAGGGGTCGAACACGACCTCGCCGCCGATGTTCGGCAGGCCGAGGCAGTTACCGTAACCGCCCACTCCCGCAACGATCCCGGGCAGCACGCGTCGGGTGTCAGGGTGGTCGATGGCGCCGAACCGCAGTGGGTCCATGATCGCGATCGGCCGCGCGCCCATGCTCATGATGTCGCGGACGATGCCGCCGACGCCGGTGGCGGCGCCCTGGTAGGGCTCGACGTACGACGGGTGGTTGTGGCTCTCGACCTTGAAGGTGACCGCCCAACCGTCGCCGACGTCGACGACCCCGGCGTTCTCGCCGATGCCGACCATCAGCTTCTCGCGCATCGCGTCGGTGGTCTTCTCACCGAACTGGCGCAGGTGCACCTTGCTGGACTTGTACGAGCAGTGCTCGCTCCACATCACGCTGTACATCGCGAGCTCGCTGGACGTCGGACGCCGACCGAGGATCTCGCGGATCCGTTGGTACTCATCGGGTTTGAGGCCCAGAGCGGCCCATGGCTGCTCGACGTCGGCGGTGACGGCTGCCTGCTGCACGGTGTCGGTGCTCACGCGCTGACGAGCCCTTCGACGACGGAGGTGAAGAACCGCAGGCCGTCCAGCCCGCCGGTACCCGACCGCGGGTCGGGCCCGAACAGCGGCTCGATCGCGTGCTCGGGGTGGGGCATCAGCCCGACGACGTTGCCGGCGGCGTTCGAGATGCCCGCGATGGAACGGTACGAGCCGTTGGGGTTCTCGCCGACGTAACGGGCGATGACCCGCCCCTCGCCCTCGAGCTCGTCCAGCGTGCGCTCGTCGGCGACGAACCCGCCCTCGCCGTTCTTCAGGGGGACGACGACCCGCTCGCCCGGCGCGTACGCCGAGGTCCACGGGGTGTCGGTGCGCTCGATCGACAGGGGCTGGTCGCGGCAGACGAACTTGCGGTGGTCGTTGCGCACGAGGGCCCCGGGCAGCAGGTGCGACTCGCAGAGCACCTGGAACCCGTTGCAGATCCCGAGCACCGGCAGGCCGCCGTTCGCGGCGTCCACCAGGGGCCCCATGACGGGCGCGAAGCGGGCGATCGCCCCGCACCGCAGGTAGTCGCCGTAGGAGAACCCCCCGGGCAGCACCACCGCGTCGACACTGTGCAGGTCGGCGTCGCCGTGCCAGAGGGTGACAGCCTCGGCACCGGCAAGGCGGACGGCGCGAGCTGCGTCGCGGTCGTCCAGCGACCCCGGGAACGTGACGACCCCGATCCGCATCAGCCCACCCGCTCGACCGCGACGACGTCCTCGATCACCGGGTTGCTCAGCAGCGTCGCGGCGGCCTCGCGCACCTGGGCGAGCACCTCGTCGGTGACCTCGCCGTCGACGCTCAGCTCGAACCGCTTGCCCTGCCGCACCGAGCTGAACCCGTCAAAACCCAAGCGCGGCAACGCGTTCAGCACCGCCTGGCCCTGCGGGTCGAGGATCTCGGGCTTGAGCATGACCTCGACGACGACGCGGCCCATGGTGGCGATCCTCCGGTCAGTGGTGCGTGGCGAGCGTGAGCAGCCTACCGGCGGGTGGTGGGCCACCGGTCGCGGTGGCAGGGTGGCCCCATGCGCCTCACGCACCTCGGCCACGCCTGCCTGCTCGTCGAGATCGACGGGGCCAGGCTCCTGATCGACCCCGGCAGCTTCTCGCACGGCTTCGAGGAGCTCACCGACCTCGACGCGGTCATCATCACCCACCAGCACGCCGACCACGTCGACGTCCAGCGGCTGCCGATGCTGCTCGAGGCCAACGAGGGCGCGCTGCTGGTCGCCGAGCCCGAGACGGCCGCCGAGCTCACCGGAGCCGGCATCGCAGCACAGGCGGTGCACGCCGGTGACGAGCTCACCGTCGCGGGCGTGCGGGTGCGAGCGGGCGGCGGCCGGCACGCGGTGATCCACCCTGACCTACCCCGGGTCGGCAACGTCGCGGTGCTGGTCGGCACCAGCCGGGCGGACGGCGGCAGCGGGCTGCTGCTGCACCCCGGTGACGCGTACGACGTCGTGCCGGCGGACGTCGATGTCCTGGCGCTGCCGCTGTCGGCGCCGTGGGCCAAGGCCGCCGAGACGGTCGACTACCTGCGGGCGGTCGCGCCCGGCGTCGCCGTCCCGGTGCACGACGCGCTGCTGACGCCCGCCGCCCGCGGGTTGTACGTCGGCCTGTGCACCGCCCTCGGGCCGGACGGCACCACCGTCACCGACCTGGCCGGGGCCGGCACCACCGAGCTCTGAGGCTCACCCCAGCGCGAAGTCGACCGCCGCCTCGACGTGCAGCCGCGTCGTGGCGAAGACCGGGACGGGGCTGTCGGCCGGGCCGACCAGCAGCTCGATCTCGGTGCAGCCCAGCACGACCCCCTGCGCGCCCGCGGCCACCAATCGCGCGATGACCTGGCGGTACGTCTGCCGCGAGGCCTCGCTCACCACGCCGAGGCACAGCTCGTCGTAGATGATCCGGTGCACCTGCGCCCGGTCGTCGGCGGGCGGCACGAGCACCGTGAGGCCGTGCCCGGCCAACCGGTCGCGGTAGAAGTCCTGCTCCATGGTGAAGGCGGTGCCGAGCAGCCCGACGGTGCTGACGCCGGCGCGGACGACGGCGGCCCCCGCCACGTCGGCCAGGTGCAGCAGGGGGATGTCGACCGCCGCCTGCACCTGGTCGGCCACCGTGTGCATGGTGTTGGTGCACAGCACCAGCACCTGGGCGCCACCGGCCTGCAGCTCGCGGGCCGCAGCGGCCAGCAGCTCACCGGCCTCGGCCCAGCGACCGTCGGCCTGCAGCACCTCGACGTCGGCGAAGTCCAGCGAGCGCACCAGCAGGCGGGCCGAGTGCAGGCCGCCAAGGCGCTCGCGCACCAGCTCGTTGGCCAGTCGGTAGTACTCGGCGGTCGACTCCCAGCTCATCCCGCCGAGCATGCCGATGATCCGCTGGCCGCCAGCCATCCCGGTCAGCGCTCGAGCTCGAGCCGGGGCACCCCGGGCGGCGTGAACCCCAGCACCTGGCCGTAGAACGACAGCTCGGCCTCGAGCGCGGCCACCACGGTCTCGGCCTTGCGGAACCCGTGCTGCTCACCCTCGAACAGCAGGTACGCGTGCGGGATGTGCTTGCGCACCAACGCATCGCGGAACAGCTCGGCCTGCGAGGGCGGCACGACCATGTCCTCGTCCCCCTGCAGCAGCAGCACCGGGCACGACAACCCGTCCACGTGCGAGAGCGGCGCCCGCTCCTCGTACAGCGCCAGCGACTCGGGCAGCGGGCCGATCAGCCCGTCCAGGTAGCGCGACTCGAAGTCGTGGGTGTCCTGCGCGAACCGCACCAGCTCGGCCACGCCGTAGTACGACGCCCCCGCCGCGAACGCGTCGGTGCGGGTGAGGGCAGCGAGCACCGTCCACCCCCCGGCGCTGCCGCCGCGGATCACCAGCCGGTCGCCGTCCGCCCGGCCCGCGTCCACCAGACCCCGGGCGGCCGCGACGCAGTCCTCGACGTCGACGACGCCCCACTGGCCCTGCAGCGACTCGCGGTAGGGACGCCCGTACCCCGTCGAGCCCCCGTAGTCGACATCGACCACCCCGATCCCCCGGCTGGTGAAGAACGCCTTCTCCAGGTCGAGCAGCGCGTCGGCCTGCGAGGTCGGCCCGCCGTGGACGAACACGACGAACGGCGGCAGCTCGCCGTCCGGGGCCGAGGCCTCGGGCGAGGTGGGCGCGTAGACCAGCGCGTGCACCACCCGCCCGTCGACGCTGGGGAACGTCTCGCGCGTCGGCACCGGCAGCCACGCGGTGTCGACCGGGACGGCGGCGCTGACGTGCACGACCTCGACGTCCCCGCCGGCCCCGGCCCCGGCGTCGGCCCCGGCGTCAGGGTCGACCACCACCACGGCCGACGGGGTGGTGGCGGACGCCGCCAGGGTGACGACCCGGCGTCCGTCGGTGTCCTGCATCGGAGCCCAGTCGGTCTGGGGCAGGTCGAGGTCTCGCAGGCTGCCGTCGGGTGAGAGCACCGCGAGGTGCTCGCCGTGGCGCACCACGAGGCGACCGTCGTCCAGCACCGAGTACCACGCCAGACCCAGCACCCACATCGGCCCGGCGGCCTCCTCGGGCGCCTCACGCAGCGGGGTGACGTCGCCGTCCAGGCTGACGCGGACCAGGTTCCACCAGCCCGACCGGTCGGTGACCGCGACCAGGGCCGTGGGGTCGAGCCACTGCGGCTGCACGACCGACTCGGTGGGCCCCCCGAGCAGCGTGCGCGGCTCACCGACCCGGCCGTCGTCGACCGACGCCACGCGCAGCTCGCTGCCGTCCCACGGCATCCGGGGGTGGTCCCAGGCCACCCACGCGAGGTGCCGCCCGTCCGGCGACAGCCGCGGGTAGGCCAGGAAGTCGCTGCCCGACACCAGGTCACGCACCTTCCCCGACCCGTCCAGCGGCACCGCGACCACGGCGCGGGTCACGACCCCCTCGAGGTGCCGCTCGCGCACGCACCACACCTCGGACCCCACGACCTCCAGCTCGGCGTAGCGGTCGCCCGCCTCCTCGGCCGGCTCGGGCGTCAGCGCGACCGGCTGCGCGCCGTCGGCCAGGCGCCACAGCCGCTGGTCGCCGAAGTCGGCGAAGACCAGGTCGCCGTCCACCACCGTCCACGGGTTGCCCCCGTACTCGTGCACGCGGGTGCGGGCGTTCCACGGCGCCGGCAGCACCTCCTGCGCCGACCCGCCCGCGCGACGGCGCACGACGACGTTCCGGCCGCCCTCGGCCGGGCGCATCTCCGACCACCACACCTCGGCACCCACCAGTCGGGGCCACGACAGCGACACCGACCCGGCGGCCACGTGGTCTGCGGACAGGGGTGAGGGCCAGGCCCCGTAGGACGTCGTCGTCATGGCCACCATCCTGGCGACGCTCGGATCGGGCTGCAACGCCGGCACCGAGGAGGTTCGTCGTCGTCAGCTGGCGACGCGGGCGGTCAGCGGGCGCCAGGCCAGACCGACCAGGAGGGCCAGCACCCCGAAGGTCGCGGCCAACCCCGCCAGGACGTCGGCTGGGCTGCTGAGCCGGATCAGCAGCGCAGACACGAACGGGGCGGCGAAGCCGAGGTACGCCAGCGCATAGAAGACCGAGGTGAGCATCCCGCGTGCCTGCGGGTCGGCCAGGTGCTGGGTCAGGGCGAGCCCGGCGGACAGCGTCAACCCGTTCCCGATACCCAGGAGCACCGCTGCACCCAGTGCCAGCGGCAGTGAGCCGGTCGCGACAGCCAGCGAGCTCGCCGCGTACCCCGCCGCTCCGCAGCCGATGCCGCTGGGCCCGGCCGCCTCCCCGAGACGGCGCCCGCGCAGCGCGGCAAGGGTTCCGCTGCCCAGTGTCACTGCACCGAGCAGGCCGGTGAAGGCGATCGGGTGACCCTGAGGCGGAAGGAACAGCGGGACCACGGTCAGCGCCACCGACGGGAACGCGTAGACGCACACCGCGGTCGGTGCCGCCAGCAACCAGAAGGCCTGGGCCGCACCGCGGCGCAGCCGGGGCTTGCGCGGGGGGCCGGATGCTCGGGCCAGACGTGTCTCGGGGATGCCTCGCAGGGCGAGGACTCCCACCACCATGATCGCCAGGTGCACCAGGTAGGGCAGCACGGTCGGCGCCGGCGCCCACTGGGCGAGCAGTCCGCTGGTCAGCACTCCCGTCGAGAAGCCCGAGGTCATGGCCACCGAGGCCCACCGTCCTGCGCGATGGTGGCCTTCAGCACCAGCCAGCTCAGCCAACCACGCCGTGGCGACGCTGAAGACGGCCCCGGCGACGACTCCCTGCAGGAACCGCGCCAGGAACAACAGCCACTCCTGGCTGGCCGCCCCGAGGAAGAGGCTGGTGCTGACCAGCGCCAAGGCGACGAAGGGAACGGTGACCCGACGACGTCCGAGTCGGTCCGACGCCGGCCCGGACAGCAGGATCGCCGGCACCAGGCCGACGGCGTACGCGCCGAACACGGCCGTGAGCGTGGTCGCACCCAGGTGCAGACGCTGTTGGTAGACCAGCAGGATCGGGGTCGGGACGTTGGTGCCGAACGCGACGGCGAACAGCGCCACCGTGAGGTGGCGCCCCGCCCGCTCGGGAGACAGGCTCAGCTGGTCACACTCCCAGTCGGGCGGCGGGCGACAGGCGGCGCCATCGATGACGCCGCCAGTCGCCGAGCCGGTGCAGGCTACTTCTGCAGAGCCGGTGGAACGTACCCGCCGGCATCCTTGCCCTCGAACAGACCCTGGACCTCCTTCAACCCGCCCTCGGTCTTGGCATCCGCCCGGAAGATGTACACCTTGGACGTCGGGGCCGCCCCCTTGGTCGAGTAGTCCAGCGGGGCCACGACACCCTTGGTGTCGACCGCGGAGAGCGACCGGAAGGCGGCGATGACCCCTTCACGGGTCAGGTCCTTGTTGTCACAGGCCTTCTGCAGCACCTGGTCGTACGCGATTGAAGCCCCGAGACCCCAGATGATCCCGCCGTCGATGGGTGCGGCCGGGTACTCCTTCTTGTATGCGGCGACGAACTCCTGGACGGCGGGGTTGGTGGAGGCCGCTGAGGCCCAGGAGGAGATGAGGTAGAAGTTCTTCTCCAGAGCCGGAGCGGCGGCGGTCTTCAGCAGGCCCGGCGCGAATCCCGGGTTGTTGGAGAGGATCGGCACGTTGAAGCCGAGCGACGCCGCCACACCTGCCGCTGCTGCGGACTGCTTGGGCCCGGCGGTGAGCAGGATCGCCTTGACGCCTGCGGACTTCAGGTTCTGGACCTGGGCCGACACGTCGACGTCCGTCGGCTTGATCTTCTGCTCCACGAGAGTCAGGTTGTTCTTGGACGCCGCGAACGCCGAGCCCAGGGCCCCGTTGGCGCCGTACTCACCCTCGAAGTAGATGTGCCCGATCTTGTCGCCGGACTTGATCATGCCCTTGTCGAGCAGCCAGTCGACGCCGTCGACCATCTCGTAGTCGTACGTCGACCCGACGATCATGATGCCGTCGCTCTTGAGCAGGGTGGACGCCCAGGCGGAAGGGATCGCCACCATCTTGTCCTGTGCGTAGCTGTCGAGCAGTGCGGTGTTGATCGGCGAGCCCAGCGCCTGTTGCAGCGACAGGGCCTGGCCCTTGAGCTGCTGGTAGAGCGGGCCGGCCTGCTGCACGTCGTAGCCGTGGTCCTTGACCACGATCTCGACCTTGCGTCCACAGACCCCACCCGCGTCGTTGCGCTGCTTCCAGTACAGCTTGTTCGCGTTCGTGATGCTGCCGCCCAGCGACGCGAACACGCCGTGCAGGTCGGTGAGGTCGCCCAGAGTGATCGCGTCCTTGGTGACACCGACCCCGGTCTTGACCCCACCCTGGTCGGAGCTGCCGCCGGAGGTCGACGCCTTGGTGCTGCAAGCAGTGGTCAGCAGCGTCAGTGCTACCAGCCCAGCCGCGCCGCAGCGCAGGTTGCGATTGTTCATCGAGATGACCCCTTTCGTGCCAGCGCGCCCGGGCGGCGCGGTGGCTGGTGCACGGAACTGCAGAAGGTGCTCACTGCTGGCCCCCGGGGCCTGGCTCGGCCTCGGGGCGGGGACCCTTGCGAACCAGGCCGCCGAGCGAGGCCAGCCCGCCGGGTCGGAACAAGATGACGACGACGATCAGGCCGCCGTACACGTAGCGCGCGAAGCTGCCGGCATCGACCCCGCCCGAGCCCGGCTGGGCGAGGAACGGGATCGCCGAGCCGTACTGCAGGAGCAGCTGGGGCAAGGCGGTGACGAAGACGGCGCCGAGTGCGGCGCCGCCGATCGAGCCCAGTCCGCCGATGATGATCATGGCGAGGAAGTCGATCGAGAACGCCAGGCCGAAGGCGTCCGGGACGATCCGGGAGAAGGTCAGGGCGTAGAGCACGCCGGCGAGGCCGGCGTACATCGAGGACAGGACGAAGGCCAGTGCCTTGTAGCGGCGCACGTTGACGCCCATGACGGCGGCGGCGACCTCGCTGTCGCGCACGGTCTGCAGCGCCCGACCTGGTCGGGCGCGCAGGATGTTCTTCGCGAAGGTGTAGGCCACGACGACCAGGCCGAGGGCCAGGTACCACAGGCGCTCGTACTGGCCGAAGGGCACGTTGAGGACGAACAGGTCGGGGTTGCTGTCGGAGAAGGAGAAGCCGAACAGGCTGAATGCCGGGACGTTGCGGCCGTTGAAGCCGCCCGTGACCGACGGGGCGTTGAACATGATGTGCTGCCCGATGGCCACCAGCGACAGCGACGCGACACCCAGGTAGATGCCCCGAAGCCGGCCCGAGATGGGACTGAAGAGCAGGCCGGCGAGGCCGGCGGTGGCGACGGCGAGGACCAGAGCGATGGCCGGGGGCAGGCCCAGGCCGGTGACGGCGTTCGTCCCGGTGATGCTGTCCTTGCCTGCGAAGAACGCGTAGCCGTAAGCGCCCACGGCCAGGAAGAACGCGTGCGCCAGGGACAGCTGCCCCGAGGTGCCGGTGAGGACGTTCAGCCCGATGGCGCCGATGATCGCCGACATCGCGAACAGTCCGGTCTGCAGCAGGGACGTCGGCAGGTACAACGGCAGGACGGCCGCGAGCAGGACCAGCCCGGTCCGCACCACCAGCCCGGGGGTCGGGCGTCTGCTGCGCCGGGGGAGCGAGACCTCGGCGCCGGCCGGGTCGTCGTGCGCGACGGCAAGGTCAGACACGGGCGACCGTCCTCGTCCCGAACAGGCCAGAGGGGCGCCAGAGCAGCACCAGGATCATGATCACGTACGGCATGGTCGAGCCGAAGCCGCGGCCGAGGAAGAGCACGTCGTTCTCGTAACCGGACGTGAACGTCTCGGCGAGCCCCACCGTGATGCCACCCACGAGCGCTCCGGTCGTGGAGTCGAGGCCACCCAGGATGGCCGCCGGGAAGGCCTTGAGCGCGTCCAGGCCGGTGTTGTTGTCCAGGCCCGGGGTGGGGAAGGCGGTGAGGAAGATGCTGGCGACGGCGGCCAGGGCGCCGGCGATGGTCCAGGCGATCGCCGAGACCCGCCACTGCTTGATGCCCATCAGTGCCGCGGCCTCACGGTCCTCGGCGTACGCGCGGGTCGAGATGCCCCAGTTGGTGAACTTGGTGGCAGCGAACAGCAGGGCGATGAGCGCGAGGGCGACGACGATCGCCGCCACCCGCGTCTGCGGTACGGAGAAGCCGGCGAGACGGATCAGCTTGTCGCGCCAGGGGTCGCCGAGGCCGAGCACGTTGGCACCGATGCGTCGGGTGAGGTCGGTCAGGATGATGATGTCCACCCCGATGGTCAGGATCGACAGCGAGTCCGGTGTGGCGCCCCGCGTGGTGCGCAGCAGCACCCGTTCGACGGCCAGCGCCGTGACGGCCGAGACCGCGATGCCGACGAGCACCGCCAGGGCGAAGCCCAGCGGGTCGTGCAGCCGGGCCACCAGGTAGCCACCCAGCAGCAGGATGGAGCCATGGGCGAAGTTGACGACCTCCATCGCCTGGAAGACGATGACGAAACCGAGCGCGATCAGGGCGTAGATGAAGCCCAGGGACACGCCGCTCACCAGCAGCTCGACGAACTTGGTCACGATGGCACCTCGCGGGTCGGGTTGTCGGGGGTCTCGCTCCCGGCGCCGAGGTAGGCCCGGACCACCTCGGGGTCGTTCTGCACCTGCTCGGGGCTGCCGTCGGCGATCAGACGGCCGAAGTCCAGGACGGTGATCTGGTCGGAGATGCTCATGACCATCCCCATGTCGTGCTCGACGAGCAGGACGGAGATCTCCAGCGCGTCGCGGATGTCGTGGATGGCGCGCGCCATCCGCCGGGTCTCGTCGGCGTTCATCCCGGCGACCGGCTCGTCCAGCAGCAGCACCCTGGGTTCCATGGCCAAGGCGCGGGCGACCTCCACCCGCTTCTGGTCGCCGTACGACAGCGACCCGGCGGGGGCGTGCATCGAGGGTCCGAGGTCGAGGAACTCGCCGATCTCCTGGGCCCGGGCCAGGTGTCGACGCTCTTCGCGCATGGCCCCGGGCAGGCGCAGGCCAGCGCCCACGAACCCCACCCGGGTGAGGTGGTGTCGGCCCAGCAGGATGTTGTCCAAGACGCTCTGCCGCGCTGAGAGCGCGATGTTCTGGAACGCCCGCCCGATGCCGAGACCGGCGATCTGGTGGGGGCCCATCGTCGTCAGGTCGCGCTCGCCCAGCAGGACCCGGCCCTGGGTGGCGCGGTACACCCCGGAGATCACGTTGAAGCAGGTGGACTTGCCGGCCCCGTTGGGGCCGATCAGGGCGTGGATCGTGCCCGGTTGGACGGTGAACGACACCTCGGTCAGGGCCTTGACCCCGGCGAAGCGCACGGTCACGTCCTGCACCGACAGGGCCGGGACCGTCGTCCGGCTGGCGCCCGTGGCTGTCATGGTGACCACTTCGACAGCGCCTTGACCGGCCGGCGCTCCGCCAGCCCGGCGGCGAGGCTCTCTGCCCCGTGGCCGAGGTACAGCTTGACGACGTCGTCGCTGGCCGACAGCTCCGCGGCGGTGCCGGACAGCGAGATCTGCCCGACGTCCAGCACGTACGCGTCGTCAGCGACGGCCAAGGCCATGGTCGCGTTCTGCTCGACCAGGACGACGGCCGTGCCCTGGCGCCGGATCTCGGCGACGACCTCGCCGATCTGCCCGATCACTTTCGGCGCCAGACCGAGGGAGGGCTCGTCGAGCAGGAGCAGCTTGGGGTCGGCCATCAGGGCCCGACCGATGGCCAGCATCTGCTGCTCACCGCCGGACAGCAGACCCGCTCGCTGGGTACGCCGGTCGGCCAGGATGGGGAACAGCTCGGCCACCCGTAGCCGGGCTCGCTCACGAGCCGCCGCGTCGCGGGTGCCCAACGACCCGGCACGCAGGTTCTCCTCGACCGTCAGTCGGGTGAAGATGTGCCGGCCCTCGGGCACCTGGACCACGCCGTCCGCCACGATCGCTGCCGGGTCCCTGCCGAGAAGCGACCGGCCCTGCCAGGTGATGGTGCCCCCCACCACGGCTCCCCGGTGCAGCCCGAGCGTGCCGGACACGGCACGCAGCAGGGTGGACTTGCCGGCCCCGTTGCTGCCCAGCAGCGCGACCACCCGCACGTCCGCGAGCGACACCGAGACACCCTTGAGGGCCTGCACCACGCCGCCGTACGTCACGTGCAGATCCGCGACCTCGAGCACGAGTCGACCCCTTCATCGAGAGTCTGGACGGTGGCCCGAGGAGAAATGCGTCATTCTCGGGTGCCGCTGCATCTAAGCCCACCCGGGGGGCTCGTGTCACGGACGACACTCATTCGTTACCTGCGGCTGGTTTCCTCTGGTTTGCCCGAGAAGACCGCCCACGCGTGCAGGGGGACGCCGCCCCTCGCCCGCCGCTCAGGGCGTGAGCAGCCCGGCCAGCGACGGGTTGTCGACGGCGCGCATCGCGCCCAGCGCCCGGTCGCGGGCGTCGGCGTCCCCGAGCTGCAGCTGCCAGGCCGCGGCGCGGACGGCGTACTCGGGCATCCGGTCGCGCGCGGCCACCTCGGCGAGCCGAGCGGCGGCCCGGACCGCGCGGGGCGGGTCGGCCTGGACTGCGACGCTGACCAGCGCGTCGAGGACCACCGCGTCGATCCACCGGCACCGGTCGACGGTCGTCGCCTGGCCGGAGTAGGCGCCGGCGAGCAGGGTCATCGCCTCGTCCAGCTCACCACGGCGCGCGGCGACCAGCCCCGCCACCTGGCCGAGCAGCGAGAGCCAGCACTGGTCACCGGTGACCGTGGCAGTGGTCCACCCGCTGGCGACCAGGTTCGCGGCGTCGTCCACGCGGCCCTCGTGCAGGGCCAGCAGACCCTGCTGGGCCTGCACGAACGGCACGAACGCCGTCCAGCGCAGCTCGTGCACCAGCGCGGCCGCGCCCTCGAGGTCGGCGGCCGCGGCGGCCAGCTCGCCGCGCTGCAGGTGGGTCCGGCCTCGCAGCGTCCACGACCACGCCATCTGGCGCCCCGCGCCGACCGACTCGGCGACCTGGACCGAGGACGTGAAGTCTGCGAGCGCCACGGCGTACCGGCCGTCGTCGACGGCCTCGAACCCCCGGATCCCCAGGATCGCCGCCTGCTCGGCCGCGTCGTCGGACGCCAGCTCGGCAGCCCGCTCGACCAACCCGTCCAGCGGCTGGCGAGCCGAGGCACGGGCGAAGGCCAGTTCGCGCAGCGCCGGCGCGGCGCGCGCAGCCCGGCCGCCGGCGATGGCCAGGTCGGCCGAGCGGCGCAGGTCCTGCAGCGCCTGCGGGTCGGTCGAGGCGACGGCGTGGACGACGGCGCTGCCCCGGGCGAACAGCACCTCGGACAGCAGCAGGTCGTCGCGGCTGCGGTGGGCTGCCGCCTCGGCGTCCGCGAAGTGCGCGAGCCCGACCTGCACGGCTCCGGACGCCATCGCCGAGCGAGCCGCCTCCATCAGCGTCCGCCCCAGGATGGCGTCGCGGTCGACCAGAGCGACGGGGGCGCCGAAAGGCACCGACGCCGCCGCCATCAGCACCGGCGAGGCCGCCATCCCGGTCTCGTGCAGCAGGATCTCGTCGCAGCGCTGCGCGGCCGCCCTGGCACCCGAGCGGTCGCCGGACGCCGCCAGCGCGCGCACCAGCAGCAGGTGGCGCGCCTCGTCCAGCGGGTCGTCCTCCACCAGTGCGCGCGCCGCGAGGACGGCGTCCGCCGCCACGCCCTCGACCAGGCTGGTCTCGGCAGCCTGGGTGAGCGCAGCGACCGCTGCACGCCGGCAGGCCTCCCGGCTGCGGGTCAACCACAGCTCGGCCTCGACCGGGTCGTGCAGCTCGACCCCCTCGAGCAGCAGCGGCAACCGTCCCGCGACCAGCCGGCCAGGAGCGTTGGCCGGTGCCGTGTCGAGGACGTCGACGCTGGTCGTCTCGGCCAGGCGCAGCACCAGGGGGTCACCCTCGACGGTGACCGCGTCGGCGAGCTTGCGGCGCAGCTCGGCGACAGCCCAGCGCAGGGCCGCCCGGGGGTCGTCGGCGCTGCCGAAGAACGTCTCGGCGGCCCACTCGCGCGACAGGGGACGCCGGGCCAGGATCAGCGCCGCGAGCAGCGCCCACGTCTTGCTGCCGCGCAGCGTCGGAGCAGGGCCGTCGGGGCGGTCGATGCGTGGCCGGCCCAGCAGCAGGATCGTCGTGTGCACGTGCCCCTCCCCTGGCCATGGTGGCACCGCCGGGCCCGGGCGGGAAGGCGTCGTCGCACCCTCCCGCCCGGCGTCCTCAGCTGACGCCGACCCCGGCGGCCAGGGCCTTGACGTCCGCGGTGGTCAGCGGCTGCCCGCCGATGCCCCAGTCACCGCTGGACACCTCCTCGACCACGCACCAGGTGACCGAGCGCATGTTCTCGCCCTCGATGCCCACCAGGGCGTCGGTCAGGTTGCGGACGATCTGCTGCTTCTGCCCGGCGCTGAAGACGCCTTCGATGACCTTGACGTTGATCAGTGGCATGACTGTTCTCCTTCTGCTGTCGTCGATCTGGACAGTGAGAGAGTGCGGGGGGCGCGTGTGAGTGGGCGTGTGACGCTCGACCGCCCGTGGGGGCTCAGACGAAGGTCAGGCCGGTGATCCGCTCGTAGGCCTCGACGTAGCGGTCGCGGGTCGCGGCCACGACGTCGTCCGGCAGCGGCGGTGGCGGGAGGTCGGACCGGCGGTCCCAGCCGGACGCCGGCGAGGTCAGCCAGTCGCGGACGAACTGCTTGTCGTACGACGGTTGCGGCCCCCCGGGCGCCCACGAGCCGGCCGGCCAGAACCGGGACGAGTCGGGGGTCAGCACCTCGTCGCCGAGGACCGTGCGACCGGCCGCGTCGAGGCCGAACTCCAGCTTGGTGTCGGCGAGCAGGACCCCTCGCTCGCGCGCGATCAGCTCGGCGCGGGCGTAGACCGCGAGCGTGAGCTCGCGCAGCCGGTGGGCCGCCTCGGCCCCCACGATGGCGACCACGTGCTCGAAGTCGACGTTCTCGTCGTGGTCACCGAGCGCCGCCTTGGTCGCCGGCGTGAACACCGGGTCGGGCAGCCGCGAGCCGTCGACCAGGCCCGGCGGCAGGGGCACGCCGCAGACCGCACCACCGCTCTCGTACTCCTCCAGCGCCGAGCCGGTCAGGTAGCCGCGTGCCACGCACTCGACCGGGAACATCTGCAACCGTTGCACGAGAACGGCTCTGCCCGCGACGACCGCAGGCACCCGTCCGTCGACGAGGTGGTTGGGCACCAGGTCCGCGAGCTGGTCGAACCACCACAGCGACAGCAGGGTCAGCACCCGCCCCTTGTCGGGGATCGGGGTGCTGAGCACGTGGTCGTAGGCCGACACGCGGTCGGTCGCGACGACGAGCAGCCGGCTGTCGTCGTCCAGCGGCGCGTACAGGTCGCGCACCTTGCCCGAGTAGACGTGCTGGTAGCCGGGCAGCGGCGGCGCCGGTGGCAGCACGCTCACACCGACGCCGCGATGTCGGTGCGGCACTGGGCGCCGTCGAGGCCGATCAGCGAGACCGCCGCGTACGCCGTAGCCCGGGCCGCTCCGACGTCCGCACCGACGCCGACCACCGACAGCACCCGACCACCGGCCGACACGATGTCGCCGTCCTTCTCGACGGTGCCCGCGTGCAGCACGCTCACCCCCTCGACCGCGGCTGCGGCGTCCAGTCCGGTGATGCGGTCGCCTGAACGGGGCGCCTGCGGGTAGCCCGCCGCCGCCACGACGACGGTGACCGCCGCGCCCCTCGACCACACCAGCGGTGGGACGCCGGCCAGCCCCCCGGTCGCCGCTGCCATCAGCAGCGCCCCGAGCGGCGAGCGCAGCCGGGCGAGCACCACCTGGGTCTCGGGGTCGCCGAAGCGGGCGTTGAACTCGATGACGCGCGGCCCGCGTGCGGTGAGCGCCAGCCCGACGTACAGGACCCCCGCGAACGGCGTCCCGCGTCGGCGCATCGCGTCGACCGTGGGTTGCGCGACCCGGGCGACGACGTCGGCCGCGAGCGTCGGCGGCGCCCACGGCAGGGGCGAGTACGCCCCCATGCCACCGGTGTTGGGGCCGACGTCGCCGTCGCCGATCCGCTTGAAGTCCTGGGCGGGGGCCAGCGGTACGACCGTGGTGCCGTCGGTGAGGCAGAACAGCGACACCTCGGGTCCGTCGAGGAACTCCTCGACCACGACCACCCCGTCGCCGCGGGCGAGTCCGGCGGTGCCGTGCGCGAGCGCCAGCGCCCGGTCGTCGGTGACCACGACGCCCTTGCCGGCGGCCAGCCCGTCGTCCTTGACGACGTACGGCGGGCCGAGCGCGTCGACCGCGGCCTCGAGGTCGGCCTCGGTGCGGCACACGTGGGCCATGGCTGTCGGCACCTCGGCCTCGGCCATGACGTCCTTGGCGAAGGCCTTGCTGCCCTCGAGCTGCGCAGCCTGCGCCGAGGGGCCGAAGCAGGCGATGCCCGCGGCGCGCACCGCGTCGGCGACGCCGGCGACCAGGGGGGCCTCGGGCCCGATGACGACCAGGTCGGCGCCCCAGTCGGCGGCCAGCCGGGCCACGGCCGCGGCGTCCTGCGGGTCGACGTCGCGCTGGTCGGCCACTGCGGCGGTGCCGGGGTTGCCGGGGGCCACGGCCACGTCCTGCACCGAGGGGTCGGACCGCAGGCCGAGCGCCAGCGCGTGCTCGCGGGCACCCGACCCGATCACGAGAACCCTCACGGGCGCCGAGGCTAGCCCAACGCCGGGGACGCCGCGCCGGTGCGTGAAGGGGACGTGACAGGACCCCCGTGGGGCAGGGGGGCTACCCACGGGGGTCCTGAGCGCGCGAGGCCGGCTGCGTGGGGGGACGCGTGCCAGGCCTCGGCGACCGGCGTGCCGGCAGGACCGACGGTGCCAGACGTCGTCGGCAGACGCCAGCACCGCGCCTGGCGGGTCCGTGTCATTGTCGTCCAACCGACACCGCTCAGGGTGACGTGTGGCCGAAGCCACCACGGCGGACGCCACCCTGGCCTACCGTGAGCGCCCGACCAGCGCAGGTGAGGAGGTCCCGATGAGCGAGGACGGCACCGACGCCCTGGACGCCGCGGCCGCCAGCAGCCTGTCGACGCGGGCCTACCTGGCGCTGCTCACCCACCCCGACGCCGACCGCGACGAGGTCGCCCACGTGCTCGGCGTCGACCGGGCC
The DNA here is from genome assembly GCA_046590855.1 of Actinomycetota bacterium. Classification (GTDB taxonomy): domain Bacteria; phylum Actinomycetota; class Actinomycetes; order Actinomycetales; family Angustibacteraceae; genus JACMOY01. The sequence continues at coordinate 19,667 of JBKJTJ010000004.1, forward strand.
GTCCTGGACGCCGAGCTGGCCGCGATGGCCGGCCAGGGCTCGATCACGGTGCACGGCGACGGCAGCTGGCACGTGCCGCCGCCCGACATCACCCTGCCGGCGCGCGCCGGCCAGCTCGAGCGCGAGGCGACCCGCATCCGGGCCACGGCCGACGAGCTGGCGGTGATCTACCACCGGGCCCGCGCCCGCGCCCGCGGCGCCGACCAGCCGATCGAGATGCTGGCCAGCCGCGAGGAGGTCACCCGCTACTTCCGCGAGGTGATGGGCGGGGCCCGCACCCGGGTGCGCTCGCTGGACCGCCCGCCGTACGTCGGGGTCGAGAACGCGGTCACCGACGTCCAGCGTCAGCAGGCCGCCGACGGTGTGCAGTTCCTGTCCGTGTACGACACCGACGTCGTCGAAGACGTCGGCCCGATGGCGGCCTTGGACCAGCTGCTGGCCGTGGGCGAGCAGATGCGGGTGCTTCGCGGCGTGCCGCTGAAGATGGTGATCGCCGACGACGACACCGCGCTGGTCATCGTCCGCACCGTCGACGAGAGCTGGCGCGGGTCGATGCTGGTGCGCCGCTCGCCGCTGCTGGACTCGTTGGTCACGCTGTTCGAGACCCTGTGGCGGCTGGCGGTGCCGCTGCCGCGCTCGCTCGACCCGTCGGCGACCGCGCTGACGACCGCCGGCGACCGACCGCTCGCCCGCGACCACCGGGTGCTGATGCTGCTCGCGGGTGGCGCGACCGACGAGACCATCGCCCGCCAGCTGGGGGTGAGCACGCGCACCGTCGAGCGCCGGGTGCGCGCGCTGCTCGACCAGCTGGGGGCCGAGACCAGGTTCCAGGCCGGGGCCCAAGCGGCGCGCCGCGGCTGGCTGTAGAGCGGCGCGCCGCGGCTGGCTGTAGAGCGGCGCGCCGCGGATCGGCGGTCAGCCGCGGAAGGCGTCCAGACCCGTGAGGGCGAGCCCGACCACGAGGGTGTGCACCTCGGAGGTGCCCTCGTAGGTGAGCACCGACTCCAGGTTGTTGGCGTGCCGCAGCACCGGGTACTCCAGCGAGATCCCGTTGCCGCCCAGGATCGTGCGGCACTCGCGGGCGATCGCGATGGCCTCGCGGACGTTGTTCAGCTTGGCCACGCTGACCATCGTCGGCGTGGCGGTGCCGGCCTCCTTGGCGCGGCCGAGGTGGTGCGCGAGCAGGAAGGCCTTGTCGAGCTCGAGGGCCATGTCGACCAGCTTCTTCTGGGTCAGCTGGAACCCGGCGATCGGGCGGCCGAACTGCTCACGCGACCCGGCGTACTCGATGGCCGTCTCGAGGCAGTCGCGGGCCGATCCGAGCACCCCCCAGACGATGCCGAACCGGGCCTCGGTCAGGCACGACAGCGGGCCCTTGAGCCCGCGCACGCCCGGCAGCACGGCGTCGGCCGGCAGCCGGACGCCGTCCAGCACCAGCTCGCTGGTCACCGAGGCGCGCATCGACAGCTTGTGCTTGATCGCGGTGGCGCTGAACCCCGCCGTGTCGGTGGGGACGACGAAGCCGCGCACCCCGTCGTCCGTCATCGCCCACACGACCGCGACGTCGGCGACCGAGCCGTTGGTGATCCACATCTTCGAGCCGTCCAGCAGCCAGTCGTCACCGTCGCGCTTGGCGCGGGTCGCCATGCCGCTGGGGTCCGACCCGTGGTCGGCCTCGGTCAGGCCGAAGCAGCCGAGGGCCTCACCGGTGGCCATCCGCGGCAGCCACTCCTGGCGCTGCTCCTCGCTGCCGAAGGCGTGGATCGCGTACATCGCCAGGCTGCCCTGCACCGACACCATCGAGCGCACGCCCGAGTCGGCGGCCTCGATCTCCATCGCCGCGACGCCGTACGCCGTGGCGTTCAGGCCCGCGCAGCCGTACCCCTCGAGGTGCATGCCCAGCACCCCGAGCCGGCCGAACTCCAGCGCGAGCTCGCGGGCCGGCAAGGTGCCCTCCTCGAACCAACGCGCGACGTGCGGGCGCACGTGCTCGTCGACCATCGCGCGCACCGAGGCGGCGATGTCTCGCTCGTCGTCGGTGAGCAGCGCCGACAGGTTGAGCAGCTCGAGCGGGGCGGTGCGGCGGACGTCGTTGGCCATGCCCCCATGCTGACACGCGTTCACGGTCTCAGCGCCGCGGGACGTCCCGGTCGCGGCGCGCCTTGGGCTTGCGGCCCTTGACTCGGGTGGCGTTCAAGGCGTCGACCACGACTGAGGCCTGCTCCTCGGGCACCTCGACGAGGGTGAACGTCTCGGTGATCTCGATCGAGCCGATGTCGCGACCCGACAGCGGCGTCTCGCCGGCGATGGCGCCCACGACGTCCTGCGGGCGGACGCCGTCGCGTCGACCCAGCGCGAGGTAGAGCCGGGTGCGGCCGGCGGCGGGCTGACGGCTCTTGCGTCCGGCCGGCGCACCGTCGCGATGCGGTCTGCCGGCGGCGTTCTCGACCCTCTCGGTGCGCGGCAGGGCGACCTCGGGGATGTCGTCGCCGTCGCTGGTGCCGCCGCCGGCCTGGTGGGCGAGCTTGACCGCGGCGAGCGCCACCTGCATGACGTCGAAGTCGTCGCTGAGGGTCTCGACCACGACCCGGTAGTCGTCGAGGTGGTCCTCGAGCAGGATCTCGTGCAGGGCGGCACGGGTGAGCTCGAGCCGGCGGGCCTGCAGGTCGGCGGTGGTCGGCACCTTCTCGACCTTGATCCGCTGGCCGGTGACGCGCTCGATCGTCTTGAGCATCCGGTGCTCGCGCGGCTCGGCCAGGGTGATGGCGACGCCCTCGCGCCCGGCCCGGCCGACGCGGCCGATCCGGTGGACGTAGGACTCCGGCGCCGAGGGCACCTCGTAGTTGACGACGTGGGTCAGGTGCTCGACGTCCAGGCCGCGGGCGGCCACGTCGGTGGCGACCAGCAGGTCGGCGGTCGCGGCCCGCACCCGTCCCATCACCCGGTCGCGCTGCTCCTGGTTCATCCCCCCGTGCAGCGCCTCGGCGCGGTAGCCGCGGCCGTTCATCGTCTCGGTCAGCTCGTCGACCTGCTCGCGGGTGCGGCAGAACACGATCGCCGCGGTGGGCGACTCGACGTCCAGGATGCGGCCGAGGGCGGCGGCCTTGTGGGCCCGGCCGACAACGTACGCCGTCTGGCGCACCAGCGGCGGCGCACCGGACGCGGGCAGGCCCCGCCCGACCTGGATCCGCACCGGGTCGCGCAGGTGACGGCGGGCGATCCCGTTGATCCGCGCGGGCATCGTGGCCGAGAACAGCAGCGTCTGGCGGCCCTTCGGGGTGCCGGACAGGATCGTCTCGAGGTCCTCGGCGAAGCCCATGTCGAGCATCTCGTCGGCCTCGTCGAGCACCACGACCGCGACACCGGACAGGTCCATCGTGCCACGGGC
>JBKJTJ010000291.1:0-3080 GCA_046590855.1 Actinomycetota bacterium
GCACCGTCTCGGCCTGCGCGGCGTCGCCGTACTGCACCTTGTCGAGCTTGGTGACGCCATCGACCAGGGCGGCCACCTCGGGCCCGAAGTCGGCGGTCAGCGCGGCCATCGTGTACGTCGTGTCCTCGACCGTGTCGTGCAGCAGCGCCGCCGCGAGCGTCACCTCGGTCATCCCCAGCTCGGCCAGGATCGTCGCGACCGCCAGCGGGTGGGTGATATACGGGTCACCGCTCTTGCGCAGCTGGCCCTCGTGGGCCCGCTCGGCCACCTCGTAGGCCCGCTCGATCAGGGTCGCGTCGACCTTGTCGTGGGTCTGGCGCAGGGTGCGCAGCAGCGGCTCGAGGACGGGGTTGGTGCCGGGACGCTGGACGCCCAGCCTGGCGAACCGCGCTCGCACCCGCCGCGTCGTCGGGATCGGGCCGGTCGCGTCGTCGTCCGGCAGCGGCTCACCGGGGGCGGGCACCACGACCCGAGTCGGCTCCGTCATGGCACCTCCCGCACCGGTGGGGGTCGCCGCGAAGGCCGCCCCGTGTCGGGCCAGTCTACGGAACGGCGGCGAGCGACGCTCAGACCGCCACGACGCTGTGCACGACGCGCCGCCCGAGCCGCGCCCGACCGTCCAGGAACCCGAGCTCCATCAGCACCGCCAGCTCGACCACCTCGGCGCCCGCGCGCTCGACCAGGTCGCAGGCCGCCGCGGCGGTGCCGCCCGTGGCCAGCACGTCGTCGACGACGACGACCCGCGCACCGGGGGTGAACGCGTCGGTCTGCACCTCGATCTGGGCTGAGCCGTACTCGAGGTCGTAGGCCTCCGTCAGCAGGTCACCGGGCAGCTTGCCCACCTTGCGCACCGACACGAACCCGACGCCCAGGCGCACCGCCAGCGGGGCGCCCAGGATGAACCCGCGAGCCTCGATGCCGGCGACGGCGTCGACCTGTCCGGAGTAGCGGTCCGCGAGCGAGTCGATGACGGCCGCGAACACCGCCCCGTCGGCCAGCAGCGGGCTGATGTCCTTGAACAGCACCCCCGGCTTGGGGTGGTCGGGGACGTCGCGGATCGCCGCGAGCACCCTGTCCTGCAACGCCGTCGGGTCGGTCACCGGCGGCGCTTGTCGCGCGGCGTACCGCGACGCGGCTGGTTGCGCGGCCCGGTCGGACGACGCGCGGTGGGCGACCGCGGCGGTGCGTCGTCCTGCGGCTGGTCATCGCGCTCGAGCAGGGCTGTGCCACCGGCTGACGTGCCGCCGGCCGACGTGCTCCCGGCGGACGCCGGGCGCGCACCACCCGTTGCAGCGCCGGCTCGCGAGCGCACCCGCTTGGCCAGCGCCTGCATCTCGGGCTCGCGCTCGCGCAGGTCGGCCAGCAGTGGCGTCGCGATGAACACCGACGAGTAGGTGCCGGCGGCGACGCCGACGAACAGGGCCAGCGACAGGTCCTTCAGCGTGCCCGCGCCGAGCAGCAGCGCCCCGATGAACAGGATCGAGCCGATCGGCAGCAGTGCCACGACCGAGGTGTTGATCGACCGCACGAGGGTCTGGTTGAGCGCCAGGTTGGCTGCGCCGGAGTAGGTCTGCTTCGTCTGAGCGGTGATGTGCGCGGTGTTCTCGCGCACCTTGTCGAACACCACGACCGTGTCGTAGAGCGAGTAGCCGAGGATGGTCAGGAACCCGATGACCGACGCCGGGGTCACCTCGAAACCCAGCAGCGCGTAGATGCCGACCGTGATGAGCAGGTCGTGCAGCAGCGCGATGATCGCGGCCAGCGCCATCTTCCAGGTGCGGAAGTACACAGCGATGACGATCGCGACCAGCACCAGGAAGACCAGCAGACCGGTGAGCGCCTTGGTCGACACCGACTTCCCCCACGAGGGGCCGATGAACGAGGACGTGACGTTGTCGAGCGGCACGCCGTACGCGGTGGCGAGGTTGGCGCGCACCTGCTCGGTCTGACCGTCGTTCAGCTTGTCGGTCTGCACGCGCACCGAGTTGGTGCCGACCTTCGCGACCTTGGGGATCGCCCCGGCGACGACGTCGGTGACCGCACGGGCACCGATGACGTCCGAGGTGGTCTGGGTCTTGGTGACGCGGAACTCGGACCCGCCGGTGAACTCCAGACCGAGGGTGAGGCCCCTGGTCAGCAGCGCGCCGACGGACACGAGCAGGATGACGCCCGAGATCGCGTACCAGCGGCGCTGCTTGCCGACGACGTCGAGCGACTTCTCACCGGTGTACAGCCGGTTGCCGAGGGACGCGAAGCGACTCATCAGGCCTCCTTCGGGGTCGACCGGGCGGCGGCGGCGCGGCGTCCGGCGATGGTGCCGACGTTGGCCTTGATCCCCACGACGCGGACGGTCGAGCCGAGGTGCTCGGGGTCGAGCCCCGAGAGCCGGTGGCCACCCCCGAAGAACCTCGTGCGGGCCAGCAGCGTGAGCATCGGGTGGGTGAACAGGAACACGACCACGACGTCGATGATCGTCGTGAGGCCGAGGGTGTAGGCGAAGCCGCGCACGTTGCCCGCGGCCAGGACGTACAGCACGACCGCGGCGAGGAAGTTGATGCCGTCGGCCGCCAGGATCGTGCGCTTGGCGCGCTTCCAGCCGGTCTCGACGGCGGCGCGCAGGCTGCGACCCTCGCGCACCTCGTCACGCACCCGCTCGAAGTAGACGATGAACGAGTCGGCGGTGATGCCGATCGAGACGATCAGGCCGGTGATGCCGGCCAGGCTGAGCCGAAAGCCCTGCGCCTGGCCCAGCAGCACGACCATGCCGTAGGTGAGGGCGGCCGCGACGAGCAGCGAGGCGATGCTCACCATCGCCAGTCCGCGGTACTGGATCACCGAGTAGACGACCACGAGCAGCAGCCCGATGAGCCCGGCGAGCAGGCCGCGCTGCAGCTGCTCGGTGCCCAGCAGCGGGCTGATCGTGGTCTCGGTCTCGGTGGTGAACGAGATCGGCAAGGCGCCGTACTTGAGCTGGTTGGCCAACGCGGTCGCGCTCTCTTGGGTGAAGCTGCCGGTGACCGCGGCCTGGCCGTTGGTGATGTCCGCCTGCGAGGTGGGCGCGGTGATGACCTGACCGTACA
>JBKJTJ010000352.1:0-2910 GCA_046590855.1 Actinomycetota bacterium
ACGGGAGCACGATGAGGTCATGACCGATGACGCGTACCGGACCGAGCACGACACGATGGGTGAGGTGCGGGTGCCGGCGGACGCTCTGTGGCAGGCCCAGACCCAGCGGGCGGTCGAGAACTCCCCGATCTCGGGCACCCGGGTCGAGACCGCCCAGGTCCGGGCACTGGCGCGGATCAAGGGCGCCGCAGCGCGCGTGAACGCCCGGCTGGGCGTCATCGACGCGGACGTCGCCCGCGCAGTCAGCGACGCTGCGGCCGAGGTCGTCGAGGGACTCCATGACGACCAGTTCCCGGTGGACGTGTTCCAGACCGGGTCGGGCACCTCGACCAACATGAACGTCAACGAGGTGATCGCCACCCTCGCCACCCGGGCGCTGGGCGCGACCGTCCACCCCAACGACCACGTCAACGCGTCGCAGTCCAGCAACGACACCTTCCCCACGAGCCTGCACCTGGCGGCCACCGACGCGGTCGTCAACGACCTCGTGCCTGCGCTCGAGCATCTCGCGCAGTCGTTGCAGCGCAAGGCGGACGAGTACGTCGACGTCGTCAAGGCGGGCCGGACCCACCTGATGGACGCGACCCCGGTGACCCTCGGGCAGGAGCTCGGCGGTTACGCGGCGCAGCTGCGCCACGGCGTCCAGCGGCTGCGCTCGACCCTGCCGCGCGTAGCCGAGCTGCCGCTGGGCGGGACCGCCGTCGGCACCGGCATCAACACCCCGCCCGGGTTCGCCGCGGCGGTGATCGCCGACCTGGCCGCGTCGACCGGCCTGCCGCTGACCGAGGCGCGCGACCACTTCGAGGCCCAGGGGGCACGCGACGGCCTGGTCGAGCTGTCCGGCCAGCTGCGCACGGTGGCGGTCAGCCTGACCAAGATCTGCAACGACCTGCGGTGGATGGGCTCGGGGCCGCGGGCGGGGCTGGGTGAGGTGCACCTGCCCGACCTGCAGCCGGGGTCGAGCATCATGCCCGGCAAGGTCAACCCCGTCGTCCCCGAGGCCGCGCTGATGGTCTGCGCGCAGGTCATCGGCAACGACACCACGGTCGTGGTCGCGGGCTCGTCGGGCACCTTCGAGCTGAACGTGATGATGCCGGTGATGGGCCGCGCGGTGCTGGAGTCGCTGCGGCTGCTGACGTCAGCCACCCGGCTGCTGGCCGACCGGTGCGTCGACGGGCTGGTGGCGGACGTCGCGCGGTGCCGCGAGCTGGCCGAGGGCTCGCCGTCGGTGGTGACCCCGCTGAACCGGCTGATCGGCTACGAGGCAGCGGCGAAGGTGGCCAAGGCATCTGTCGCCGACCGCGCGACGATCCGCCAGAGCGTGCTGGACCTCGGTTTCGTCGACCGCGGCGAGCTCACGCTGGCCCAGCTGGACGAGGCGCTCGACGTCCTCGCCATGACCCGCCCCCGCCGCTGACCGTCAGGACCAGCGCAGGCTCAGTACCAGTTGGTCGCGCGGCTGTGCGCCCAGGCGGCGCACGGCGTCCCGTAGGCGCTCTCGATGTACCGCAGGCCCCAGGTGATCTGGGTCAGCGGGTTGGTGCGCCAGTCGGGGCCCACGGTGGCCATCCGCTTACCCGGCAGGGCCTGCGGGATGCCGTAGGCGCTGGACGTCGGGTTGTCGGCCGTGGTGCGCCACTGGCTCTCCTTGGACCACAGCGAGTCCAGGCAGGAGAACTGCGTCTGGCCCCACCCGCGCCGGGCGGCGAGCACGCGGGCGGCCGACTGCGGGTCGCGGACGGCGAGCCGCAGCCGCTCGCGGTCGCGGCTGACCCGCTCGGCGCGGGCCCGCTCGGCCTCCGCCTGCTGGCGCGCCGCGGCCGCCACCTGCGACCGCACGACCCCGACGCGATGGGTCAGCGCGGCGACCTCGCTGCGGTGCTTGCCGGCCGAGCGCCGGGCTCGGGTGGCGTCGGCGAGCTCACCGGCGTGGACGTGGGCCGACGCGGGAACGCTGAACGCCGCGGGGACGGTTTGCGCCGCATCCTGCGACGGGGCCGCGACAGCACCGCTGACGGCCGCGGCGGCGGCGACAGCGCCGGCGCTGCTCAGCAGGGCGGTGCGGACGGCGGGACGCCGCAGGACGGGGCGCGTGGGGGCGCGATGGCGCACGGGGACCTCTCGGACGGCCCGGCCCAGGTGCTCGAGGGCCGAGTCATGGCCTCACCCCGACGTGCGGCGGAGTGAGCTGTGAGCGTCCACCGTGCCCGGTCGGCCCCCGTCAGGACAAATCCAGAGCGTCCTGTGTGACCTGGATCACACGTCCAGGCCCTCGAGCAGCTCGGTGACCAGGGCCGCGATCGGCGAGCGCTCGGACCGGGTCAGCGTGATGTGGGCGAACAGCGGGTGACCCTTGAGCGCCTCGATCACGGCGGCGACCCCGTCATGGCGACCGACCCGCAGGTTGTCCCGCTGGGCGACGTCGTGGGTCAGCACCACCTTGGAGTTCTGCCCCACCCGCGACAGGACGGTGAGCAGCACGTTGCGCTCCAGCGACTGAGCCTCGTCGACGATCACGAAGGCGTCGTGCAGCGATCGACCCCGGATGTGGGTGAGCGGCAGCACCTCGAGCATGCCGCGGTCGATGATCTCGTCGACGACCTCGCTGGAGACCAGCGCACCCAGGGTGTCGAAGACCGCCTGCGCCCAGGGGCCCATCTTCTCGGACTCGCTGCCGGGCAGGTAGCCGAGGTCCTGGCCGCCGACGGCGTACAGCGGCCGGAACACGATGACCTTGCGGTGCTGGCGGCGCTCGAGCACCGCCTCGATGCCCGCGCACAGCGCCAGCGCGCTCTTGCCGGTGCCGGCGCGCCCGCCCATGCTCATGATCCCGACGTCGGGGTCCATCAGCAGGTCCAGGGCGATCCGCTGCTCGGCGCTGCGGCCGTGCAGCCCGAACGCGTCGCGGTC
>JBKJTJ010000048.1:0-8520 GCA_046590855.1 Actinomycetota bacterium
GCTCGCCTGGTACCTCTTCCACGCCGTCACCTACGCGACGATCACCATCGCCTTCTGGCCGCACCTGGTGATGCTGCTGGCGTTCCTGCCGCTCGAGCGGTACCGCGACCGGGTGAGATCGCGCTGGCGGGCCCGACGGGTGCCGGCGACCGCGACGTGACCACGCCGATCGAGCGGACGACGGTGCGCCGGCTCTCGCGGGCTGGACTGGCCTGGCGGGCCGCGGTGGCGCTGTCCGTGGTGGGGCTGGCCGTCAACGGCAGCGTGCGCGGCAACGACGTCCAGTGGCCCTTCGCCCCCATGTCGCAGTTCGCCTTCGGCGTGAACCTCGACGGCCAGATCCGCTCGACGTACGTCGAGGCCGACACCACCGCCGGGACGACGGTGCGCGTGCCGCTGACGGCCGGCGGCGTGGGCCTGGGCCGCGCCGAGGTCGAGGGGCAGCTGCCCCGGCTGGTCGCCGACCCCGCTCTGCTGCAGTCCATCGCGGTGGCCGCCGCCCGACGTCACCCCCGTTGGCCGCGCTACACCAGGCTTCGGCTGCGGCAGGAGGTCAGCGACCTCCGTGGCGGCGAGGTGGTCTCGACCCGCACCGAGCGACTGGCTGACTGGACCGTCCTCGACCCGACGGGTCTGCGATGAGGACCTGGCTCGCCGGCGCCGTCCCGGTCCGGCGGATCGCCGTGCTGCGCACGGTGATCTACCTGTTCGTGGTCGTCGACGTGCTGCGGATCGGCAACGACCCGTTGGCGCACGGCGACGTCCCCGCCGACCTCTACCGCCCGATCCTCCTGCGCTCGTGGCTGCACCTGCCCGCGCCCTCGCACGACTACGTGCGCGTGCTGCTGGGGGTGCTGATCGTCAGCGCGCTGGTGGCCGCGACCGGGCGGTTGCCGCGCCTGGCCGGCTGGGTCACCCTGCTGGCGATGCTCGACTGGATGTCGAACAACTACTCCTACAGCAAGATCGACCACGACCAGTTCGCTCTGGTGCTGGCGCTCGCGGTGCTGCCGGCGGCCGGCCCTGCCCGGTGGCGCGACGGCGACGGCCTCCGCAGCGAGGCTGCCGGCTGGGCCGTGCGGATGGTGCAGGTCGGCGTGGTGTGCTGCTACCTGCTGTCAGCGGTGTCGAAGATGCGGTTCGGTGGCTGGGGCTGGGCCAACGGGGCCATCTTCACCTGGGCGTTCACCCGGCGCGGCACCGCCCTGACCGACCTGCTGCTGTCGGTGCCCGGCCTGGTTCACCTGATGCAGTGGGTCGTGCTGGTGGCCGAGTTCTGCTCCCCGGCGCTGCTCGTCGTCCGGGGCCGGCTGCTGTGGGCAGGCCTCGCGTTCTTCGCGACCTTCCACCTGATGACCTACCTGACGATCCGCATCCACTTCCTGCCGCTCGTGGTCTGCCTGACCGCGTTCCTGCCCCTCGAGCGGCTCGTGCCGCACCGACTGCTCGAGGGCACGTCGACGACGCGGCGTCAGGCCGCCCCGGCCCAGGCAGCCGCCAGCTGATCGCGGGTGTCGGCCAAGAGGATCGGCACCGCCTTGGTCCGGGCGATGATCGGCAGGAAGTTCGAGTCGCCGCCCCAGCGCGGCACGACGTGCTGGTGCAGGTGCGCGGCGATGCCCGCACCCGCCACGGCTCCCTGGTTCATGCCGAGGTTGAAGCCGTGCGGACGCGAGACCGCCGTGACCACGCGCAAGGCGGACTGGGTCAGCGACGCGACCTCGGCCGTCTCCTCGCCCGTGAGGTCGACGTAGGACGAGACGTGGCGGTAGGGGCAGACCATCAGGTGCCCGGGGTTGTAGGGGTAGAGGTTCAGCACGACGTACGCCGCACTACCGCGGTGCACGATCAGGCCCTCGGCGTCCTCGCGCCCGGGCGCCTGGCAGAACGGGCACTCGCGCTCGGAGTCGTCGGCGGGCTTGCTCTCACCACCGAGGTACGCCATCCGGTGCGGGGTCCAGAGCCGCTCGAACCCGTCTGGCCCACCGGCGAAGTCGCCCGCGTCCTCGACCGTCACGGCGTCGCGGCGCGGGAGCGAACCGCCTCGACGATCTCGGCGACCGCGTCGTCGACCGGCACTGCGTTCTTCTGCGACCCGTCGCGGTAGCGGAACGAGACGGCGCCCTTGCTGACGTCGTCCTCACCGGCGATGAGCATGAACGGCACCTTCGCCTTCTGCGCGTTGCGGATCTTCTTGGGGAACCGGTCGTCGGTGGTGTCGACCTCGACCCGGATCCCTTGCGCCCGTAGATGGGCGGCGACGTCCTGCAGGTGGTCGGTGAAGACGTCGGCGACCGGGATCCCCACCACCTGGACCGGTGCGAGCCAGGCCGGGAACGCCCCGGCGTAGTGCTCGAGCAGCACCGCGAAGAACCGCTCGACCGAGCCGAACAGCGCGCGGTGGATCATGACCGGACGCTGCCGGGTGCCGTCGGCGGCCTGGTACTCGAGCTCGAACCGCTCGGGCAGGGTGAAGTCGAGCTGGATGGTCGACATCTGCCAGGTGCGGCCGATGGCGTCGCGCGCCTGCACCGAGATCTTCGGGCCGTAGAAGGCGGCGCCGCCCGGGTCGGGCACGAGCTCGAGGCCCGAGTCCTGCGCCACCTTGCGCAGGGTGTCGGTGGCCTGCTCCCACACCGCGTCCGAGCCGACGTACTTGTCGGGGTTCTTGGTCGACAGCTCGAGGTAGAAGTCGTCCAGGCCGTAGTCCTTCAGCAGATCGAGGACGAACGTCAGCAGCAGGGTCAGCTCGGACTCGACCTGGTCGACGGCGACGAAGATGTGGGCGTCGTCCTGGGTCATGCCCCGCACCCGTGTGAGCCCGTGCACCACGCCGGACTTCTCGTATCGGTAGACCGAGCCGAACTCGAACATCCGCAGCGGCAGCTCGCGGTAGGACCGGCCCCGGGCGCGGAACACCAGGCAGTGGAACGGGCAGTTCATCGGCTTGAGGTAGTAGTCCTGGCCGGGCTTGCGCACCGCGCCGTCGGCGTCCAGCTCGGCGTCCAGGTGCATCGGCGGGTACATGCCGTCGGCGTACCAGTCCAGGTGGCCCGAGGTCTCGAACAGGGCGCTCTTGGTGATGTGCGGCGAGTAGACGAACTCGTAGCCCGACTCCTCGTGCCGGTTGCGCGAGTAGTCCTCCATCGCCTTGCGGATCACACCGCCGCGGGGATGGAACACCGCCAGCCCAGAGCCGATCTCGTCCGGAAAGCTGAACAGGTCGAGCTCGGCACCGAGCTTGCGGTGGTCGCGCCGCTCGGCCTCGGCCAGCCGGTCGACGTACGCGCGCAGCTCGTCCTTGGTCGGCCACGCGGTGCCGTAGACCCGTTGCAGCTGCGGGTTCTTCTCGCTGCCGCGCCAGTACGCCGCGGCCGTGCGCATCAGGCTGAACCCGTTGGTGATCAGCTTGGTGGTGGGCAGGTGCGGCCCACGGCACAGGTCCTTCCAGACCACCTGTCCGTCACGCCCGACGTTGTCGTAGATGGTGAGCTCGCCGGCGCCGACCTCGTTCGCCGCGCCCTCGGCGGCGTCGGCGGCGTTGCCCTTGAGGCCGATCAGCTCGAGCTTGTAGGGCTCGGCGGCGAGCTCGGTGCGCGCCTGCTCGTCGGTGACGGCGCGCCGCACGAACGTCTGGCCCTCGTTGACGATCCGCTGCATCGCCTTCTCGAGCGCCTTGACGTCCTCGGGCGTGAACGGGGTGGCGACGTCGAAGTCGTAGTAGAAGCCGTCGCGAACTGGCGGGCCGATACCGAGCCGGGCGTCCGGGTGCGCCTGCTGGACGGCCTGGGCGAGCACGTGCGCGGTGGAGTGCCGCAGCACGGCGAGCCCGTCGGGCGAGTCGATCGTGACCGCCTCGACCGCGGCACCCTCGGCGAGCACGTGCGCCAGGTCGCGCAGCTCACCGTCGACCCGGGCGACGACGATCGCGCCGGCACCGCGGGCTGCCCCCCCGAGCTCGTCGATCAGCAGTCCGCCCGCCGTGGTCCCGGCCGGCACCGAACGCTCGGTCCCGTCGACGGACACGGTGATCTGGGCGGGCACGACGACCTCCACGGGGCTGGGTGAGCAGGCGAAGGCCTGCGCCGCGATCGTATCGAGGCCGGTGGCGGTCCCCGAACGGGATTTCAGCCGCGGGTCAGAACCGCCTCGTCGCCCTCGCTCGCCCGGCCCTCGACGAGGACGTCGGCGTACACCCCGAGGCAGTGCCGCGGGGGCTTGGAGATCCGCAGCACCGCCGTGCCCACCTGCAGGCTCGCGCCGACCCAGCCCGTCTCGAGCCCGTCGCCCACGAGGTCGAGCACCAGGTTGGCGCGCGGTTCCTCGACGCTGCACGGGCAGAGCCCACCCTCGTCGTCGTGGGCGTGACCACCGGCGATCGCCTGGCGGCTGACGACGTGCACGGGGGCGACCTCGTTGTAGCCGCCCGCAGACGCGGCGACGGTCACCGGCTCGCCGAGCAGCAGCGACAGCGCCGTCTCGGCGTCGGCCCCGGCCAGCGCCTCGCCACCGGCCAGCGTGACCCGCGGCGCGTCGTCCAGGACGTCGGCCCGCACGGTGCGCAGGACGTCGGCGCGCTTGGCGTTGACGACCTCGCCGGCCTCGTCGACGACGGCCCAGCGCCGGTCGTCCTGGACGCCGGAGGTGAGGAACCGGGCCGAGGCCAGTGGGGCGGCGTCCAGCGACTTCACCGGGAACGCCCGCAGCGACGCGACCCGTCCGACGACGGTGGTCTCAGGCGCGTGCGGGGTCTGGGTGCTCATGCTGTGAGCCTACGTCGGTGGGCGATACTGGGTTCGAACCAGTGACTTCCTCGGTGTGAACGAGGCGCTCTACCACTGAGCTAATCGCCCGCAGGCTGCTCGCGCAGCGCTGGGGAAGAGTACCTGATCGCGCGGCGGGTCGTGTCTCACAGCCCCGGCACGTGCGCGGTCAGCGGTGCCTCGACGGCGTCGGGCAGCCACCCCGGCACCCCGGACAGCGCGAACAGCGCCCAGAACACCGCCAGCACCACGACCACGATCGCCAGCACCACCGCCGCCCGCACGACGAGGTTCTGGCGGGCCGTCCAGGCGGTCCACTCGCTCACCCGGCGGCGGGCGTTGTCGAGCAGCCGCTGGGCCCACTCGAACTCGCTGGCCAGCACCGCGAGACCCGCGAAGATGATCAGCCAGCCGGGCCCGGGGGCCGGCAGCAGCACCAGGCCGACCACGACGATCGCGACCCCGACGACCCCGACGACCAGCCGGTAGACCCGGCGGGTGACCGGGTTGGCCTTCAGGCGGGCCCGCCAGGCCCAGTGGTCCTCGTCAGCGTCGATGACGTGGTCCGCGTCGGGATACCGGTCGGGATATCGGTCGGTCGAGGTGCCGGGTGCGGCGGGCGGTCCGACGGGCTGATCCATGGGTCAAGGGTAGGTCACGACGTGGTCAGGGGCCCGCGAGGACGGTGCGCGTTCCGGACACTTCGGACGACATTGCGGCCATTGCGGACACCGAGGTTTGGAGGCCCGTCGGCGGGGGAACACCGTCTCTGCAGGCGGTTCACGAGATCGCACCCGGCCCCCCAGGAGGACCTCATGGCGCACACCGGACAGACCGTCGTCGACGAGATGGCGCTGCGCCTGGTCGTCCCCGGCGACGACGGCCTGCTGCTGCGCGCCACGCTGCGCTACGACCCCGCCGACCCGTTCGCCGTCGAGGCTACCTTCCGGGCCGCGGACGAGGCGATCTCGTGGGTGATCGCCCGAGACCTGCTGCACGACGGCCTGCTCGCCGAGGCCGGCGTCGGAGACGTGCGGGTCTGGCCGCAGGCCTGGCACGACGGCGACCCCGAGATGGTGCTCATCGAGCTGCGCTCGCCCGACGGCCAGGCCACCCTGGCCATCGACGCGGCCGACCTCGACGCGTTCCTGCGTCGCACCCTCGATGTCGTGCCTCGCGGGTGCGAGTCCGCCTACCTCGACCTCGACACGGTGATCGACCGCCTCCTGGGCTGACGGTCGACCACCGTCGCGGCTACTTCCGCCCGGTGACGAACTTCCAGGTCGTGGTCTTGAGCCCGTTGCCGGCCAGGTCGGTGATCCGTCCCGTGAGCGACATCCGGTACGCCGTGAGCGGGGCCAGGGCCTTCACCGGGTTCAGCGTGACGGTTCGGGTCGCCGCGTCGTAGGTGACGAGCGCTGCCATCCGCACGTTCGTCCGAGCGTTGACGAGCGTGACGCTCGTCGAGGTGACGCCGCGCACCCGCTCGCTGAACGACGCGGTGACGTTGGTCGTGCGCGAGATCGTCCGACTCCCTGGGGTCGGTGTCCGCCGGGTCACCGTCGGGGCAGGGCCAGTGGTGAAGACCCAGGACAGGGGCGTCAGCCGGTTGCCGGACGCGTCCTTGATGCCGCTGGTCAGCCGCACGACGTACCTCGTGTCCGGCGCGAGTGCCGTCACGGGGACCAGGACCGCACGGTGAGCGGTGCGGTCGTAGCGCACGGCTGCAGCGACGGACACCCTGGTGCGGGCGTTGCTGAGTGCGAACGAGGCGCGACTGACGCCGACGATCCCCTCGGAGAAGACCACGCTCACCGCGGCGCGTCGGCTCACTCCCGTGCTACCGGCGCCGGGTGAGCGGCGCACCGCAACAGGCACTGCGAGGTCGCGGGCGACCGGCACGGCGACGACGGGCGGGGCCACCACCGGGGCGGCAGGCGCCACTGCGGGGGCCGGGACTGGCGCTGGTGCAGGGGCCGGTGCAGGGGCCGGTGCGGGGGCCGGGGCGGGCGCAGGGGCCGGTGCGGGGGCAGGGGCCGGTGCAGGGGCCGGTGCAGGGGCCGGGGCCGGGGCCGGGGCGGGCGCAGGGGCCGGGGCCGGGGCCGGGGCCGGGGCCGGTGCGGGAGCCGGGGCCGGGGCCGGGGCAGGTGCGGGAGCCGGTGCGGGAGCCGGTGCGGGAGCCGGTGCGGGAGCCGGTGCGGGAGCGATGGTGAACGTGCTGCTGCTGGCGACGCTCACGTTGCCGGCGCGGTCTCGAGCCTGGACCCGGAACACGTAGCTGCCGCTCGGTAGAGGACCGTAGGACTCACCGCTGGCGCAGGCCGTCGGAGCACCGGCGCCCAAGGCGCAGCTGAACGCCGCACCGGCCTCAGACGTGAAGCCGAAGGACACGACAGTCCCCGAGCCCGAGATCGGTGGGGTGCTGGTGAACGTCGGTGCCGCGGGCGGCGTCGTGTCCACGGTGACCGACGAGGCGGCGCTGCCGACGTTGCCGGCCGAGTCCGTGGCCCTGACCGTGAACAGGTAGCTGCCGTCGCTCAGTGCAGGACCGGCGGTGAAGGCGTTCCCCGCACAGGGCGCGAACGAGGGCGACGGCGTGGACGCGAGGCTGAAGGCGCAGGTGAACGTGACCCCCGCAGTCGCCGACGAGAAGGTGAACCTTGGCGCCGTGTTCTGGGTCGGGTTGGCCGGCGCCGTGTCGATGCTGACGTTCGGGACGACCGTGTTCACTGTGAAGGAGTACGTCGCGGCGGGGCCGGTGTTACCCGCCTGGTCGGTGGCCCGGACCGTGAAGACGTGGGCGCCGTCCACGAGACCGCTGCTCGTCTGGGTGGTGCTGGTCGTGCACGTCGACGGTGCGGCGGAGTCCAGCGAGCAGACCATGGACGAGCCCGGCTCGGACGGTGCGAAGCGGAAGGTCGGTGCGGTGGTGTTGATCACCGCACCCACGGGGGCGGAGATCGCGGTCGTCGGCGCCACCGTGTCGACCGTCCAGGAGCGGGCGGCGGGGCTGCTGGCGTTGCCCGCGGCGTCGACCGCCGTCACGGCGAAGCTGTGGGCTCCCTGCCCCGGAACCGTGTACGGCCTGGGGCTCGTGCACCCGGTGGGCGCTGCGCCGTCCAGGGCGCAGCGGAACGTGACACCGGCCTCGGTGTCGGTGAACGAGAAGCTGGCGCTGGTGCTGTTGACCAGGCCGGTCGTGCTGGCCGGGTCGATGTCAGGCACTGGCGGCGCGATCGAGTCCTGGGTGTAGTCGACAGACGTCGTCGAGCAGGGCGATACGTTGCCGGCCAGGTCGGTGGCCTTGGCGCGCAGCGTCGTCGTGACGCCGGCTGGCACGGAGGCGGGCACCCCGGCGCCGGAGAACGCCGCTGCCCCACCTGTGCCCACGGGCGCTGTCGCGCAAGAGGGGTCGGCGTACACGGCCACTGTCGTCCCGGCGTCCGCCAGGCCCGTCACGGCCGTCACGGTGGCGCGGCCGGGCGAGGTCGGTGACGTGCCGCTGACGGTCGGCGCACCCGGCGCGACGGTGTCGATGGTGACCGAGAGGGATGACGTGGACAGGGTCTCGGGTGAGGTTGCCGAGCTCTCGCCCGCCGTGATGACGTGCACACCATCACCGAGCGGGGCCGTCGGGGTCAGCGAGTAGGTGCGCGCCGCCGTGAACGTCCCTGAGGCGGCCACGACTCCGTCGACATAGAGGTTGACCGCGGTGGCCGTCGTGAGTCCCGCTACCCCGGTGAACGTCGGCAACGTG
>JBKJTJ010000058.1:0-12248 GCA_046590855.1 Actinomycetota bacterium
CTCGACCTGCTCACCGGCGAGCGGCACCACATCGGCCGGGTGGGTCTGTCGGACGAGCACCAGGAGAAGCTGCTGGTGGACTGGCGGGCGCCGGTGGCCGCGCCGTTCTACCAGGCCACCCCCGCCGCGCCCGCCGGTGTGCTGCTGCGCCGGCACCTCACCACCCGTGGGCGCAGCGTCGTCGGTCTGGACGACGAGGTGATGGACCTGGACGCCATCGACGACGAGCAGCGGGCGGCGCTGCACGGCGAGGGGGCGCTGATGGCCGCGGTGCGCGCGCCGCGCACCGGCCGGATGGGCGACATCGTCGCCACCATCCAGGGCGAGCAGGACCGCATCGTCCGCGACGAGCTCGGCGGGGTGCTCGTCGTCCAGGGCGGGCCGGGCACGGGCAAGACGGCGGTCGCGCTGCACCGGGCGGCGTACCTGCTGTTCACCCACCGGCAGAGGCTGGAGCGCAGC
The DNA here is from genome assembly GCA_046590855.1 of Actinomycetota bacterium. Lineage (GTDB taxonomy): Bacteria > Actinomycetota > Actinomycetes > Actinomycetales > Angustibacteraceae > JACMOY01. The sequence continues at coordinate 463 of JBKJTJ010000058.1, forward strand.
GGCGTCCTCGTGGTGGGCCCAGGCCCGCTGTTCCTGCGCTACATCGAGCAGGTGCTGCCCTCGCTCGGTGAGTCCGGCGTGGTCATGGCCACACCGGGCACGCTGTTCCCGGGCGTCGAGGCGACCGGCGACGACGCGGACGACGTCGCCGCGGTGAAGGGGGACGCGCGGATGGCCGCGGTGCTGCAGCGCGCCGTCAGCGACCGCCAGCGGCTGCCCGACGACGACGTCGAGCTCAAGGTCGGCTCGCACCGGATCACCCTCACCCGCTCGGCCGTCGCGGCCGCCCGCGCCCGCGCCCGCTCGACCGGTGCGCCGCACAACGAAGCCCGGGTGGGCTTCGTCAAGGACCTGCTGCGCCACCTCGCCGGACGGCTCGCCGACTCGATGGGCCAGCCGCTCAGCGAGGATCTGCGCTCCGAGCTGGACGCCGACCTGCGCGACACCCGGGACGTGCGGGTCACGCTGAACCTGCTGTGGATGCCGCTGTCGCCGCAGCGGTTCCTCGCCGACCTGTTCGCCACTGCGGTGCGGCTGGAGTCGGCCGGTCAGGAGCTGACCGCGGCCGAGCGCGCGGCCCTGCGGCGCGACCGCGGCGCGGCGTGGACGCTGTCCGACGTCCCGCTGCTCGACGAGGTCGCCGAGCAGGTCGGTGACGACGGCGAGGCCGACCGGGTCACCGCCCACCACCGCCAGACCGAGCGCGCCACGGCCCTGGAGTACGCCCGCGGCGTGCTGGAGATGACCGGTGACCGCGCCCCGGGCGTGTCCGTCGACATGCTCGCCGACCAGTTCGCCTCGACCGGCGCCGCGATGTCGGTGGTCGACCGGGCCGCCGCCGACCGCACCTGGGCGTTCGGTCACCTGGTCGTCGACGAGGCGCAGGAGCTCTCGCCGATGATGTGGCGGCTGCTCGGACGGCGCTGCCCGGCCCGGTCGTGGACCGTCGTCGGCGACCTCGCCCAGCGCGGCTCGGTCGCGGGCGCGGCGTCGTGGGCCGGTGCCCTCGACCCGGTCGCGGCGGGCCGCTGGCGGGTGCGCGAGCTGAGCGTCAGCTACCGGACGCCGGCCCGCGTCATGGCCGTCGCCGACGGCATGGCCACCGCCGCCGGGCTGCCGGTCACCCCCGTGGTGTCGGTGCGCGAGGGCAACGACCCGCCCCGCTCGCACCGCCGCGCGGACGGCGACGACGACGCGGTGGTGTCGGTGGTGCGCCGGCTGCTCGCCGACGCCGACGAGGGGACGCTCGCCGTCGTCGCGCCGACCCGCGACGTCCCGCGGTTGTCCGCGGCCCTGGACGGCGCGCTGCCGGGCCAGGTGGGTGACGGCCACCGCCGCGCCCTGTCCGCGCGGGTCAGCGTGCTGGGGCCCGAGGAGGTCAAGGGGCTGGAGTTCGACGACGTCGTGGTCGTCGAACCCGCAACGATCATCGACGCCTCCAGCCGCGGGCGCAGCGACCTGTACGTCGCCCTGTCACGGCCCACCCGCCGCCTCGTCGTCGTCCACGGGCAGGACCTGCCCGCCGGCATGGGCGACCTCGTCGAGTGGTGAGCCCGGTGCCGGTGAGGGCCGTGGCGCGCCGTGCTCGCTGACGTCGTCCGGCTTCTGCGCTGCCCGACCTGCGGCGGCGCGCTGCACCTCAGCCCAGGGTCGATGCGCTGCAACGAGAACCACACCTTCGACGTCGCCGGCCAGGGGTACGTCAACCTCCTGGGCGGGGCCGCGCACGGCAGTGCCGACACCGCGGCGATGGTGCGGGCGCGCGAGGAGTTCCTGGCTGCCGGTCACTACGCGCCGCTGGCTTCGCTGGTCGCCGAGTCGGCCGGCCAGGGCGAAGGGCCGGTCGTCGAGATCGGTGCGGGCACGGCGTACTACCTCGCGGCGACCCTCGACGCCCGGCCGCGGTCGGTGGGCCTGGCGCTCGACATCTCGGTGCCTGCGGCGCGTCGGGCGGCCCGCGCCCACACCCGGGTGGGAGCGGTCGTGGCCGATGCGTGGTCGACGCTGCCGGTGGTCGACGGGTGCGCCGACGTGGCGCTGGTGGTGTTCGCGCCGCGCGGCGCGGCCGAGATCGCCCGGGTGCTGCGCCCCGGGGGACGGCTCGTCGTCCTCACGCCCGCGCCGCGGCACCTCACCGAGCTGGTCGACGTGCTGGGCCTGCTCGGGGTCGACGACCGCAAGAGCGAGCGGCTGCACGCGGCGCTCGACCCGTCGTTCGACGTCGTCGACGAGGTGGCGCTCGCCCGGACGATGGTCCTGACCCGTACGGACGTCGCGCACCTGGCCGCCATGGGCCCGAGCGCCTTCCACACCACCGCCGACGACCTGCGACGGCGAGCGGCGGGCCTGCCCGAGGTGGTCGAGGTGACCGCCGCCGTGACCGTGACGACGTTCCACCGCCGGTAACCTGGGCGGGTGACCACCTCCCCGGCGACGACCACGGCGTCTGCGGCGACCGCAGTGGCGACCGGTGAGATCACCCGCGAGGCCGCCCGCCGGCGCACCTTCGCGGTGATCAGCCACCCCGACGCCGGCAAGTCGACGCTGACCGAGGCGCTGGCCCTGCACGCCCACGTCATCGGCCAGGCAGGCGCCGTGCACGGCAAGGCCGGCCGGCGCGGCACGGTGTCGGACTGGCAGGACATGGAGCAGGACCGCGGCATCTCGATCACCTCGGCGGCGCTGCAGTTCACCTACCGCGACCACGTCGTCAACCTGCTCGACACACCGGGTCACGCCGACTTCAGCGAGGACACCTACCGGGTGCTGTCAGCCGTCGACGCCGCGGTGATGCTGCTCGACGCGGCGAAGGGCCTCGAGCCGCAGACGCTCAAGCTGTTCCAGGTCTGCCGGCACCGCGGCATCCCGGTGATCACCGTCGTGAACAAGTGGGACCGGCCGGGCCGCGACGCCCTCGACCTGATGGACGAGATCTCGACCCGGATCGGCCTCAAACCCACGCCGCTGACCTGGCCGGTGGGCGAGGCCGGCGACTTTCGCGGCGTGCTCGACCGACGTACCGGCGACATGGTGGCCTTCACCCGCACCGTCGGTGGCGCGGGCATCGCCGGCGAGGAGCACCTGGACGCCGACGCCGCCCTCGAGCGCGAGGGCGACGCGTTCGCCGAGGCCGTCGACACCGGCGAGCTGCTCTCGTCCGACGGGTCCGACCACGACCAGGCGGCGTTCCTCGCCGGCCGGACGACGCCGGTGCTGTTCGCGTCGGCCTTCCTCAACTTCGGCGTCGGCCAGCTGCTCGACGTCCTGCTCGAGCTTGCGCCCCCGCCCGAGGACCGCCCGGACGAGGCCGGCGTGCCACGGCCGATCCAGGCCCCGTTCAGCGCGCTGGTCTTCAAGGTGCAGGCCGGCATGGACCGCGCGCACCGCGACCGGCTGGCCTTCGCCCGGGTCTGCTCGGGGGTCTTCGAGCGCGGCATGGTCGTCACGCACGCCGCCACCGGGCGCCCGTTCACCACCAAGTACGCGCACTCGGTCTTCGGCCGTGAGCGCACGACCCTCGACCAGGCGTTCCCCGGTGACGTGATCGGGCTGGTCAACGCCGGGTCGCTGCGCGCCGGCGACACCCTGTACAGCGAGGACGCGGTGGCGTTCCCGCCGATCCCGAGCTTCGCCCCCGAGCACTTCGCCTCAGTGCGCGCCCAGGACGTCAGCCGCTACAAGCAGTTCGCCCGCGGCATCAGCCAGCTCGAGCAGGAGGGCGTCGTCCAGGTGCTGCGCTCGGACCTGCGCAGCTCGCAGGCCCCGGTGCTCGCGGCGGTCGGGCCGATGCAGTTCGAGGTGGTCGAGCACCGGATGGGCGGCGAGTTCAGCTCGCCGGTGCGCCTGGACCGGCTGGACTACTCGGTGGCCCGGCGGGTGCAGCCGCAGGACGTCGTGGCGCTGAACGGTGAGCGCGGCGTCGAGGTGCTGACCCGCGGCGACGGGGCCCTGCTCGCGCTGTTCACCGACATCTGGCGGGTGCGCTCCGTCGAGCGCCAGCTGCCCGACGTCGTCCTCGAACCCCTCGTCGCCGCCGCCGACTGACCCCCCGGGCTCCCTTCACGGCACCTTCGCCACAAGGTGGCGGTGGGAGACCCTGTGGGAGGCACCTTGTGGCGAAGGTGCGCAGAGGGGGGACAGGGGAGCGGGGCACCCGAGTCCCCGGGCCGTCGGGCCGACGTACGGTTGGCGGGTGACCATCGCACCCCCTGAGCCCGACGCCCTGCCCCGCACCCTCGGCGAGCTGCGCGCCAGCGGCCACGAGCAGCGCACCGTCAAGGCCGAGCTGCGCCACAACCTGCTGCAGCGCATGCGCGCCGGCCTGCCGCGCTTCGAGGGCATCGTCGGGTTCGACGACACCGTCCTGCCCGAGGTCGAGCGGGCGCTGCTCGCCGGCCACGACATGGTGCTGCTGGGCGAGCGTGGCCAGGGCAAGACCCGGCTGATCCGCAGCCTGGTGAGCCTGCTGGACGAGTGGACGCCGGTCATCGCGGGCTCCGAGCTCAACGAGCACCCCTACGAGCCGCTGACCCCCGCGTCGCGCCGCCGGGCGGACGAGCTCGGCGACGACCTGCCGGTCGGCTGGCTGCACCGCTCACTGCGGTACGGCGAGAAGCTGGCCACCCCCGACACCAGCGTCGGCGACCTGGTCGGCGACGTCGACCCGGTGCGGGTCGCCCAGGGCCGCACCCTGGGCGACCCAGAGACCATCCACTTCGGGCTGGTGCCGCGCACCAACCGCGGCGTCTTCGCCGTCAACGAGCTGCCCGACCTGGCCGAGCGGATCCAGGTGGCGCTGCTGAACGTGCTGGAGGAGCGCGACATCCAGGTGCGCGGGTACCAGCTGCGGCTGCCGCTGGACCTGCTGCTGGTGGCCAGCGCCAACCCGGAGGACTACACGAACCGCGGTCGGATCATCACCCCGCTCAAGGACCGGTTCGGCGCCGAGATCCGCACGCACTACCCGCTGGACCTGGACGTCGAGCTCGACCTCGTGCGCCAGGAGGCCGACCTGTGCGCGACGGTCCCGACGCACGTGCTCGAGGTCGTCGCCCGCTTCACCCGCGCCGTCCGCGAGTCCCCGGCCGTGGACGCCCGCTCGGGTGTGTCGGCCCGCTTCGCCGTCGCCGCTGCCGAGACGGTCGCCGCGTCGGCCCTGCGCCGGGCCGCGCTGCTCGACGAGCCCGAGCCGGTCGCGCGCGTCGGGGACGCCGAGTCCGTCGTCGGCACCCTGCGCGGCAAGGTCGAGTTCGAGAGCGGGCAGGAGGGCCGCGAGATCGAGGTGCTCGCGCACCTGCTGCGCACCGCGGTCGCCGAGACGTTCCGGGCCCACCTGGCCGGCCTGGATCTCTCCGGGTTCGTCGCGCTGGTCGCCGATGGCGAGAGCATCGAGACCGGTGAGCTCGTCAGCGCGGCCGAGGTGCTGCAGCAGGTCGGCGGGGTGGCCGGCCTGGCCAAGGTGCTCGACCGCCTCGGCATGGGCGACGCACCGACACCCGGCGAAGCGGCCGCCGGCATCGAGCTCGTGCTCGAGGGACTGCACCTGACCCGGCGCCTGGCGAAGGACACGACGGACGACGGCCGCACCGTCTACGGCGGCTAGCGGTGAAGCGGCGCAACCGGTACGGCGCGTGGCGCGGTGGGGCCGACCCGCTCGCGCCGCCGTTCGACGTCCGCGCCGCGGTCGACTCCGTGGGCGAGGAGGTGCTCGCCGGCGGCAGCCTGCGCGACGCGCTGCGCGACCTGCTGCGCCGCGGCCAGGACGGCGAGCGCGGGCTGGACGACCTGCACGAGCGGGCCCGGCGGATGCGGCGCGAGGCGATGCGACGCGGCCGCCTGGACGGCGCAGTCACCCGGGCGCAGGCGCTGCTGGACCAGGCGCTCGCCGCCGAGCGCGACGAGCTGGGTCGACGCGACGACGACGAGGCCGCCTTCGCGCAGTCGCGGCTGGACGCCCTTCCCCGGTCGACCGCTCGGGCCGTGCAGGAGCTCAGCGACTACGACTGGGCGAGCGACCAGGCGCGCGCCGACTACCAGAAGATCCTCGACGAGCTGCGCGAAGACGTTCTGCAGCAACGGTTCTCAGGGCTGAAGGACGCACTGCGGGGCGCCGACCCCGCACGCGACCCGCAGGCAGCCGCGCGGATGCAGCAGATGCTGGGCGACCTGAACGACCTGCTCGGCAAGCACGCCCGCGGCGAGGACACCGAGGACGCGTTCCGCGAGTTCATGGAGCAGCACGGCGACTTCTTCCCCGAGCAGCCGCAGGACGTCGACGAGCTCATCGACCAGCTCGCCCGTCAGGCGGCAGCGGGAGAGCGCCTGATGCGCTCGCTGTCACCGAGCCAGCGCGACGAGCTCGCGCAGCTGATGGCCCAGGCCTTCGGCGACGCCGGCATCGCCGACCAGATGGCGGCCCTGAACGAGAACCTGCGTTCGCTGCGCCCCGACCTGCGCTGGACCTCGGGCGAGAAGGTGCGCGGCGACCAGCCGCTGGGTTACGGCGAGGCGACCGCCGCGCTGTCGGAGGTGGCGGACCTCGACGACCTGCTCGAGCAGCTCGGCCAGGAGCACCCGGGCGCGACGCTGGACGACGTGGATGTCGAGGCCGTCGAGCGCCAGCTGGGCCGCGCGGCGGCGGACGACGTGCGCCGGTTGCAGGAGCTCGAGCGCGAGCTGAAGCGTCAGGGATGGGTCACCCGGGACGCCGAGGGGTTGACGCTGAGCCCGAAGGCGTTGCGGCGCTTGGGTTCCACCGCGCTGCGCAGCGTATTCGCCCAGATCGAGTCCGGCCGCCGGGGTGCCCACGACCAGCACTCCGCGGGCGCCGCGGGCGAGGTCACCGGTGCCTCGCGGGCCTGGGAGTTCGGCGACGACCAGCCGCTGGACGTCGTGCGCACCGTCGGCAACGCCGTCCGCCGGTCGATGGCCACCGGCGGGTCGGTGGCGCTGGCCGTCGAGGACTTCGAGGTCGTCGAGACCGAGCGGCGCGCCTCGGCGGCGGTGGCACTGTGCGTCGACCTGTCGTTCTCGATGGTGTCCGAGGGCCGCTGGGGACCGATGAAGCAGACCGCCCTGGCGCTGTCGCACCTGGTCGAGACCCGGTTCCCGCAGGACGCCCTGCAGATCATCGGCTTCGGCCGCCACGCCCAGACGCTGACCGTCACCGAGCTGGCGGGTGTGGAGCCGGACTACGTCCAGGGCACCAACCTGCAGCACGCCCTGCAGCTGGCCGGCCGCCACCTGCGTCGCCACAGCGACTCCGACCCGGTGGTTCTGGTCGTGACCGACGGCGAGCCGACGGCGCACCTGGAGGACGGCGAGGCGGTGTTCTCGTGGCCCCCGATGCGTGAGACGGTGCAGGCGACCGTGGCCGAGGTGGATCACCTGACCCGCTACGGCGCGTCCCTGAACGTGTTCATGCTCGGTGAGGACCCCGGGCTGCGGCGGTTCGTCGACGCGATCGCCCGCCGCAGCGGTGGGCGGGTGCTGACACCGTCCGCTGCGGACCTCGGGCAGTACGTCGTCCAGGACTACCTGCGGGCCCGCCGAGGGCGGCGCTGACTCAGGCTCTGGCGCGGACGCCCAGTTCGGCCACCAGCTCGGACAGGACCTGCGAGCAGCCGGCCTCGACGTGCAGGTCGGCGAGCGGGTCGCCGCGGGTGGCGCCGCGGTTGACGATGACGATCGGCAGGTCGAGCTCACGGGCTCGGCGCACGAAGCGCAGCCCCGACTGCAGGGTCAGCGAGGACCCCACGACGAGCATCGCCTGCGCCTGCGCCACCATCGCGTAGCAGAGTTCGACGCGCTCACGCGGGACGCTCTCGCCGAAGAAGACGACGTCGGGCTTGAGGGCGCCACCGCACACGGCGCAGGGCACCACGTGGAATCCGCTGACGTCGCTGAGCACCGCGTCGCCGTCCGGGGCCAGCTCGACGAACCCGCGGTCGGTGAAGCCGGGGTTCGCCTCCGCGAGGCGCTCGTCCAGCACCGCGCGGCTGCTGCGCTCACCGCAGCGCAGGCACAGGACCGCGTCGATGCGCCCGTGCAGGTCGACGACCTGGTCGCTGCCCGCGGCCTGGTGCAGCCCGTCCACGTTCTGGGTGATGACCCCACTGACGGAACCCGTCGACTGCAGCGCCGCCACCGCCCGGTGGCCGTCGTTCGGCCTGGCTCCCCCCATCGTCCGCCACCCCAGGTGGCTACGCGCCCAGTAGCGCTGCTGCGCCGTGACACCGGACACGAACTCCTGGTAGGTCATCGGAGAGCGCGGCGGCGAGTCCGGGCCGCGATAGTCGGGGATCCCCGAGTCGGTCGAGAGCCCCGCGCCCGAGAGCAGCACCACCGCACGGTCGGCGAGCAGGTCTGCGGCGTCGGCCACCGAGGGGATCTGCGCCACCGGTCGATCCTAAGCCGCGGCTCAGCGACCGGCCAGGTCGTCCTCGATCCACCGAGCCAGCGGCGCGGGGTCAGGCAGGCGACCCGCGTCGGCGCACACGCCGACCGTCACCGTCCCGGCGTAGCTCAGCACGCTGATGCCCACGCCGACGGCGCCGGTCATCGGGACGAAGAAGGTGATGCGCTCGACCCGTCGACCGGCGAGGTCGACCGGCGCGCCCGGCCCGCGGACGTTGGTGACGACCGCGCTGGCGCGGGCTCCGAGCAACCGCACCGCCAACGCCTGGGTAGCCGCCGGCAGCGTGCCGAGGACGGTCAGACCGACGAACGTCGCGACCGCCTCGCTGCGCACCCGCTCACGCCACGCACCCCGCCCGATCGCGGTCGCCCGCCGCCCGGCGTCGGGTTCGGACACCGGCAGGTCGACGAACACCAGGCCGAACCGGTTGCCCAGGTGCGGCCCGATGGCGGCGCCGCGTGGTCGCAGGTCGACCGGGACGAGCACGCGCAGGTCGACGGGCCGGTCGCCACCGGCCACCAGCGCTCGCCGCAGGGCGGTCGTCACCGCCGCGAGGACGGCGTCGTTGACGGTGCCGCCCCGTCGGCGCACCAGGGAGAGGGGGACGCCGTCGCTGCGGGCGACCACCTTGCGCGTCCCCAGCCTGCCGCGCAGGTGGTGGATCGGCTCGGGTGCCGTCAGCGGCACCCGGACGAGCGTCGTCAGCACCCCCAGGGCCGTTCGCAGCACGGTGAGCGGCCGTCGTGGGCTGGGCTCGGACAGGGGGCCCCCTCGGACGATCGGGTCACCGGGGCCGGCCGGGTCGGTGAGCGCGAGCAGCACCTGCACGAGCGCGCTGCCGTCGCCCACGCAGTGGTGCACCCGCACGACCAGCGCCGCTCCGCCGTCCCGGTCGGTGACCAGGTGCATCTGCCACAGCGGTAGGAAAGGGTCGAGGGGCCTGGCCATCAAGTCGCCCACGACCTGGTCGAGCACGACCTCGACCGGCCGCTCGACGGGCACCCGGGTCAGGTGCAAGGCGGGGTCGAAGTGGGCGTCGGGCAGCCACTGCCGCAGCGGCGACCATCGGTGGCGCCGCACGGGGACCCGGCGGAAGGACGGGTGGGGCGCCACCAGCCGCTCGCGCAGCACCCGGAGCAGCGCCTCGTCGTCCGGGGCCCCGTCCAGCACGAGCACGGCCGTGACGACCATGCGGTTCGTGGGGCGCTCCATGCCCAGCCAGGCGGCGTCCTGCGGCGGCATCACGGACGTCGGCACCGGCCCATCGTGCACCCCAAGCCCGTCGACGCAGCCGTCAAGGTGCACCCCCCGCGTGCCGACGCTCAGCGGGTGAACGACGCTCCGCGCACCCTGCCGCCGTCCGTGTCAGACGGCTTGGGCCGCGCTGCGCTCAGCCGGCTGCTGCTGCTGCTGTGCGACCAGCTCGGGCTGGCGACGGCTACGGTCCTTGACCGCGACGGCCGGCCGGGTTTGGACGATGTCGCCGTCGGCACCAGCCTGGCGATGCCACGCGCCTCGGCGGACCTGGTCGGGCGTGCCGTGACCGGCGAGCTCGTCCTGGTCGCCGGCGGCCAGGGCCCCACCCCGGACGACGAGACCGGGGCTGACGGGGTCACCCTCGTCGCCGCGGCGGTGCACGACGCGCACGGTGCCGTGATCGGCGTCCTCGTCGGTGCCGACCCGCTGCCGCACCGGGAGTTCGACGACCGCGACCGCGCGGCCCTGCGCGGGGTCGCGCACGTGGCCGGCCCGCTGGTGCAGGCCGTGCTCACAAGCACGCCTGCCCTGGCCGCGCACCAGCTCGCCGAGGTGGTCAGCGCAGCGCAGGACGTCGAGCAGCTGACCCGTCCGCTGCTGGACGCGCTGCACCAGGTGAGCGGGATGGCGTCGACCTACCTGACCCGCGTCGAGCACGACGAGCAGTCGGTCCTGTACAGCCTGAACAGCCAGGAGCAGCGTGGCTTCGCGATCCCCGAGGGCGTCCACGTGCCGTGGGAGCAGAGCCTGTGCCGGCGCTCGCTGGCCGAGGACCGCCCCTTCGTCGCTGACGTGCCAGCCGTCTGGCCAGAGAGCGAGGCCGCGGCGGCGCTGTCGATCCGGTCCTACGTGTCGGCCCCGGTCCGGCTCTCGACCGGCGAGCTGTGGGGCACCCTGTGCGGCGCCGACGACGTCTCGCGCCCGCAGGCGGCGTCCCAGCTCCCGCTGCTGGGGTTGTTCTCACGGCTGATCGCCGCCGAGGTCGAGCGCTCGGCCGCCGTCCAGCAGGCGCAGGAGGAGGCCGCGGTGGCGCGCCGTCAGGCCAGCACGGACGGCCTGACCGGCTGCGCCACCCGAGTCACCGTTGAGCCGTGGCTGCTGAAGGCCCTGGGCCGCCTCGGCCGCGAGGAGGTCGTGGCCACCCTGTTCGTCGACGTCGACGCGTTCAAGCTGGTCAACGACCGGCACGGGCACGCGACGGGGGACGCCGTCCTCGCGGCGCTGGGCGACCGGCTGCGCTCGGTCGGCCGGGCGGACGACCTGGTCGCGCGGATCGGGGGCGATGAGTTCCTCGTGGCCGTGGTGCTGCCGCGGTCCAGCGTCGCGTCGCTGACCAACCGGGTGCGGGCGGCCGCCGACTTCGACCTCGACCACGCCGGTCACGTCATCTCGATCCGCTGCTCGGTGGGCTGCGCGATCTCGGACGAGGCCAGCGACCCCACGACCCTGGTCGCTGTCGCGGACGTCGAGATGTACCGCGAGAAGGCGCTGCACGGCCGCTGACCCTCGCCCGACGTGATCACGTCAAGCACGCCGCGCGCTGCTCTGTGACGCGGCGCCGCGTCACAGAGCGGCACGACGCGGCGGGAGGGCTGGTGACCGACGCAGAACTGGGTAGAGGCTGGGTCCGAGCGGGTCGTCGAAGAGGACCCGCCGTCAGCGAAAGGGAGCCACCGTCATGCAGATCGACAAGCAACAGATCCTCGAGCTGCTCCGCAGCCGCGGGGACGACGCCAAGGCGAGCCAGGCCGAGTCCGAGCTGCCCGACCAGGTCGACACTGACCAGCACGCCGACCTGCTGGGCAAGCTCGGCATCAACCCCGCCGACCTGCTCGGCGGTCTGGGCGGGGCCGGCGGCATCGCGGGCAAGCTCGGCCTCTAGGTCCCGGCTCGCGACAGGCCAGCCCGCCGTCCCTCCGGGGTCGGCGGGCTGCGTCGTCACAGGGGGTGGATCTCGGTGTCCGGAGGGGGACTTGAACCCCCACGCCCGTTAAGGGCACTAGCACCTCAAGCTAGCGCGTCTGCCATTCCGCCACCCGGACGAGTGGACCACGTGCAACCTGCAGGCGCCGTGATGCGACGTGAAGATTAGCACGCAGGCCGGTGCGTCCCG